>NC_011296.1:1281267-1642535 GCF_000020985.1 Thermodesulfovibrio yellowstonii DSM 11347
ATGAATTATCTGTATCCTGTTTTTTAAAGGAAGCAAATATGAAAGTCCTTCTGTCATAGCCTTGTTTATCTTTCTTGCTCCAAGACTACCTCCCAAAATCAGTATTGTAATTCTTCCTTCTTCAATATCAAAAAGTTTTTTTGCCTTTTCCTTATTTCCTTCTAAAATTTTCTTTCTAATTGGAGTTCCTGTTAAATATGTCTTCTCCCTTGAGAAATACTCTATTGTCTCTGGATATGTTATCGCAACAGCAGAAGCAATTTTGCCAAGTAATTTATTCGCAAGCCCTGGAACAGTATTTTGTTCAAGAATAATCGTAGGAATTTTTTTCAAAAAAGCTGCTAAAACAACTGGAAACGATGCATATCCTCCAACTCCGAAAACAATATCTGGAGCAAATGAATTTATAATATTTTTTGATTCAAACATGGATTTTAAAAGACTCTTCAGCGATTTTGCCTTTTCACTAAAAGACTTTCCAACAAATCCCTGAATTGAAATAAAACTTAACTCATAGCCTGTTTTAGGTATTACCTTTGCCTCCAGTCCTTTTGGAGTTCCCACAAAGATAATTTGAGCCTCTGGATATTTACCTATCAAACTCTCTGCAAGAGCAATGCCAGGGAAAAGATGTCCCCCTGTTCCTCCACCTGCAATAATAACTCTCATGAAAATTTTCTTCCTTTGTAGTAATATCTATATGTTCTTAATTTATTTTTTTTCTGTAATGTTAATTCTGTAAAATCTGCCTTATAATCAAATCTTGAAAGATTAAGCAAAACTCCCACTGCTATAAGATTGACAACAAGGGAAGAACCACCGTAACTAATAAAAGGCAAGGGAAGTCCTTTTGTTGGTGCCAGACCTGTTACAACTGCAAAGTTTATTAATGCCTGAATTGAAATCATGATTGTAATTCCCGAAGCAAGAAAATAACAAAAAGGGTCAATCTGCTTTGCTGCAATATTTAGTCCTCTCATACATATGAAAAAGAAAAGAATAACAACTACGCAAACACCAATAAATCCCATTTCTTCACCGATGTGAGCAAATATAAAATCTGTGTGTATCTCAGGTAAAAAAGCAAGTTTCTGCTTTCCTTCGCCAAGACCTTGTCCTGTAAGCCCTCCGCTTCCAAGTGCAATAAGTGACTGAACAAGCTGAAAACCGCTTCCCTGAGGATCTGACCAAGGGTCAAGAAATGAAGTTATTCTTTTCCATCTATAAGGTTCTTTTGCAAGATAAAATAAAACAGGAATTGCAAGCAAAATAGTAAGTCCCAAAAATCTTAAACTTACACCTCCGATAAAAAGCATCACAAAGGTGATTATTCCAAGTGTCATAACTGCACCAAAATCTGGTTGTTTAAGAAAAATTATCTGAAATACTCCCATTAAACTTATCGGAATTACAAAATCCTTGATACTTTCTTTATTATAACTTTCTCTGCTCATATACCATGCAAGGAAAAAAACCATTGCAAGCTTTACAAGTTCAGAAGGTTGAAAAACACTGGGCCACAGTCTGAGCCATCTTCTTGCACCTCCTGCACTTACTCCTAATGGACTAAAAACAGCAATAAGCATTATAAAAGAAATAATAAGCAGAGGAAAAACAAGTTTTTTTAATTTTGTAACAGGTAAAAATATAAATACAACTATGAAAAAAAAGCCTATAATCAATGTAAATAGTTGCTTCTGTAAGTAAATCATTCCACCTTTATCAGCATATTTTGCCTTAACAGAAGCTAAAACAGAAGTAGAACTATAAACTGCAATTAATCCAATTATTACAAGAATAGTTACAGCTATTATAAGAGTTTTATCAATAGAACCTTTTTTCATAAAGAGTTCACAATATCTTTAAATACTTCTCCTCTATGTTCAAAGTTTTTGAACATATCAAAACTTGCGCATCCAGGAGAAAGAAGCACTACATCACCAGCACGAGCAATTTCCTTTGCTTTAATCACAGCAGACTTCATATCACTTTCTAAATAGCATGGAACCAAATCTCCAAGAGCATCTGCTATCTTATGCTTTGCCTCACCGATAAGTAGTAAAGCCTTTACTTTTTCTTTTACAATACTTTTCAAAGCAGAAAAATCTCCATCTTTATCTCTTCCACCAGCAATCAATATCACATTACCGGGAAAACTTTCAAGAGATTTCTTAACTGCGTCAACATTAGTGCCCTTTGAGTCATTTATATAGATTACTCCATCTATTTCTCTGACAGGCTCCATTCTATGTGGAAGACCTGGAAATTGCTGAACAACGTCTTTTATACTTTGCCCCTTGCATCCAGAACATAAAGCAAGTAAAGATGCTGCCATTATATTTTCAACATTATGAATACCCTTTATTTTAAATGTGGAAACAGAAAGAACCGTGTTTTCCATCTCTTTCTTTATGTCATCAGAGACTTCTTCTCTGGCATTAAAATAAATAGAATCATTCTTTAAATAGGCACCATAGACATTTTGAACCCTGCTAAAATAAAAAACATGAGGAAGTTTACCTTTTTTTAAATATACATTTCTTAAATATTCAATAGCTGATATAGTATTTTCATCATCCATGTTAAGAATTAAATAATCATCTCCGTTTTGATTCTGAAAAATTTTTGCCTTTGCCTCAATATATTCTTTCATGTCTGAATATCTATCCATATGGTCTGGAGTAATATTCAGAATTGCTGCAAAATCAGGTTTAAAAGTTTTGATTCCTTCAAGTTGAAAGCTGGAAAGTTCCAGCACAAGATATTCCATATCAATTTCTTTATTTAAAAGTTTTAAAACAACTTCTGCCATAGGATATCCAATATTTCCTGCAAGTTGAACCTTTTTACCATCTCTTTTTAAAAATTCATATGTAAGCGTTGAAGTAGTAGACTTTCCATTTGCACCTGTAATACCTATTATTTTTACATTCTCTTTTATTAAACTCAGAATCTGCCAACTAAGTTCTATCTCACCAATAACTGGTATGCCTTTATAAACTGCTGAAACAATTGAAGGTGTGCTTAATGGAACTCCTGGACTTACAACAACAATATCAGCATTTTCAAGGGCTTCTGGTGGATGCCCCTCTCCTATGATTCGTTCTATTTTCCCGTTTACTGTTATTAAATCCTTTAAAATTTCCTCTTTGCTTTTTTTATCATTTATTATCAATTTTGCGCCAAGACTGCAAAGTAACTTAGATGCTGCTATACCACTTTTACCAAGACCAACAACTGCTACTGTTTTATTCTCCAGTTCAGATAGTTCTTTTATTATTTTTTGCATTCGCTGCCCTCTTTGTTTTTGAGATTTTCTTTACTTTCTTTTTATCTGTTTTAACTTTTTTATTCAATTTCTGATTTTTCTTATAGGAAACAGGCATTACTGATTTTTCTTCTGAAAGCTTAACAACAGGTTCATCTTTGCCTGTAAGAACATATTCTGCCTTTTCTACTAATTGTTGAGTATCTTTCCAAAGTTGCTCTCTATTTGTATCTCCTAAGATTGCTGTATAAACAAGTCTTCCATTAACTTTATAGGCACTTACAAAACAATGTCTTGCTCGCCTTGTATATCCTGTTTTGCCTCCTATCATATTATCTTCTGCCCATAAAAGCTGATTTGTATTCTGAATAAAATGCTCTTTTCCATTTTCAGACCTGATTAAATAAACACGAGTATGCACAGCCTCTTTTATTAATGGATAAGCAAGAGCATGAGACATTATTTTTGTTAAATCGTAGACTGTTGTATATTGACCTGCTCCAGGTAAACCTGATGCATTTATAAATCTTGTATCTTTTGCTCCAATTTTCTGCACTTTATCGTTCATAAGCTTTACAAAATTCTCCTCCCTTCCTGCAGTAGCTTCTGCAAGAGCAACTGCTGCGGAATTTACAGATCGCATTAATGCAAGATAAACAAGGTCACGGACTTTATAAACTTCTCCTTCCACCAACTTTGGTGAAACACTCGGAGTTCTTGCTGCTTTTCTTGATATGGTTACTTTATGTTCAGGATCAAGTTTCTCAAGAGCAACCATCACTGTTACAAGTTTTGTTGTGCTTGCTGGAGGAAGTTTTATATGCGGATTCTTGCCGTATAAAACCTTCCCTGTCTGAGCATCAACTGCAACAGCACTTGGAGCATCAATATCAACTTGTTTTTTAGTTTCCTGAGCTAAAGCTTCAGGAGAGTAAACTAAGACATAAATAAACAAAATAAAACACATAAAACGCATTCCTTTACATGTAAAACGAGTGAAACTGTTAAAATATCCTGTCATAATATCACCTCAGTTTTAATGTTAAAAGACTCAAAAGGGCAAGTATAATTCCTATTATCCAAAATCTAACAATAACCTTAGGTTCGGGCCATTTTTTTAATTCAAAATGATGGTGAAGCGGTGCCATTCTAAAAATTCTTTTTCCATTTGTTAATTTGAAATATCCTACTTGAAGGATAACAGAAAGAGCCTCTACAACAAATATGCCTCCAACAAGAGCTAAAACTATTTCATGCTTTGTAATAACCGCAAGACTACCGAGTGCTCCACCAAGACTTAAAGAACCAACATCTCCCATAAAAACCTCAGCAGGATAGGAATTATACCATAAAAAGCCAAGACATGCACCAAGCATTGCACCGCAAAAAACAGCTAATTCTCCTGTTCCGGGGATATAAAGAACATAAAGATATTTAGCAAATACAGCATGCCCTGATATATAGAGAAGAACAGCATTTACAATAGATGCAATACCTACAAGACCTGCTGCAAGTCCATCCATTCCATCTGTAAGATTTACAGCATTTGAACTACCTACAATCACAAAAATAGCAAAAGGCAGATAAAATATTCCTAAATCAATAAGCCACTGTTTGAAAAATGGAATACTTAAAACAGTTGTATAAGGGTCCTTTGGGTTGAAATAAAGAAAAAGAGTTACAGAAGAAGCAAGTAATAACTGAGCAAACAATTTATATCTACCTGGTAATCCTTTGTAATTTTTTCTTGTAATTTTTAGATAATCATCTATAAATCCTATTAAGCCAAAACCTAAGAAACTAATTATCATAATCCACATATAGTGATTCTTTAAATTTCCCCACATAAGCACGGCAACTAAGACTGAAGCAGTTATTATTATACCGCCCATTGTAGGTGTGCCTTCTTTTTTAAGATGTGTTTTAGGACCATCATCTCTTATATGCTGTGTAAGACTTAATTTTTTAAGCCATCTTATGCATGGTGGAGCAATGATGAATGTAAAAAAGAAAGATGTAAGGATAGCAAGCATTGTTCTGAAAGTAATATATTTGAAAACATTTAATCCAGAAATATAGTCACTTAAACTGTAAAGAATCTCATAAAGCATTACTATCTCCCTTCTTTCAAAATCTCAAGAATCTTCTCCAGCTTCATAGCCCTTGAACCTTTGATTAAAACAATTTCAGAACCCTTGAGTTCTTTTTTTAAAAACTCTGCCGCCTGTATAGGATCGTTAAAAACATATCCATTAACATATCTTAATGCATTTTTTATAAACTTTCCCACTCCAATAAAAATATCTATCCCCATCTCATTTACCCATTTACCAACTTCTTCATGAGCTAAATCTGTAAATTCTCCAAGTTCGAGCATATCTCCTAAAACAGCAACTGTCCGTCTACCTTTTTTCCTTCTTGTAAGCTCCTGCAATGCGACTTTCATTGAAGAAGGATTGGCATTGTAAGCATCAAAAAATATTTCAACTCCATTAATTTTGATTATTTCTCCACGCATCTTCACAGAAGTGAAACTTTCTGTAATCTGTTGTATAGAACATTTAGATATACCTAAAAAAGTAGCAACAGCAATCGCTCCTGTAAGATTGTAAATATTATAAATCCCCACTAAAGGAGTTTTAACTGCAAAGGCTGCAATATCACTATAAAAATCAAATTCAACATGATCATTATAAAAATTAATGTTTTCAGCTCTAAAATCACATTCTTTGCTCATTCCGAATGTCAAAATTTGTCCGCTGTATCTTTTAAGCCCATCCATTAGGAATTTATCATCTCCATTGGCAAAAACTGTTTTAACATAAGGAAGTATTTCTAATTCTCCCTCTCTTACTCCTTGAATTGAACCAAAGCCTTCAATATGTTCATATCCAATATTTGTAATCAATGCATAATCTGGATATACTATATCGCAAAGCTCTTTTATATCACCAGGTCTATTTGTTCCAAGCTCAAGAACCATAATTTCAGTATTGTTTTCAATCCTGCTGATGCAGAGCGGAACTCCGATGTTATTATTAAAATTTCCCTCAGTTTTAAGAATTTTGTATTTTTTTGATAAAAAACTGGCAATCAATTCCTTTGTTGTTGTCTTACCATTGCTTCCTACAACTGCGATAATCTTTCCCTTAAATTTTTTTCTTAAATATCCTGCTAAATTTTGTAAAGACTTAAGAGTGTCATCCACTATAACTACTGTTTTATTTTTAAAATCCATGCCTTCATTTTTTGAAACTACTGCACCAGAAGCCTTAATCAAAGCTTCATCTACAAATTCATGTCCATCTTTTTTTGAACCTTTCAATGCAAAAAAAAGATCATTCTTGCCAATTGTTCTTGTATCAATTGATGCTTCTTTAAATATCTCATTTCCTTTTGAAACTAATTTTCCTCCTGTAGCTATCAATAAATCGTCAAGGGTAAACATAATGAATTACCTCAACTCTCTTAAGGCTTTTACAAGAATTTCTCTATCGCTGAAAGGATATCTTTTCCCTTTTATTTCCTGATAATCTTCATGTCCTTTGCCAGCAACAATTAGAATGTCTCCCTTTTTACATATCTTTGTTCCTATATATAAACTCATGGTTCTGTCAGGAACAACAATGTAGTTGTCTTTTAAAATACCTTCTTCAATTTCTTTGATTATTTCTCTTGGTTCTTCCCATCTCGGATTGTCTGAGGTAAGAATTACATAATCACTTAATTCAGTAGCAATTTTACCCATCTGGGGTCTTTTTCCTCTATCCCGATTTCCACCACAACCGAAAACTGTTACTATCTTTCCATTTTTTGATATCTCTTCTTTAAGTTTTCTTACACTTATAAGCAATCTTTCAAGAGCATCTGGTGAATGAGCATAATCAACAAAAACAAGAAAATCCTGTCCTTCATCAACTCTCTCAAATCTTCCATCTGGAGAATGAGCATCTGAAATCGCAGATTCAATAATATCAAAGGGAATATTCAAAGCTACAGCAACTGATACTGCGGAAATAACATTATAAATATTAGGAATACCTAAAAGATGAGTTTTTACAACTAATTCCTTTTCCTTCTTAATATGAAGATTAATCTCTGTCTCTTTAAAGTTTAGTCTGTAGTTTTTAACATAAATATCTGCCTGAGGATTTTCTATTGAGTAAGTAATTTTTTTAGTGTTCAACTGTTCTGCCAACCTTCTTCCATAGACATCATCAAAATTGATAACCGCAACTCCTTCGTTTTTAAGCAACTCAGTAAATAGCCTTTTTTTAGCATTGAAGTAATCTTCCATATCTTTATGAAAATCAAGATGGTCCCTTGAAAGATTTGTAAATACTGCGATATCAAATTTTGTGTAATCAACTCTCTTTAAAGCAAGAGCATGCGAAGACACCTCTGTAATGACATATTCTACGCCTTTGACGAGCATTTCATGGAGAAGCTCTTGAAACTCAGGAGCTTCTGGAGTTGTGTGAACAGCAACTTTCTCCTCATTGTCAATCAAATATTTTATTGTTCCAATAACTCCGGTTTTTTTGTCATATCTTTTGAGTATTTCTCTTATAAGATATGATGTTGTTGTTTTTCCATTTGTGCCTGTTATTCCAATAATTTTAAGTCTTTCAGATGGATTTCCATAAAATTTTGAACTAATCCATGAAAGAGCGTCTCTTGAATCATTAACACCTATCCATGTAACATCTGCATACTCGGAAGGCATAAAGTGTCCTGTCTCATAAACAACAGCTTTTGCTCCTTTTTTTATTGCTTCCTCAATAAAAAAATGCCCATCTGCTTTCTGTCCTGATACTGCAAAAAAAAGACTTGCTTCTTTTACATCCTTAGAATTATAGGTTATGTAATCTATATTTTTGTTTATATCTCCCTTAACATTAAAATCACTCCTTAAAAGTTCTTTTAAAATCATTCTTTTGCTACCACAACCTTTCTATTGGTTTCATTTTCAAATGTAACAACAAGTCCTTTTTCTTTAGCATCATCTCTTGGAATATTAAGATAAGCCATAGCTTCATCAGAAATTGCTTTAAATACTGGTGCAGCAACAACTCCTCCATAATGAGCTCCCTTAGGGTCATGAATAACAACTATCATTGCTATACGGGGATTATCTGCTGGAATAAATCCGACAAAAGAGCTTACAAATCTATCTTTTGAATATCTACCTGTTTTAGGGTCATACTTCTGAGCTGTTCCTGTTTTCCCTGCAACATTATTACCATCAAGCTTTGCTTGAGTTGCTGTTCCGCCTTCTTCTGTAACTTTTTTCAATATATCTCTCATTATCTTTGCTGTTTTTTCAGATACTATTTTTTCTCTCTGTATAACAGCCTTATACAGAATATTTCCTTCTGACGAACGAATTTCAGAAACTACAAATGGCTTTACAAGATAACCACCATTTGCAATAACAGAATAAGCTCTCAAAACCTGAATGGCTGTAACTGCCACTTCCTGCCCGATTGGAATAGCTCCTATTGATGTGCCTGACCATTTTTGAGTAGGTCTTATATAACCTGCCATTTCTCCAGGAAGGTCTATCCCTGTCTTTTCACCAAAACCAAATTTCTTTATATATTGATAAAGCTTTTCCTTACCAAGCATCATCGCAATTTTTATTGTACCAACATTTGAAGACTTTTGAATAACTTCTTCAAAAGTAAGAACTCCGTGTCTGTGGGCATCTTTTATTTTTTTACCCCATACTTCTATATATCCCTGAGAGCAATCAAATTTAGTGTATGGCTTTACAATACCTTCTTCTAATGCTGCGGTTGCTGTAACTATCTTAAAGGTTGAACCTGGTTCATATAAATCTGTTAATGCACGATTTCTTATTATACCAATATTTTTTATGAATTTTAAATTATTTGGATCATATGTTGGTCTGTTTGCTAAGGCAAGAATCTCTCCTGTAAATGGATCCATCATTATGGCAATTCCTGAAGAAGCTTGCCATTTTTTTACTGCTTCCTCAAGATATTTTTCAACAATGTATTGCAATCCTTCATCAATGGTTACAAAAATATCATTTCCTTTTATATCTTTCAAGCTTCCATCAGAAAGTTTTTTTCCTCTGGCATCTACTGAAACTACTTTTGAGGATTTTTCTGCTTTAAGATATTTGTCATACTGCCTTTCTAATCCTTCCATGCCTTGTTCATCAATATTGACAAAACCAATAACATGAGAAGCTAAAAATCCATTAGGATAAAACCTTGCTCCTTCAGGAACAGAACCAACTCCTTCAATCTTTAAAGCTTTAATTTTCTCTGCCACAGCATGATCAACTTTTCTTTCAAGCCATAGAAATCTTATATTTTTTTCTGATTGAGTTTTTATCTGTTCAGCATTAACTTTTATATAACTTTTTAAAATATTTATTGTTTCATCTGACTTTAAAGATGAAGGGTCAATGAATAAAGATTCTTTTTCTAAAGAAACCGCTAATTCCCGTCCCATTCTATCATATATATTCCCTCTTTTTGGAATGATTTCTTCCTTTTTTATTTGTTGAATTTTTGCTCTTGAGAAATAAACCTGATGTTCAACAAACATGATTAAACCAAGACGAAAAATAATAGAAGCGAAGCAGACTAAGAGCATTATTTTCAGTAAAATAACTCTCTTTTGCATTTTAATTCTTTTTATTGAAACTTACTGCTTTTACTAAACTCTCAGGGTTTCCAGATATATAAACAATCTTTCTTCTATCAGGAAATACGAGAAAATGCCCATCAGCATTATTAATTCTTACGAATGAAGTTAAAGATGCCTTTTCAGCAAGTAAAAGCCTTCTTTCATTAAGCATTTCCTTTTTTTTCTCTTCAAGACTACTTAATCTGTACTCTACAGAAATTACATTTGACCTTACCCATAAAATTGCAAAAATTGCGAATAAACTGAAAACTATTAAAACAATCTGCTTCATATTTTTTCACCCCCTCTTAGCCTTGCGCTTCTTGCTGATGGATTTTTAGCAACTTCTTCAAGAGATGGTAAAAGAGGTTTTTTAGTAAGAATACGCAGATTTCCTTTTTGTTCTTCCTCTCTGAAAAAATTTTTTACAACTCTGTCTTCACCTGAATGATAAGAGATTACACAAATTCTTCCACCAGAGTTTAATAATTCAACTGCCTGCAACAATCCTTGTCTAAGTTCTTCAAATTCCCTGTTTACTTCAATTCTTATTGCTTGAAAAATCTGAGTGGCAGGATGAAGCCTCCCATGTCTTGGAACAGTTTTTTTTACTAAATCTGCAAGCTCTTTACATGTATCAATAGTTTTTTTGCCTCTCTGTCTTATAATTTCTCTTGCTATTCTCCTTGCAAAAGGCTCATCACCATAATCTCTAAAAATTTGAGTTAACTTTTGCTCAGGATATTTGTTTACAACATCCCATGCTGTCAATGGTTCTGTCTGATCCATTCTCATATCAAGTCTTTCCTCAGAATGAAAACTAAATCCTCTTTCAAAATCCTTAAGTTGAAGCATTGAAACACCAAGATCAAAAATTATCCCGTCAATTTTTTCAATATTTAACTCTGACAAAACTTCTTTAAGATGAGAAAAGCTTGCTTTTCTTAAAATCACCCTTGAATCATCCAGAATTCTATTAGCATAAAAAATAGCAGACTCATCCCTGTCAATGCCGATTAATCTGCCATCTGGGCTAAGCCTTTTAAGTATCGCTAAAGAATGCCCACCACAGCCTAAGGTGGCATCAACATATATACCTCCGTAAGGATTCAGAAGTTGAATAACTTCCTTAACCATTACAGGAATGTGTATTTTTTTATAATCCATACTTAGCAAGAGCATCTTGTATCCTCTTTATATCTACCTTTGTGGGATCAGTAATGCTATCCCAAGTAGCCTTATCCCATATTTCAATTCTTTCAATCTGACCAACAATAACAACTGCAGAGTTAATACCAGCATCTTGTCTATGTTCATAAGGAATCAATATTCTTCCTTGTTTATCAAGTTCACATGGTATTGCAGAAGCGATAACTCTCCTTAAAAAATACATTACAGATTCATCAGACTTAGGTAGCCCTCTTATTTTTTCTTCAAGTTTCAACCATTCCTCAAGAGGATAAAGATGTAAGGCTTTATCAAAAGGAGCATTCGTAAGATAGAGTTCGCCCGAAGAATATTTATTTGTCAGAACCTCCCTAAGGGAGGCTGGCATTATAACTCTTCCCTTTTGATCAAGATTATGGTAATATTTTCCTATGAAAGATATCATATTCCACTTTCTACCACTATTTACCACCAATATTATACGAATACGAAAATTTTGTCAAGGGGTATTTTGAATGTCTGAAAAATTTTTTGAAATTTTTGAAAAAAAGCTTGAAAAACTTAAAGAACAAAATCTTTACCGTTCAGTAAAAGATATGGAATCAAGGCATGGAATGGAAATTACAATTCAAGGTAAAAAATACATAAATTTTGCATCAAATGACTATCTTGGACTAAGTCAACATCCACTGGTCAAAGAAGCTGGTATAGATGCAATCAAAACATTTGGCGCTGGGGGAGGAGCTTCAAGACTTTTAAGTGGAGGCACTATTTTACATAGAAAACTTGAAGAACTTTTATCCGAATTTAAAAACACAGAAAGCTGCCTTATTCTTAATTCTGGCTATACAGCTAATACTTCTTTAATTCCTGCATTAGCAGGAGAAAATGATATTATTTTCAGCGATGAACTTAATCATGCAAGCATAATAGACGGTTGCCGACTAAGCAGAGCAGAAAAAATTATCTACAAACATGCCGATATTGAGGATTTAAAAAAATTAATTAGAAATATATCTTGCAAAGGCAAGAAAGTAATCATAACAGACACAGTTTTCAGTATGGATGGAGACATAGCGCCAATCAGAGAACTTTATGAATTATGCAAAGCTGAAGGGGCTTTACTTTATATTGATGATGCTCATGGAACTGGAGTATTGGGTAATGGTTACGGCATATTGAAACATCTGGGACTACAGACAGAGGCTTTTGTAATTCAGATGGGAACACTTTCTAAAGCAATCGGAGTTTTTGGAGCATTTGTCTGCGGCGATTCATCCATTATTGACTGGTTTATAAACTCTGCAAGAGGTTTTATTTTTTCAACTTCTTTACCTCCAAGCACTGTTGCTTCTGCTTATGCTTCTTTAAAAATTATTATGGAAGACAAAGAATTGATTAAAAGGCTCTGGCAGAATATTGAAAAAGTTATGGAGATAATAAAAAATCTTGAACTTAAAACAACAAAAACACAAACTCCGATTATTCCCATTCTTTTTGAAAACATTGAACAAGCAATAAAGGCTTCAAGGATTCTATATGATTCAGGTATTTATGCACCTGTTATCAGACCTCCTACTGTAAAAACTCCAAGAATCAGAATAACAATAACTGCAGGGCATTCTGATAATGATATTGAAAAACTATCTGGAGCATTAACTTTATTAAATTCAATTTTTTGAATTAGTTGAATCTTTGAATCTCTTTAATTCATAATATGCAGTTGTATGGAAAATTTAATGAATTTAATCATAGCAAGGCTTGATGGTGAAAAAATAAATGATTCCCTATACACACACTATATTGAAAAACTTGTTAAAGAAGGAATTGCAGGTTTCATAGTTTTTGGTGGAGACTATGATGAAATAAAAAATTTCATTGACTATCTTCAAAGCATAGCATCAGAACCATTAATCATTGCTTCAGACATTGAAAGAGGTGTTGGACAGCAGATAAAAGGTGGAAGTTTGATTCCCTCACAGATGGGAATTGCCGCAGGATTTGATTTGAAGGAAAACAGACAGGAACTTGAATCTCTGTATTCAATTGTAATAAAAGAAGCATTGGATGTGGGAATAAATCTTGCACTTATTCCTGTTTTGGATGTGAATAGAGAGCCTAAAAATCCAATAATATGCACAAGAGCTTTTTCAGATAATCCTGAAATTGTTTCGGAATATGGCAAATTTGTTATAAAACTCTTTGAATCTTACGGATTATCAACATGCGGAAAACATTTTCCAGGTCATGGTGGAACACAAATAGACTCTCATCTGGAACTTCCTTATCTTATATATGAAATTGAAATACATCTTAAACCATTTAAGGAAGCAATTAAAGCTAAGGTTTCTTCAATTATGGTTGGTCATATAGTTGCTGATGATATGAAACCTGCGTCTCTTTCGGAAAATGTGATCAATAAATTGCTAAAACAGAACATGTGTTTTAATGGAGCAGTTCTTACAGATGCGATGAATATGAGAGCTTTAATAGATTATGAAAATCCTCATGCTTTAGCTCTTATAGCAGGAGCAGATATAATTCTACATCCAGAACAACCATATACTGCTTTAGAAGAGATAAAAAAAGCTTATATGCAGGGCTTAATTAGTGACAGAAGAATAAAAGAAGCTTACAGAAGAATTAAGAGGTTAAAAAAGCTCAAAACAAAAAAAACGATTATTAATAATGAAGATATTTCCTTAATTCATAAAGCATTTAAAAAAACAGTTACAGTTATAAAAAATGAAATAAATGATTTGAATTCTAAGAAAATCGTCCCTTATCTTACAGGAGTCTATACTGAGGAAATAAAAAAAGTATTTCAGAACTATTTTGGTTCTGCCTATGATTTACAGGATTATAGAAAATCAAATGCAATACCTTTAATTGCAGCATTCACAAATATTAAGGCTGCTGGAAAGGAATACGTATTAAAATCGCAACAAAACATGATAATTAAGGAAATCATATCAAATACAGATGCAATTGTTGTATCTTTCGGTAATCCCTATGTTTTAAGACCTTTTAAGAAAGCAAAGGCTATAATTTCACTTTATGATTCCCATGAACACGCTGTGCTTGCTTTTCTGGATGTATTCAATGAAGGGTTCAAAAATACGGGCAGACTCCCTATCAAAATAGAATGGCTTGATGACTAAAAGAACAAAGGATATAGCAGTTGTAACAGTTCTTGGTTTTGCTTCTGGACTGCCTTTTCCACTTATAGGTGGGACACTACAGGCATGGCTTACAACTGAAGGAATTGATATAAAAACAATAGGCATTTTCACAGTTCTTACCTTTCCATACAGTTTTAAATTTCTCTGGTCTGCTATATTTGACAGATTCAATATTGTAGGACTTGGAAGAAGACGTGGTTGGATTATCATTTGTCAAATTTTAATTCTATTTGGCACCTTTTTAATGATAACATTTACTCCTGAGCATCTTTTAATTTTCAGTATATTAGCAGCAATGATTGCTTTTTTTTCAGCATCTCAGGACATCTCAATTGATGCTTATAGAACAGAAATACTCAGACCAGAAGACAGAGGAATCGGAGCAGCATTTTCAGTAACTGCATACAGAATTGCATTGATTGTTGCAGGCGGTCTTTGTCTTTTGCTTGCAGACTATCTTGGATGGCAGATTGCTTTAACAATAATAACTTCACTTTTAGTTTTAGGAATAATTACCACTTTCTGGGCAGATGAACCAAAGGGAATAAAAAAACCGACTACATTTAAAGAGTCATTTATTGAACCCTTTAGAGATTTACTTAAAAGAGAAAAAAGCATTATTTTGCTATTATTTATTGTTTTATATAAAATTGGCGACGCCTATGCAAGCTCTCTCAGTACAGCCTTTTTTATTAGAGGCATAGGATTTTCCCTTACTGAGGTGGGTACAGTTAATAAAATTGGCGGGCTTATTTCAGCAATTGCAGGTTCAATATTAGGAGGATTTTTACTCAGAAAAATAAGCCTTTATAAAGCATTAATTTCATTTGGCATACTTCAGGCAGTATCAAATATTATGTTTATGGTTTTAGCAATAGAAGGAAAAAACTTTTCATTGTTTGTATCCACCGTAGTCATTGAAAATCTAACAGGTGGAATGGGAACCACGGCATTTTTAGCTCTTTTAATGGGATTATGCAACCGTAGTTTTGCTGCAACTCAGTATGCGCTGCTTTCATCATTAGCATCTCTTGGAAGAGTAATTATAAGTCCAACAGCAGGTTTTATTGTTGAAAGCATTGGCTGGGCAGCTTTTTATTTTCTCACTTTCCTTGTGGCAATTCCAGGGCTTTTTTTAATCATTAGTTTAAAGAAAATCATATTTAATGTTTCTGAAAAGTAACATCTTAAGCTATTCAAGTAAGTGTTTGCTTAAATTTTTAAAAATTCAAAGTTTTTGAAAAATCTGAGAATAAAAGAGGGGGAATAGTCCCCCTCTGAATTAAAATGGTGGATGTTTTGTAGTTTTATTAATTTTCCCATCAAAATGACAAGTTCCACATTCCATATTCCCTTTTGTATTATTGAGAGCATCCTTTTTATCATGACAGTCCATACATGTTTTAGTTTTTGCCTTAATAGGATAAGCTCCTTTAAAACTTCCCTTATATTCAGCTTCTAATAACTTAAGAGCATAAAGAACACAATCAGCGGTAATTCTTGCACATCTCTCATCTCGTTCCTTTGAAGCAGCTTTAAATTTAGTTACTGCACACCATTTTGAAACAGAGATATGACAAATTGGTGAATTGGCAACAGTAGCTTTCATCTGCATGTTTAATTTTGGTTTTTCAGGAATATACTTAGGGAGTGCTTCTTGTTCATAGAAACGAAACACATCCTGTATAATTTTATAGGCTCTATCCTGCTTTTCTTTGTCTACACCACCTGTAAGAAGAAAAATAGCACCAGCAACTCCTATTAGAGCTCCACAAGTAGAACCAGTTTCAGCTATCCCGCTTCTACCAAAAACAAAAAGTTCTGTTGGGATTCCAGTAAAAGGAAATCCAACTTCATCTTGAAGAGTTCCTATAATGGCATCAAATGCTCCGTAACAGCACCTACCTTTGTAAAAACCAAAGTAAGCTCTTTCAGCAGCTTTTTTAGGATCAATAGATTTGTAAGTCCATGGAAGTTGAGGAAGCTTATTGGGCTGAGAAGCATTTAAGTTATCAGCTATCCAGCTACTGCTCGTCAAAAGTAAACCTCCACCTAAGATTCCTCCAAAAATTTTTAATGCATCTCTTCTTTTCACAACTCCTTCCTCCTTTAAAGAAAATTTTTTTAAACCCTGTCTTATTAAGAATTAAAATCAATAAAAAGCAAAGTTTATGCCAGAGAAATTGAGTATTTATAAAAAGAGGAGATCACTCAACTGTTTATGCAGCCAAGGAATGGCAGGAAGTTTTTAAACAGGCTCAAAAAATACATCGGAGACGAAAAACAACTTAATTTTATATCAGGAATTTTAAAATGTTACTTGGCATTCACATTTTTGAAAAATATGTTACCCAATCGTAACAACTAAAAATTCATATGAAAATCTGATTATTTGTCTTATTTTATCTTCCTTTCACAGGAATTCTTATTATAAATGTGCTACCTTTTCCGGGTTCACTTTCAACTGAAATAAAACCTTTATAATACTGAACAATTGTAAGAGCTACAGATAACCCAAGCCCTGGTCCGTATACCTTTGAGGTAAAAAATGGATCAAATATTTTCTTAATCAGTTCTTTTGGAATTCCTTTACCTGTATCAGAAATTCTTATCTCTATCTCATTTTTCACTTGTTCAAGAGAAATTTTTAACAGACGTTTTTCGGATTTTTCCATTGCTTCTATTGCATTCTTAATAATATTGCGAAGAACAATTTTAAAATGTTCCTTATCTATATAAAAAGATGGCACATCTTTAAAGTCTGTTTCCACCTCTATTGCTTTATCTTCTATCTCCTTTTCAAGTTCTTCTAAAATCTCTTCTATGGCAATTTTAGGATTAACATTTTCCAAAAAACCTATGGCAATCATTTTAAGATTTAAAATTTCTTTTAAAAGTCTCTCAAGTCTTTCTGCCTCCTGAAGTATGGTCATTAGATATGGTTTATTTGGATCACCAGGTGGTAAATTGTCATATACTTTTTTTGTAAATCCTGCGATACTCACAATGGGATTTCTTATTTCATGAGAAAGACTGTCAATAAGTTTTCTTACTGACTCAGTTTTCTCTTCTTCTATTACTTTCTCTGCTGTTTCTTTTCTTGTAATCAGAGAACGAACTCTTGCTGAAAGTTCTCTATAATCAAAAGGTTTCGGGACATAATCATCAGCGCCAATGTCAAATCCTTTAACTTTACTTTCCACATCAGATTTAGCTGTAAGCATAATTATAGGAATAAATTTTGTTCTATCATCTGTTTTGAGTCTTTGACAAACTTCATAGCCGTCCATTTTAGGCATCATTACATCAAGAATTATTAAGTCTGGGTAAACTTCATATACTTTCTTTAAAGCTTCTTCACCATCATAGGCTTCTTCCGTATTGTAGCCTTCAGCTTTCAGTCTTTTTCTCAAAAGTTCCACTGTATCTATGTTATCATCAACAATTAAAATTGTCTGATTTGAGTTATTCATTTTTCCTTTAAATAAATCTTTATCTGTTCTGGGAACTCTCTGACATTAATTGGTTTTGATATATAACCATTACATCCAGCCTGAAGAGCTTTTTCCTGATCTCCTCTCATAGCATGGGCAGTAAAAGCTATTATAGGAGTATCTTTGAAATCGGGTCTCTCTTTTAATCTTCGTGTAGCTTCATAGCCATCAATCTTTGGGATTGAAATGTCCATAAGAATTAAGTCTGGTCTATATGCTAAAGCCTTTGCTATAGCATCTTCTCCATCAACTGCTTCTATTACTTCATATCCGTGTTTTTTTAATATCTTTTTCACAAGCTCTCTTGAATCTTCATTATCATCAACAACAAGGATTGTTTTCACACTTAACCTCCTATTTTCTTCAAACTATTTTTAAGTTCTGTTATAAGTTCTTCTTCTGAAAAGAGAGCCTTGTTTATTATATCTTTTATTCTACCATTTAATGCTTCCTTTTCTTGCTCACTCAATTCTTTATTTGTAAGAGCAATAATTGGAATATCCCTTAATTCAGCAGATGTTTTAATAAAATCTATAAAATCAAAAGCGCTGCTGTCTGGGTCTGTAATATTAACAATTAGCAAATCTGGTTTTTCACTCTTGACCAATTCCATTGCCTGTTTACTACTATTAGTTGCATAAACTTCGTAACCGCTTTCTTTAAGTATTTTTGAAATATCATAATTAGTTCTTTCATCTCTTTCAAGCAAAAACACTTTTTTTATTGGACGATGAATGCCTATATTTTTAATTCTTCTTAATAAAGAATATCCATCAAGCGGCTTTACAAAATAGTCAGCTGCACCAAGACTAAAAGCTAAAGTCTTATTTTCAATAATAGAAACAATAATAACAGGAATATTCTTGGTTTCTTCATCTTCTTTAAGCTCTTTTAATACCTGCCAACCATCTTTCTTAGGCATCATTATATCAAGTGTTATTGCAACCGGTTTTATTTCCTTAGCTTTTTTAACAGCCTCCTCACTGCTAAGTATTCCTATAACCTTGTAATCTTTTTCAAGATATTTTTTTATTAAATCAATAGCATCAGGATTATCATCAATTGCTAAAACAACTTTCTCCTTTTCAGAAATCTTTGATATATCTGGAGATAAAGGTTCTTTATGTAAAACAAGGTCTCTTACAACTTCGCATAGTTTACATGCATCTGCTTTTTCTGGATAAGACCCTATTTTCATGCCTTTACAATGTGTTCCTACAACAAGCCAGCATCTTTTCTCTGGAGAACCATACTCAGGGCAGTTTACATGACCACACTGAGTATAATCCCAGCATCTTACCAATTTACCTTCATAAGATGGGTCTTGTAAAAAAACTTCCTTCGGTACTTCAAAATATTCTCCAAGTGCTTCAGCCATCTCTTCTTCTATAACAGGACCTGTCTGCTCAAAAACTTCCTTTTTAAAAGGTAACAAAACATAGAAAGTGCTTCCTTTTCCTACCTCACTTTCAGCCCATACCATGCCTTTGTGTAAAGCTACAAGCCCTCTTACAATGCTTAAACCAAGACCTGTTCCTTCATACTGTCTTGTGGTAGATACATCAGCTTGGGCAAATTTATCAAAAATCTTATCAAGGTCTTCCCTCTTTATTCCTATTCCAGTATCACTTACTGAAATTTCTATAAATTGAGGACTTCCGTCTTTGGCTTTACCTCTTTCTGAAACTTTTGCCTTTATTGTTATTCCACCCTGATGTGTAAATTTTACAGCATTGGATATTAAATTTATTAAAATCTGTTTTGTTTTATCCTCATCAACATAAAGCTTTTCAGCTCCTGACTCAATATTTAGAGTAAAACTTAAACCCTTTTTAGCAATTAATGGTTCAAATGTAACCATTATTCCGTCTATTAGTTCTTTTAAATCTATTTCTCTTGGATGAAGTTCAATCTTTCCTGATTCAATCTTAGATATATCAAGAACATCATTTATTAATTGCAATAGATGCCTTGCATTTGCAGCCACTTTTTTTAATGAAGTCTTCTGGTCATCATTTAAAGGACCATCAACTTCATCAAGTAATAAATCAGTATAACCAATTATTGCATTCATTGGTGTTCTTAGTTCGTGAGACATATTTGCTATAAATGCAGATTTAAGCGTATCAAGTTCTTTTAACTGTTTATTTGCCTTCTGAAGCAATGCCACAAGCTCGTCTCTTTCTTCAAGAAGTTTTGCTCTACGAGTAAGTTCTTTTTCAAGTTCCATTTTTGACTTAGCAACTTCATTAACCATGTAGTTAAATGTTTCTGTAAGGGTGCCTATCTCATCAGGAGGATATTTTATTATTGTACTCATCTCGCCTTTTGCAAATCTATGTGTAGCATCAACAAGATTACTTAGAGGTTTTCTTATGAATTTGCTTACAACAAGATTTGTTATAAAAATTGCGAGTAATGAAGCAAAAGCTGTCAAAGCAAGGGACCTATTTCTTTGAGCAATCACTGTTTTATAAACGTCCTCAACATCTGTTTTCATAATCAAAGCACCAAGAATTTTTCTTGATGAACCATGACAATGAAAACACTCAGGTGCATTTTTTATAGGAAGAACTGAGATAAGATTTCGCCTTTCTTTAATATTAAAAACTAATGATTTATACTCATCTCCATTCCCCTTAAAGCTTTCATTAAGATTATCAATAAAATCTTTATTATTTATTATCTGGTCTATCTTTGTATTTATCACTTTTTTATCTGTAGAAAAAGAGATATCTCTATTGAAATCGCAGAGATAAACACTTATATTTTTATATTTCTGCCCAATTTCGTCTAAATCTCTATGAATTGTATCACTATCTCCAACTGTCAAAGGATGTTTCATTGTTGCATAGATAGTATCCATTACCTCTTTGTTGCCCATTTCTGCAATTCTAAGTCTGTCCTGCACTCCAAAATAAATTCTAAATGTCATTTCAATAATCATCACAACCAAAATAATTCCAATAAATGTAAGCATCAACTTGTTTCCAATTTTATTGGTTATGAATTTAAACATTAATGAGCACCTCCGTAAAGCAGAGGTTTAAATCTGAATGCTTTTATTCTTTCTTCTGTATGACATGGTTCACACACTTGAAGTGTGAATTTTCTTTTGATATATTTTTTGTCTATGGTTTCTACATGTTTTTTCCCGGGACCATGGCAAACTTCGCATCCTGTATTTTTCAAATATGGTGTTTTTTCTATAGAAACAAAACCACCTGCTTTACCATACCCTGTTGTATGGCAGTAGTAACAGCTTTTTAATTCCTCGGGAGTTATTTTATTTTTCATCTTTTCCACTGCTTCAAAAGAGCGAGACATTCTTGAATATTTAATAAAATTCTCATATTGTTTAGGATGGCATTTTTTACAGGTTTCTGTTCCGACATATTCAGAAAAAACTACGAAAGGATAAAATAATATCAGGAGAATTATAAAAAAAGATTTCATATTAAAAGATTATCAGAAAAAAGAATATTTGTAAACTGATACAAGAATAAAAAATTTTTTGGAAACTATAAAAAATTCTAAATCTAACTTTGGCTAAGCATTAATCTTTCTATTTTTTTTGCCAGTCCTGTGGAAGACTCCACTTCAATATAAACTGCTGATAGGATAGAAGGTCTTGCAGGAACATCAAATTTCTTGGGCAATTGATAAAGAAATTTTTCTATAACTTCATCTTCTCTAAATCCAATAACAGAATGTTCGGGACCAGTCATCCCTACATCAGTTATATAGGCAGTGCCTTTTGGTAAAATTTTTTCATCTGCTGTCTGAACATGGGTATGAGTTCCTATTATTGCACTTACCTGACCATCTAAATAAATGGCAAATGCTATTTTTTCTGATGTAGCCTCTGCGTGAAAATCTATTAAAATTACATTAGTCTCCTTTTTGATTCTTTCAACCTCTTTTTTTGTGATTCTAAAGGGACAATCAAGAACATTCATAAAAATTCTACCAGAAACATTGATTATACCAACAAGATTATTTTTTCTTGTTTTCATTAAAAGACTTCCTGTTCCAGGAACACCCTCAGGATAATTTACAGGTCTCAGTATTCTTGATTCTTTTGCAATATAAGGAATGGCTTCCTTTTTATCCCATACATGATTACCTGTTGTAATTATATCTATACCATAAGAAAAAAGTTCCTCTGCAACTCTTTCTGTTATTCCAAATCCTCCTGCTGCATTTTCTCCATTTGCTATGACTAACTCAACTTTATATTGATCAATTAATTTTGGAAGAAGTGATTTGACAATCTGTCTTCCTGCTTTACCAACAATATCTCCTATAAAGAGAAAATTAACTGTATCATTACTTTGCATATTCTATGAATCTTGACTCTCTTATTACAGTTACTTTAATCTGTCCAGGATAACTTAACTCCTTTTCTATCCTTCTACTTAATTCTCTTGCAATAAAAGCACATTCTTCATCAGTTACAATATCAGGTCTTACAATAAGTCTAACTTCTCTTCCTGCCTGAATTGCATAACAGTTTTGAACTCCCTGAAAAGACATGGCAAGTTCTTCAAGTTTTGTAAGTCTCTTAATATAACTTTCTATGGTTTCTCTTCTTACCCCAGGACGAGCTGCAGAAAGAGCATCTGCTGCCGCAACCAATGCGGACTCAACACAACTAAACTCCACATCTTCATGATGACTGAGAATTGCATTTATAACTTCTTCGCCTTCACCATATTTTTTTGCAAGCATAGCACCTATTTCCTGATGAGAGCCTTCCATTTCATGGTCAACTGCTTTTCCTATATCATGCAGAAGTCCTGCTCTCTTGGCAAGCTTTACATTAACTCTGAGTTCACCTGCCATAATTCCACTAAGCCATGCTACTTCTTTTGAGTGTTGTAAAACATTCTGTCCGTAAGAGGTTCTATATTTTAACCTGCCTATAAGTTTTATAATCTCTGGGTGAATTCCGCTCAGTCCAAGTTCAAATACTGCTTTTTCTCCTTCATCCCTTATGGCAATATCTACATCTCTACGAGCCTTTTCCACAACTTCTTCTATTCTTGCTGGATGAATTCTTCCATCAACAATTAATCTTTCCAGTGCCATTCTTGCAATCTCTCTCTTTATTGGATCAAAAGAGGAAAGAATAACAAGTTCTGGTGTATCATCAACAACAAGGTCAACACCTGTTAATGATTCAAAAGCTCTTATGTTTCTGCCCTCTCTGCCTATTATTCTTCCTTTCATTTCATCATTTGGAAGACTTACCGCTGTAACAGTAGCATCAACAACATAATCACTTGCATATCTCTGTACTGCCAAACTTAGTATTTCTTTCGCTTTTTTGTCTGCTTCCTGTTTAACCTCATCTTCTATCCTTTTAATAAGTCTGGCCGCCTCAAAACGAGTTTCCTGTTCTACTTTTTTGAAAAGTTCCTGTTTTGCTTCTTCTTCTTTCATTCCTGCTATTTTTTCAAGAAGCTGTTGTTGTTCCGAAATAAGCTTATTATAATGATTTTCTTTTTCCTGTAAAATTCTTTCCTTTGAAACTATCTCTTTTTCTCTTTTATTTAGTTCAATCTCCCTTTTTTCTACCTGCTCAATTTTTCGGTCTAAAAGCTCTTCCTTCTGTCTTAGCCTTTTTTCCTGATAATTAATCTCCTTTGTTTTTTCCTTTATTTCTTTTTCTGCTTCAAATTTTAATTGGTATATGACTTCTTTTGCTGAAAGATGTGCTTCTTTTTTTACTGTCTCTGCTTCCTTTTTTGCATCTTCAAGAATTTTTTGAGCTTCTTCATGAATTTTTATCTTTTCCTCTTTAAGCCTGCTCCTATGGAAAAGATAAACTCCATATCCAGCAACAGCACCGAAGATAATTGCAATAAAAATATATAAAAACTCCATTAAGATACCTCCAAGAAATTTATTTAAAAGGCTTGCTGGGGTTATGATGATGTGGATAGAGACAGTTTTTTATAAAAAAGTTTATGAAAGTGCTATTTTAAAAATTAAACTATTTTTACATCTATCTCAAAAATCTACAACATCATCATAACCCCGCCCTGCCGTGTGATAAGGAAAGTTAGATCCCCCTCGGACAGGTGGGTGCCTTGTAGGCAGGTTAGGCTTCCTCCGAAGAGGCATGCACACCGCTACCTACGCTGGCTCCCTAACGGACCTAACTGCCGGATCCCCTTTCCCTTCCATCACGGACAGGGCAGGAAGCCTGTCTAATTATTTTATAACAAAAATAGGAATGGATATGCAATCTTTATTTTTATGTATAATTATATAAAGATGTTATTTTATCTATTGGACATAGATGATTCTCAAGAAGGCATTCTTCTTTTCGGAATATTAGAAAATGGAAAATGTGAAAAATTTATAGATTCTTCATATAGACCTTATTTTTTTGTGCTTCCCATAGATAAAAAAAAGGCTATCAAAGAAATTGAGGAAATTGTAAAGAAAAATTCCCTTCCAGTTACTGAAATAACAGAAGACAGGCGCATACTTCATGGCGAAGAGAAAGAGTTTATAAAAATTTATGCAAAAAGACATCAGGATATGCAGAAAATAAGGGATGCAATAAAAGTTCTTGAAGAAAAAAGAGGAGGCTCTGGTTCTATAATTGATGAGTTTGAGTATCAAATTTCTGCATATAGAACCTATCTTGCAGAAAAGGGACTGTCCTGTCTTAATTGGTTTGAAATAGAAACCAAAGGGAATCAAATTAAATCAATTAAAAAAGTTGAAATACCTCCACCAAAACTTAAAATTCTCGCCTTTGATATGGAAGTTCTTGAGGTTCAGAGAGGAACTCCTTCAATTGTCATGATTTCAGTGTTTGGAGAAGGATTATCAAAAGTAATCACTTATCAGGAAGCAAAATATACTGTTGACTCTAATGTTGTCAATGACGAAAAAGAACTTATAAAAAGCTTTCTTGAGATTGTTCAAGACTATGACCCTGATATAATTGCTGGTTATAACACAGATCTCTATGATATGCCTATTTTGAGAGAAAGAGCAAAACAACTTAAAGTTGACATCAGTATTCTTTCAAGGGATAACTCTGGAATAACTCTCTCAAAAAGAGCAAGATTTACAACTGCAAGACTCATTGGTAGAGTTCATATTGATATATTTAACTTTGTCTTCAATATTCTTTCACCTATGCTTCAGAGTGAACAACTGACATTGAAAAATGTATCACATGAACTTCTTGGAGATACAAAACTTGACATGGAATATGAAGACATACTTCAAGCATGGGATAAAGGTCATGAACTTGACAAACTTGCAAGATACTGTCTAAAAGACAGTGAACTTGTCTATGAACTTACGAAGATGCTTTTGCCAGATATTGAAGAACTGACAAAAATTACAGGACAATCACTTTTTGATACATCAAGGATGCCTTACAGTCAGCTTGTTGAATGGTATTACATTAAAAAGTCCAAACAGCAAAACAGGGTGATTCCAAATCAACCAAAGTTTGATGAGATAAAAGAACGGCAAAAAGCTACATATGAAGGAGGATTTGTAAAAGAACCAGAGGTAGGACTTCATAAAGGAATTGTTGTTGTTGACTTCGCATCTCTTTATCCATCAATAATTGCAACATACAACATCTCAATTGAGACTCTCAACTGTAGTTGCTGTAAAGATAATGGATATAAAATTCCAGAATTTCCTTACTGGTTTTGTAAAAATAAAAAAGGTTTTGAATCTCAAGCAATTGAAGAACTTTTAATTGAAAGACTTAAACTTAAAAAGGAGTTAAAAAAACTTGATCCACTATCTCATGAATATATCCTTCTTGATACAAAACAAAGAGCTCTGAAAACAATTATAAATGCTTCCTATGGTTATTATGCATATCCTGCAAGCAGATGGTATTCAAAGGAATGTGCTGAGTCGATTACAGCACTCGGAAGATACTGGATTAAAGAAGTCTTAAAAAAAGCTGAGCAAAAAGGATTTCATGCAATATATGGAGATACAGATTCAGCCTTTTTGAAAATTGGAGACAAGAAAGAAGAAATTAAACAGTTTATTAAAGAAATAAATCAGAGTTTACCAGGTCTTATGAGGCTTGACCTTGAAGATTTTTATGTTAAAGGACTTTTTGTTCCAAGAGAAGCAGGTGGAGTTGCCAAAAAAAGATATGCTCTACTTGATGAAAATGGAAGGCTTAAAATAAGAGGGCTTGAAATTGTAAGAAGAGATTTATGCAGATATGCAAGACAGACACAACAAGAAATACTGAAGTTCTGTCTAATTGATGAAAACATTGAAGGAGCTTTTAAACATCTTAATGAAAGAATTAAAGCTTTACAGGAAAACAACTACGACTTTAAAGACCTTGTTGTGTATGAACAGCTTTCAAAGCCTATTTCAGAGTATAAATTAATCTCACCCCATGTGATAGCTGCTAAAAAACTTATTGAAAAAGGAATTCCTGTAGGTGAAGGAAGTGTTATAGGTTATATAATTCAAAAAGGTTCTGGCTCTATAAGTGAAAGAGCATATCCTGTAGAACTTGCTGATGCATCAAAAATTGATATTAATTATTATATTGAAAATCAGGTAATTCCAACTGCAATGAGAATTTTAAGAATTTTCAAAAAGGAACATACGTTATTTTAGCTTTTTTAAAATTTCCTTTTTTATTTTGTCTATTCTGTCCTTATGAGTTCCGTGCCAGTAAATTTTGCCACAGGCTTTACAAATCATAAACTCCTGATTGGAAAACGCAACATAATCAGGTATTTCTCCTTTAAGTTTTTCTTTCATAATACTTTCTGTTTCTCCATTACAAACAGGACATCTTGGTCTAAGACTCAATAAATCAAATGAAATCGGAATTGTAGATAGCACTTCTTTAATCTGTTCCTTAATAGTTTCGGATTGAATTAGTAAAACTTTTTTTAATAATCTTGACATAGCAAGAGCATTATCTCTGGTCAATACTATTCTATCTTCCTGTAGAGAGATTTTTATTAATTCCCTGTCTGTAAAATCATTTCTGTATAGAGTATCAAAACCAAAAAGCCTGAGCCATCGGCTCAGGCTTCCAAGCATTACATCTGCTACAAAACGCGGAAGAATACTCAATTTTCTTCAATACTTTCTTCGCTGAAATGCTCTATCTGCATACTGTAAAACTCACCTTTTATCAATGTATCTTTATATACTGGAGAACCTGTTCCAGCTGGAATAATTCTTCCCATTATCACATTCTCTTTTAATCCTCTTAATTCATCAATCCTTGCCTCAATTGCTGCATCAGTAAGAACCCTTGTAGTTTCCTGGAATGAAGCTGCCGATACCCAAGATTCAGTTGAAAGAGCTGCCTTAGTAATTCCAAGTAAAAGAGGTCTTGCCTGAGCAGGTCTACCTCCACGAGCTATAACTTTCTCATTTTCCTCAATAAATATAAATCTATCAACCTCATCACCTATCAGAAAAGATGTATCACCAGGGTCTTCTATTCTTACTTTTTTCATCATTTGTCTGACAATAACCTCAATATGTTTATCATGTATTGAAACTCCCTGAAGTCTGTAAACTTTCTGAATTTCATCCACAAGATATCTTTGTAGTTCTGTCGGACCTAATATCTCAAGTATACTGTGCGGATTAATAGAACCATCTATCAAAGGTTCGCCTGCTTTCACCCAATCTCCATCATGAACTATGACATGTTTACCTTTTGGAATAAGATACTCTCTTGTTTCATCAGCTCCTCTAACAACTATAACTCTTGAGCCCTTCTGGCTTCCTTTAAACTCAACTATTCCATCTATTTCACTGACAATAGCTGCTTCTCTGGGTCTTCTTGCTTCAAAAAGTTCTGCTACTCTTGGAAGTCCACCTGTTATATCCTTTGTTTTAATTGTTTCTCTTGGGATTTTTGCTAAAATATCTCCTGGTTCTACAATATCTCCTTTATCAACTACCAAAATTGCACCTGCTGGCAGAAGATATCTTGCAGCTGTTCCTGAAGGAAGTTTTGCTGTTTTACCATCCTTATCTTTTATCGTAACACGGGGTCTATAAGTTGCTGGATAATCAATTATTATTTTGTGTGAAAGACCCGTTGTTGGATCAGTTTCTTCCTTAAATGTTACTCCTTCTACCATATCACCAAGAGCTATTTTACCACCTATTTCAGTAATAATCGGTGTTGTATAAGCATCCCACTCAGCCAGTCTCTGACCTGATTCAACAATCTGTCCTTCTTTAACAATAATTTTAGCTCCGTATACGAGATTATATTTTTCCCTCTCCCTTCCAGAAGAATCTGTGATAACAATCATAGCATTTCTATTAAGAACAACAAGAGAACCATCTTTTCTTTCTACATAATGGATATTTTTAAATCTTACTGTTCCTGAACCCTTAGCCTCAAGCACAGCCTGTTCAACTATCTTTGTAGCTGCTCCTCCGATATGAAATGTTCTCATTGTGAGCTGTGTACCTGGTTCTCCAATAGACTGCGCAGCAATAACTCCAATTGCTTCTCCTATTTCAACAGGTTCACTTCTGGCAAGATCCATTCCATAACATTTTGAGCAAACACCAAATTTTGTTCTACATGTAAGCACTGAACGAATTTTTAATCTATCAATTCCTGAATCTACAATCTTCTTAGCAAGTGCCTGGTCTATTACAGTATCCCTTTTTGCGATTATTTCGCCTGTAAGTGGATCTTTTATGTCTTCTGCCAGTGTTCTTCCATATATCCTTTCTTCAAGAGGCATTACTATTTCTCCACCTTCTATAAGGGCTGTAATATATATCCCGTCTTTTGTTCCACAATCATGTTCTATAAGAAATATGTCCTGTGCAACATCAACAAGTCTTCTTGTTAGATATCCAGCATTTGCTGTTTTTAAAGCTGTATCTGCCAGACCTTTTCGGGCACCATGTGTGGATATAAAGTATTGCAGTGGAGTAAGTCCTTCTCTAAAATTAGCTGTAATTGGGGTTTCTATAATTTCGCCAGATGGCTTTGCCATAAGTCCTCTCATACCAGCAAGCTGTCTAATCTGTGCAATACTACCACGAGCACCAGAGTCAGCCATCATAAATATGCTATTAAAAGACCTTCTCTCTGCAAGTTCTTCTGGAGTAAACTCTTTACCTCTTTCTGCTCCAAGTTCTTTCATCATCTCATCAGCAACTCTTTCTGTCACATTTGCCCAGATATCTATGACTTTATTGTATCTTTCACCCTGTGTAATCAATCCTTCAGCATACTGTCTCTGGACTTCCATTACTTGAGCTTCTGCTTCTTTAATCAATTCAGTCTTCTTTGAAGGTATATGCATATCATCAATACATATGGAAATACCTGACTGGGTAGCAACTTCAAAACCTAACTTTTCAAGTTTATTCAAAAATAAAACTGTATCTCTTTTTCCAAAATTATAATGAATATATTCAATCAGTTTGCCAAGTTCTTTTTTTGTCAGTTCTTTATTAATCATCTGAAATGGAACACCTTCTGGAACAATTTCTCTGAATAAAATTCTTCCTACTGTAGTATTTACAAACTCTCCGTTCAGCTTGACCTTTATAGGAGCATGTTTTTCTACAGCTTTGCACTGATAGGCAAGAATAACTTCTTCAGGGTCTGAAAAAACTTTGCCCGCTCCCTTTGCATCGTGCTTTTCTTTTGTAAGATAGTAAATTCCAAGAACCATATCCTGTGTTGGAACAACTATCGGTTTTCCATTAGCAGGAGAGAGAAGATTTCCAACAGACATCATCAATACTCTTGCTTCAACTTGAGCTTCATATGAAAGAGGAACATGAACCGCCATCTGATCACCATCAAAATCTGCATTAAAGGCTGTGCATACAAGAGGATGAAGTTTTATTGCTTTTCCTTCTACAAGAACAGGGTCAAAAGCTTGAATTCCAAGCCTATGAAGAGTTGGTGCACGGTTAAGCAAAACAGGATGTTCCTGAATTACTTCTTCAAGGGCATCCCAGACTTCTGAACGTTCTTGTTCAACAAGTCTTTTTGCCTGTTTTATTGTTGTTGCATATCCTTTTTCTTCAAGCTTATTAAAAACAAATGGTTTAAATAGTTCCAGTGCCATAGACTTAGGCAATCCACATTGATGCATATCAAGTTCAGGACCAACTACAATAACTGACCTACCAGAATAATCAACCCTTTTACCAAGAAGATTCTGTCTGAACCTTCCCTGCTTACCCTTTATCATGTCGCTTAAAGATTTAAGGGGTCTGCGAGTTCCTGCTTTTAAAGCTTTGGAACGTTTTGTATTATCAAAAAGCGTGTCAACTGATTCCTGAAGCATTCTTTTTTCATTTCTGATAATTACACTTGGAGCTTTAAGTTCCATGAGTCTTTTAAGTCTGTTATTTCTGTTTATAACTCTTCTGTAAAGGTCATTTAAATCCGAAGAAGCAAATCTTCCGCCATCAAGGGGAACAAGAGGTCTTAGTTCTGGTGGAAGAACTGGAACAATATCAAGAATCATCCATTCAGGACGATTTCCTGAATTTTTAAATGCTTCAATAACTTTAAGTCTTTTTGTAAGCTTTCTTTTAATACCTGTGGAAGTTGCAGCTTCTATTTTTTCTTTAAGTTCTTGTGCAACTATATCAAGATCAATTTTTTTAAGAAGTTCTCTTACAGCTTCTGCTCCCATGCCTGCTTTGAATTTGTTTCCGTACTGAGAAATACATTTCTTGTATTCATCTTCTGTGAGAATATCTTTTTCCTTTAAAGGTGTATCTCCTGGGTCTATAACAATATAGTCTTCATAGTAAATAACTCTCTCAAGCTGTCTAACAGAAAGGTCAAGCAGTAATCCCATTTTACTTGGGACTCCTCTGACAAACCATATATGTGCTACCGGTGCAGCAAGTTCAATATGCCCCATTCTTTCTCTTCTTACTTTACTCTGAATTACCTCAACTCCGCATTTGTCACATATAACACCTTTATGCTTCATTCGTTTATATTTACCACACAAACATTCCCAATCTTTTATAGGACCAAAAATTTTAGCACAAAAAAGCCCTTCTGGTTCTGGCTTAAATGTTCTATAATTGATTGTTTCAGGCTTCTTTACTTCTCCATATGACCATTCCCTTATCTTTTCAGGCGAAGCAAGCTTTATTCTTATAGCATCAAAATCTCTCGGATTTTTAGGTTTTTGAAAAAGTGAATAAATATCTTCTGTCAAGGCTTATACCCCCTATTTTAAAATATTAAAATCATTGAAACCGTTCAACTTTTTTCTTTTTCTCCAGAAGATCTACATCAAGACATAAACTCTGGAGCTCTTTTATTAAAACATTAAATGATTCAGGAACTCCTGGCTCCAATACAGGATGTCCTTTAACAATAGCTTCATACATACGTGTTCTACCTGTTATATCATCACTTTTTACAGTTAAAAATTCCTGAAGCGTATATGCTGCTCCATATGCTTCCAATGCCCATACTTCCATCTCACCAAGCCTCTGTCCTCCAAACTGTGCCTTTCCTCCAAGAGGTTGCTGGGTTACCAAGGAATAAGGACCTATGGAACGAGCATGAATTTTGTCTGCCACAAGATGATGTAACTTAAGCATATACATATATCCGACTGTAACAGGTCTTTCAAAGGGTTCTCCTGTTTTTCCATCATAAAGCGTTACCTGTCCTGTTGTTGGGTAGCCAACTTTTCTGAACATTTCCTTTATTTCATCCTCTTTTGCACCTTCAAAAACAGGGCTTGCAACATAAAGACCAAGAGCCTTTGCAGCAAGACCTAAATGAGTCTCAAGAATCTGTCCCACATTCATTCTTGAAGGAACTCCAAGAGGATTAAGTACTATATCAACAGGTGTTCCATCTTCAAGATACGGCATGTCCTCTTCAGGTAGAATCATGGAAACAACGCCCTTATTTCCGTGTCTGCCTGCCATTTTGTCTCCAACTTGTATTTTTCTTTTCATAGCAATGTAAACTTTAACTATTTGATTAACACCTGGTGGAAGTTCATCGCCTTTTTTAATTCTTTCAATTTTTTCATTGTATTTTGCATAAATCTGTTTTATATTCTGTTCCACCTCCTTGTTAACTCTGCTTACTTCCGCTTTAACATCAGGGTCTTCTACTTTAAGTTTGAGCAGTTGATTTACATCAAGGAGATTAACAACTTTTTCTGTAAGTGCTTTTCCTTTAGGACATATTATCTTTTCACCTTTTTTTACATCTTCAAGTATAATCTTACCTTTAAGAATTTTTCTGATTCTACTTGCCTTTGTCTCTTTAAGAATCCTGATTTCATCTTCTCTATCTCTTTCTATTCTTTTTATTTCTTCTTCTTCTATAGCATTTGCTCTTCTGGATTTTTCTTTACCCTTTCTTGTTAGAATTTTTACATCAATAACAACTCCCTCAATACCTGGTGGAACATAAAGACAGCTTTCCTTAACATCTTCTGCCTTCTCACCAAATATTGCATATAAAAGTTTTTCTTCAGGAGTAAGAACCCTTTCTCCTTTAGGTGTTACTTTTCCAACAAGAATATCTCCAGCTTTTACCTTTGCACCTATTCTTATAATTCCATCTTCATCAAGATTTTTTAACAGTTCTTCATTAACATTTGGAATTTCTCTTGTAATCTCCTCTGGACCGAGTTTTGTATCTCTGCATTCAATCTCAAATTCGTCTATGTGAATGGAAGTATAAACATCCTCTTTGACAAGTCTCTCACTGACCAGTATAGCATCCTCAAAGTTATATCCACCCCATGGCATAAAAGCAACAAGAACATTTCTGCCAAGAGCCAATTCACCATTGTCCATGCAAGGACCATCAGCAAGGATTGTTCCTCTTTCTACTGTCTGTCCCACTTTAACAATAGGCTTTTGAGTCATGCATGTGCCTTGATTGGATTTATGAAACTTCACAAGATTGTATATATCAACTCCTCCACCTTCTTCAGTAACTCTTATAACAATTCTTCTTGAATCAACATTTTCTACTATTCCTGCTCTCTTTGCAACCACAAGCCAACCTGAGTCTCTTGCTGCATACAATTCCATTCCTGTTCCAACTATAGGAGCTTCTGTATGAATTAAAGGGACAGCCTGTCTCTGCATATTTGATCCCATTAAAGCTCTGTTTGCATCATCGTTTTCAAGAAATGGAATTAAAGAAGCAGATAAGCTAACTATCTGTTTCGGAGATACATCCATGTATTCTACTTCCTCGCGGGATACCATTTTAAAATCACCCTTAACCCGTGCTGAAACAGTCTCTCCGATAATATTTCCCTCTTCATCAACAGGAGTTGTTGCTTCTGCAATAACATAGTTTTCACTTTCAAGAGCGCTTAAAAAATGCACATCATTTGTCACTTTTCCATTAACAACTTTTCTGTAAGGAGATTCTATAAAACCAAAATCATTGATTCTTGCATAAGTTGCAAGAGAAGTTATTAGACCGATATTGGGTCCTTCTGGAGTCTCAATAGGACATATTCTTCCATAATGAGTTGGATGAACGTCTCTGACCTCAAATCCTGCTCTTTCGCGGGTAAGTCCTCCTGGTCCAAGAGCACTCAATCTTCTTTTGTGTGTAATTTCGCTTAGTGGATTAGTCTGATCCATAAATTGACTTAACTGGCTGGTGCTGAAAAACTCTTTGACAGCTGCCATTACAGGTTTTGTATTTATTACATCATGGGGCATTGCTGTCTCAACATCTGTTATGGTCATTTTCTCTCTGATTGCCCTTTCCATTCTTACTAATCCGATGCGGAACTGGTTTTCTAAGAGTTCACCAACTCCTCTTACTCTTCTGTTCCCAAGATGATCAATATCATCAACCTCTCCCTTGCCTGTTCTGAGATTGAGTAAATATTTAACAATTTCAATAATATCTTTGTCAGTAAGAACCCTAACATCAAGAGGAATATCAAGTCCTAATTTTTGATTTAATTTAAGTCTTCCTACAGAAGAAAGGTCATATCTTTTAGGATCAAAAAACAAACCATAAAAAAGTTCTTCAGCTGCTTCTTCAGTAGCTGGTTCTCCAGGCCTCAATTTCTTATATATTTCTCTTAAGGCATGCTTTTTATTCTCAACTTTGTCAGTTAGCAATGTTTCACGTAAAGATGGAAGATAGTTAATATTATCTATGAAAAGCAGTTCTAATTTTTGAATTCTGGCAGATATAATTCTATGAAAGGATTCTTCTGTAATCTCTTTATTACTATCAACTATTACTTCACCTGTTTCAGGGTCAACAATATCTGAAAGAGTTATCCTGCCTATTATTTCACTTTTAGAAATTGGTATTTCCTGAATTCCAAGTTCTTTCATTTTCTTTAGTGAGTATCTTGTAATCTTACTTCCTTCTTTTACTATGATATCTTTCCCATCAGCACTGCAGATGTCAACTTTTGTTCTAACTCCTGTCAATATATCACTCACAACTCTTGTATAGGTGGTTTCATCTTTAATTCTTATTTCTTCTATGGGATAGAAAATTCTTAATAAATCTTCATTTGTATATCCAAGTGCCTTAAGAACAATTGTGGCTGGAAGTTTTTTCCTTTTATCAATTCTTACATAAAGAAGGTCTTTTGAATCAAACTCAAAATCAAGCCATGAGCCTCTAACAGGTATAATCCTTGCTGAATAAAGAAATCTTCCACTTATTCTGCTTTTACTTCTATCAGGTGCAAAATAAACACCAGGGGATCTGTGCAACTGACTTACAATAACTCTTTCAACTCCATTTATTATAAAGCTCCCTGTCTCAGTCATCATGGGAAGGTCGCCAAGAAAAACTTCTTGTTCTCTGGATTCTTTAAGAAACTTTCTCCCTTCTTCATCTTTGTCCCATATATTTAACCGAACTTTCATTTTTATTGGGACTGAATAAGTAAGACCCTTAACCATGCATTCATAGGGAGTTAATTTTGGTTCTCCAACTGAGTATGAAATAAATTCTATTGTAGTTGTTCCGTTGTAATCACTTATAGGAAAAACACTGTTTAAAGCAGACTGAAGACCCTCATCGGCTCTTTCCTCTGGTGGAATATCTTTTTGAAGAAACTTATCAAAAGATTTTCTCTGAAACTCTAAAAGATAAGGCACCTCCACAAGTGGAGGCACCTTTCCAAAGTTTATTCTCTCTCTTAAAGGCTTTATCATAGTTCTCCTTCTCTATTAAAATTATTTTATTTTTACTGTATTTCTACTGTAGCACCTTCTGCTTCAAGTTTTGACTTAATTGTATCAGCTTCCTCTTTAGACACGCCTGTCTTCACTGGTTTTGGCGCACCATCAACTAAGTCTTTAGCCTCTTTAAGTCCAAGTCCTGTGAGTTCTCTTACTACTTTAATGACCTGAATCTTCTTATCTCCTGCTGCCTTTAAGATTACATCAAAACTTGTTTTCTCTTCTGCTGCTGGTGCTGCCTGAGCTGCTGGTGCTCCTGGTGCTGCTGCAACTGCTACAGGAGCGGCTGCTGTTACACCATATCTTTCTTCAAATTCTTTAATAAATTGACTCAGTTCTAAGATTGTAAGATTATCAAAAAACTGAAAAACCTCTTCTTTTGTAATTGCCATAACTTTTCCTCCTTTTATTAAGCTTTTTTATTTTTTAATGCTTCTAATGCGTAAAGAAGTTTAAGATTTACTGCCTGAAGTGCACATGCCATCTTTGACAATGGAGAACTCATGCCACCAACAAGCATTCCAAGTAAAACATGCTTTGAAGGTAGTTTTGAAATCTCTTTAAGTTCTGCTGGTGAATAAACCTTGCCTTCAACAACACCTTGTTTTAATTTAAATTTTTCATTTTTTTCAGAATACTCAATTGCCCTTTTAACTGTCACAACAGGGTCATCATAACCAAAAACCACACCAGTACATCCTTTTAAAGAGCTTTCCAGTTGTTCTTTAAAAGCAGCATCTCCCAATGCTATCCTGAAAAGAGTATTTTTACAAACCTTATACTCTGCTCCAGAGTCTTTCATTGTTTGTCTTAACTCTGAAATTTCAGCTACAGTAAGCCCCTGAAAATTAGTCAAAATAAAAGACTTGGACTTAGATAGCCTTTCAACAAGCTCTTCAACCCTTTTTTTCTTTGTTTCTTTTGTAGTGCTCAGATTATACCTCCTTTCTTGGACAGCAGTGCAATATGATAGTTTATATTGTTCAATCCGTTCAATCTCGGCAGGCGAACAATCATTAAGCCATCTGGCACCTGCTGTCTCAGATTATTAATAACAGGCAAAGCCTGTTTTAAAATTTCAGCTTTGATATATCTATTTTCAAACCAGGTCCCATTGTAGAAGATATAGATACTTTCTTAATATATTTTCCTTTTGATGTCGGTGGTTTTGCCTTTATAACTGATTTAAGAACTGCTATAGCATTTTCAATGAGCTTTTCTCTGTCAAAAGAAAGTTTGCCTATTGGAACATGAACAACTCCACCTTTATCGTTTCTATATTCAATTTTACCTGCTTTTGCTTCTTTAACTGCTTTACCTATGTCAAAAGTCACTGTACCAAGCTTAGGATTAGGCATTAACCCTCTCGGTCCGAGGATTTTACCAAGCTTACCAACTTGTCCCATCATGTCAGGCGTTGCAATGGCTCTATCAAATTCAAGCCAACCTTGCTGAATTTTCTCAATCAAATCTTCAGCTCCAACATAGTCAGCTCCTGCCTCTCTTGCCTCCTTTTCTTTTTCCCCCTTAGCAAAAACTAAAACTCTCACTTCCTTACCTGTTCCATGAGGAAGAACAACGGTGTTTCTCACAACTTGATCAGATTTTCTGGGATCAATTCCTAAATTTATTGACATTTCCACTGTTTCATCAAACTTTGTGAAACTATTTTCTTTTAAAATATCTATCGCTTCATCAAAGGTGTATTCTTTTTGAAGATCAATTTTTTCTTTTACTGCAACCAATTTCTTTCCCATTTATTTTACCCCCTTATCTCCACACCCATGCTTTTTGCTGTACCAATTATCATTTTCATAGCAGCTTCCAGCGATTTTGTATTTAAATCAGGCAATTTTGTTTTTGCTATCTCTTCTACCTGCTTCATTGTAAGAGAACCTACTTTTTCCTTGCCTGTTGCACCAGAACCTTTTATTATTCCAGCAGCTTTTTTAATAAGTTCAGATGCTGGAGGAGTTTTAAGTATAAAAGTGAATGACCTATCCTTATAGATAGTTAATACAACAGGGATAAGAGTATCTCCCATATTTTGTGTCTGAGCATTAAATTGCTTACAAAATTCCATAATATTAATGCCGTGCGGACCAAGTGCAGGACCTACAGGTGGTGCAGGATTTGCTTTACCTGCTGGTATAACAAGTTTTACTTGTGCTGTTACTTCTTTTTTTGCCATATTTTATTCCTCCTTTAAACCTTTTCAACCTGTGAAAAAGCCAGTTCTACAGGCGTTTGTCTGCCAAAGATACTTACCATAACTTTAACTCTTTCATGTTCAGAGTCTACTTCATCAATATATCCTGTAAAATTAGTAAATGGACCATCAGTAATTCTAACAGTCTCTCCTTTTTCAAAATGAGCTTTTATTTGAGGAGCTCTGCCTTTTTCCAGTTGCTGAAGAATCATCTCAACCTCTTCTTGAGGGATAGGTGCAGGTTTTTTACCGCCAACAAACCCTGTCACCCGTTGAGTCGTGCTTATTAAATGCCATGTATCGTCATTAAGTTCCATTTCTACAAGAATATATCCAGGATAAAATTTCTTTTCTTGTTCTTTTTTCTTTTTACCTTTGACTTCAATTATCTTTTCAGTTGGAATCAAAATTCTTGAAATTTTATCTTCAAGTCCTTTTGTCTTAACTCTTTCTTCAATTGAAGCCTTTACTTTTTCTTCAAAACCTGACATCGTATGCACAACATACCATTGTTTTGCCATATTTTTCACCCAATAAATGCACTTATAATTCTTGATAGTACAAGGTCTATTAAACCGAGAAAAAATGAAATTAAAACTACTGTAACAATAACTACCCATGTAGAAGCTATTACTTCATCTTTTTTAGGATAGTTAACTTTTTTTGCTTCTATTTTTACTTCATTAAAAAAATTTTTAAGCCTTGCTATCATTGTTCACCTCAAAAAACATAATGAACAGGCCAGGAGGGATTTGAACCCCCATCCCCCGGATTTGGAGTCCGGTGCTCTATCCGTTAGAGCTACTGGCCTATTCTTATGCTTTTGTTTCTTTATGTAATGTATGTCTTCTACAGTGCCTGCAATATTTTTTTAACTGCAATTTATCAGGCGTAGTTTTCTTATTCTTGGTTGTTGAATAATTCTTACTTTTACACTCAGTACACTGAAGCAGTATTATATCTCTCATCTTTTACTCCAGCACCTCTGTAACAACACCTGCACCTACTGTTCTTCCACCTTCTCTTATCGCAAATCTTAATCCCTCTTCCATCGCTATCGGTGCTATCAACTCTACACTTAAATTCACATTGTCACCTGGCATTACCATCTCTACTCCATCTGGTAACTTTATCACTCCTGTCACATCCGTTGTCCTAAAATAAAACTGTGGCCTGTATCCATTGAAAAATGGTGTATGCCTTCCTCCCTCTTCCTTTGTCAATACGTATACTTCTGCCTTAAACTTCGTATGCGGGGTTATGCTCCCAGGCTTTGCTAATACCATCCCTCTCTCTACTTCATCTTTGCCTATTCCCCTTAATAACACTCCTATGTTGTCTCCTGCTCTTCCTTCATCCAGTATCTTACGAAACATCTCTACTCCTGTCGCTACTGTCTTACGGGTCTCCCTTAATCCCACTATCTCTACTTCGTCTCCTACTTTGATTATTCCTCTTTCTACTCTCCCTGTTACTACTGTTCCTCTACCTGATATTGTAAATACATCTTCTATAGGCATTAAAAATGGCTTGTCTATTGGCCTTTCAGGCTCTGGTATGTAGCTGTCTAATGCATCCAATAATTCCTGTATCGGCTTATACTCTTCTGCATTGGGGTCTTTGCTGCTACTTTCTAATGCTTTCAATGCTGACCCCTTTATGATTGGTATCTCATCACCTGGAAATCCATACTTGCTCAATAATTCCCTTACTTCAAGCTCTACTAAGTCCAATAACTCTGGATCATCTACCATGTCTGTCTTGTTCATAAATACTACTATGTATGGCACTCCTACCTGCCTCGCAAGCAGTATGTGCTCTCTTGTCTGTGGCATGGGTCCATCATTCGCTGCTACTACTAATATTGAACCATCCATTTGCGCTGCTCCTGTTATCATGTTCTTTATATAGTCTGCATGACCAGGACAGTCTACATGCGCATAATGCCTCTTGTCTGTCTCATACTCTACATGCGCTGTGTTTATCGTTATCCCCCTCGCCTTCTCCTCAGGTGCATTGTCTATCTGATCATAACTCCTATACTGCGCCATACCCTTCAATTCCAAATACTTCGTTATCGCTGCTGTAAGCGTGGTCTTGCCATGATCAATATGCCCTATCGTCCCTACATTTACATGCGGCTTCTTCCTCTCAAATTTTGCCTTTCCCATTATCTTCCTCCTTAAAATTCTCCTTAAACTTTTATTGTTCTTTCATCTAAAGCCCATGACCGGGATCGAACCGGTGGCCTCGTCCTTACCAAGGACGTGCTCTGCCGACTGAGCTACATGGGCATAAAAAAGCGGGAAACGGGATTTGAACCCGCGACCCTCAGCTTGGAAGGCTGACGCTCTACCGCTGAGCTATTCCCGCATATATGGAGGGGGAAGGATTCGAACCTTCGAAGGCTGACGCCAACAGGTTTACAGCCTGTCCCCTTTGGCCACTCGGGTACCCCTCCGCTTCAATATTATATCTTTTTATTTTCAAGCAATGCAAGCCACCGAAGGGACTCGAACCCCCGACCCGCTGATTACAAATCAGCTGCTCTACCCGCTGAGCTACGGTGGCATCTATAACTTATAATATAAGAATTTTATAAAAGGATTGTCAACTTTCTAAGAAAACTGTATAATATTTTAACAAAAAACCAATATTTGGAGGAAAAAAAATGAATACTAAAGTAAAAGAAATAATGAATACCAAACTTGAAACAATAAAACCAGAGGCAACTGTTTATGACGCTATTGAAAAACTTGTTGACAAGAGAATGAGGTCTTTAATTGTAATCCCTAAAGATGAAAAAGATGTATATGGTGTAATAACAGTTAGAGATATTGTATTTAAAGTGGTTGCTCAACATTTAGACCCCCACAAAATTAAAGTAGAAGAAATAGCTTCTAAACCTGTTATCAGCATAGACAAGGAAACAGAACTGGAGCATCTTATTAAGCTTATGGAAAAATTTAATATTGCAAGAGTCTTTGTTCATGAAGGAAAAGAAATTGTAGGAGTTGTGTCTCTTCTGGATGTAATGAGTGCTTCTTTGATAGAAAGGGCAAGGAGAGGCTAAATGCTGAATAAAATTATTTCTGGTGGAAAATTAGAAAAAAAAGTAATAGAAAATATAAAGATTCATTTAAAAATTTTATGTTCAGCAACTGAATGCTTTAAAAATGCTATAACAACTGGTAACAAAGAATCAACATTCTGTGTGGCAGACCTTGAAAGAGAAGCAGATTCTATCAGAAGACAAATAATATCTACAATACATGAAGGAGCTTTTTTACCATTCATAAGGCCAAATATTTGCAGATTTGTAGAGATGGTAGACGAAGCCTTTGATATTCTTGAAGATGCCGCATTTGAATTCAGATATCTTAATAACGAAATCTATAAACTTATTGAAAATGAATGTGCAAAAATAGCAAAGATTAACTCAGAAATATGTGAACTTCTTTCAATAGCTTTTGATAGTCTGCTAACTAAAGGAGACCTTAAAGAAAAAAATCTTGCCATAAGAATATATGAAAAGCAGGTAGATGATCTTAAGTTTGATATTACAGAAAAATTAAGGAAAATAGATATAAAAAACTTCTGGGATGGTAAGATTATAACTGATTTTGTGTATTATCTAACAAACCTGAGTGATTTAATAGAGGATGCAAGCGATTATCTTTATATTATTGAAGTAAGCCTTAAATAATAGCTCTGCACTAAAATTAATAAATTAAGGAGAACAATGGTTGAAGTTGCTGTTGTAGCAAGTCTTCTTATCGCTTTTGGAATAGGCTCAAATGATGCATCAAATGCTCTTGGTATCTGTATAGGAGCAGGAATAATAAAACTAAAAAGAGCAATATTTTTATTTGGAATTCTTGTGTTTCTTGGCATTCTTCTGCAGGGGCAAAAAGTCATGAAGACAGTTGGTAAAAATATAGTTGATGTAAATATGTCAATTGTTATAGTAGTGCTCGCCATATCTGCCATATTAATAATAATTTCTAACTGGAGAAGACTTCCTCTATCTACTCATCAGGTTATTATAGGAAGTCTCATAGGTGCTGCTGTTGCATCTGATAGCGCAGTGAATATTGTATCTATCATAAAAATAGTAGTTTCTTGGATAATATCACCTTTTGTGGCAATGGGTTTTTCTTTTCTTTTATATAAAACTCTTGAAAAAACCATCTCAAAGTTCCCATTCTTTCAGATTGAAAAACTTTTAAGAGCATTCCTAATTTTTAGTGGCATGTTAATCTCTTATAACACTGGTGCCAATGAACTTGCCACCGTGCTCGGTCCTTTGATGCATTCAGGTATAGAAATTAATAAAATTCTTTTATTTTCAATTGCTTCAGTTATGGTTTTCTCTGGCGCTATTCTTCTAAGTCATAGAGTTATTGAAACTGTGGGAAAAGGAATCACTACATTAGACCCTTACTCTGGCTTTGCTGCTCAATTTGGAGCAGGTGGATGTGTTTTATTTTTTACTTTTCTTGGTATGCCTATATCAACAACTTACTGCATTATTGGGGGAATAAGCGGAGTTGGACTAACAAAGGGCATTAGTACAGTCAAATTTGGACTTTTGAAAAAAATTGCAATTAATTTTGCAGTTACTCCTTCTTTGGCTTTTTTATTTGGATATCTTGCTCTTAAATTAATTTATTCCTAAGTATTCCTTTATTTTTGACACAGCCTTTGGAATTGCGTCCTCAACAGAAGGGCTACACTGTCTGCTTAATGTTTCCACATCTTCTACTTCTACGCCGATGATTTTAATCTCCTTAGGCATTTCCTCAGGAAACACTGAGTATCCGATTCTTATTATTTCAAATATGGAAAAATTATGAGTCCCGCTGGCATAAACATCTCCCCAAAACTCAGCATTAAATTCAATAATGCTTCCAGGCTCTTTCCCTGTTTTTACTCCATCTACAATTACTGCTTTATCATATCCTAATAATGAATCTATAAGATTAAAACCAATATTTAAAAGCGTGACAGTATCCACTACTCCTTCAAAATATTCAACTATTTTTAAACCAACTCCATCATCTTTAAAATTAGGATTTCCGATACCAATAATTACGCTTCTCATTTTTCCCCACTGAAATAATTAAATTTAGAAGGCGGGGCAATAATCACCCCGCCTTATGGAAATGCTTTTAGGATAATTCGTAGTTTCTGAGGCTTTTTACAAGTTCGCCATGATGGTCTATTATATCAATCCTCACAGGAATTCTTCCAGGTAATGTATGAGTTGAACATGCAAAGCATAGGTCATATGGACGATAGGCAATTTCAACAAGATTAAGAATTCCCTCATCCACCTTTCCATTCTTAATGAAACTCTGTGCTGCTCTCTTTACTGCTATGTTCATTGGACCTTTATTGTGAGTTGTTGCAACAATGAGATTAGCATCTGTAACAATACCTTTATCATCGGTTTTATAATGATGAATCAGTACACCTCTCGCAGCTTCAACAATTCCTACACCTTCACCAACTGGAGTGCCAAGTTCCTGACGAACGTTAGGGTCTGTAATGCTTTCATCGGAAGCAATCTTCTTAACTGTTTCTGCAGCATGCATTAACTCTATTGCTCTTGTCCAATGATATGCCAATGTGTGGTGAACTGGTTTTCCACCAAAAGCTGCAAGCATCTTTTCATAGGCTTCCTGTGCAAGGGGTGTATCAAATCCGCTTCCCACATTAAATCTTGCAAGTGGTCCTACGCTATAAATGCTTGTGCCATCACCATCAACAAGACCATTCCAACCAAGCTTCTTTAAATAGGGTGCTTTCTGATAGCTCCATGGTAATGTTCTTTCAGCAATATAATCTAAATACTGGATTCCCTTGAATCTGCCTAATTCATTTCCTTTTGTATCAACAATTTTCTGTGTTCCATCGTAATATGTAACCTTATCATTCTCATCAACTGTTCCTATATAATTTGTTACTACTTTGTATACATCTCCAGTTACAAGAGCCATGTATTCTTTGTTCTGTAATACAACTTTATCAAAAACATCTAAGGTTAATTTTGCAAGCTCTATGCAGTCATCAGCACAGGCAAGAATTTCTTTTCTTTCTTCCTCTGTAATTCTCTTTGACCATCCACCTGGCAATGCAGCAACTGGATGACTTGGCCTCCCAGAGGTTAGTTCAAAAATTTTAACTGCTGAATATCTTTTCTTTAGGACAAGCTTTCCAACATCTGCTCCGACTTTAAGAACAAGACCTACGAGATTTCTCTCAGCAGGTGATGCAGTGGGACCACATACAAAATCTGGAAAACCAAGTGCATAAAGAATACCTGTATGGTCTTCTACATAATGAGCATTATAGAAAAGTTCTCTAATTTTCTTAGCTGTTGGTGTGGGTTCTACACCGTAAACTGCATCGGCAGCCTTCACTGAGGCTGTATAATGCACACCCCTTCAAACTCCGCATATGGTGCTTACAGTTCGGGGAACCTCTTCAATAGGCATTCCTATCAGAAACTTTTCATAACCCATGAATTCAACAACCTGCATAAATGCATTATCAACATTTCCCTGTTCATCAAGGAAGATTGTTATTTTTCCATGGCCCTCAAGCCTTGTCATCGGATTAATCTCAATTTTCTTCATTCCCTTTCCCCCCTTCTGGGTTATTTTTTTTATTATATCTATCAAACTCATTTTTTAGCCCTTTAATCTTTTATAAGGAAAAGAACTTGGCAGCGTGTATCTGTAAAAGAGATGAACCGGGTCAGGAATCTGGTCAACAAGTTCTTCATTATCAAGCATACTTGCAATAGCACTGATTGCACGTAAGCTATAATCTTTAACTCCAGGAATTGGTCCACCACAACCTCTACAAGGTATGTTTGCTGCTGGGCATTTAGCTCCACAGTCTCCCTGTGTTACAGGACCTAAACAGAGATATCCCTCCTCAAGAAGGCAACCATCTTCACTTGGTGCGCCATCAATTGTTCTTTTCACTTCAGTTGCCAGTTTCTTTGGTTTACCTTTCAATACAGGGTTTCTATCACAGACTTCGCATACAGCTTTACCCATTGTAATCCATGAACCAGGAGGAGGAAGCTGTCCAGAAAGTAATGCTGTGAATGCTGCTTTTACGTGTTCATAATGAGGTGGACAGCCGCCAATATAGTAGTCAACCTTGACTACTTCATCAAGAGGTCTTGCATACATCAAAGTTGGAAGAGTTAACTCATACTTCCCGTCTACAACACAGGTTGTTTGAGGTAATTCCTTGTTAGGATTGTCAGTGCTGAATGTATTCACATAAGCCTTGTCAAGAAGTTCATCTGTTGTATGCAAGTTAACAAGTCCTTTTATACCACCACATGCAGCGCAGATTCCAAAAGCTATTAAAACTTTACATTTATTTCTCAAAACCTTTGCAATGTGCTCATGCTCTGAGTTTCTAACATTTCCTGTAAAAAGTCCTACATCAATTGAGCCATCTGGCATGGCTTCTAAGTCTTTATATTTAACATCCGCCACTGTCGGTGCCCAAAATACGATATCTACGGCAAGGGCAACATCTACCAGCATTTCTGATATATCTACTACTGCTATATCACAGCCTCCGCAGCCGCCGGCTAAATAATATGCAAGCTTAGGTTTGCTCATTGTGCCCCTCCTTTCATTGGATTTGGTCCAAGTTCTCTAATTCTGGCATCAAAAGCGGTCATAGACTCAGCAAACTTTTTACCTTCACTTCCAGAAATCCATTCAAGCTGAACTCTATCTGGCTCAACTCCCAGGTCAGTAAGAACTCTTTTTAGAAGTTTAAATCTTCTTATTGCCTTGTAATTACCTTCTTTATAGTGACAATCACCAAAGTGGCATCCACCAACAAATACTCCATCAGCTCCTCTTTTAAGGGCTTCTGCAATAAATTCAGGTTCAACTCTTCCGCTACAGGGCACTCTCACTATATGCACCGTGGGCGGATAGGAATAACGCAAGCTTCCTGCCAGGTCTGCTCCTGCATAAGTACACCAATGGCAGGCAATAACAATGAGTCTTGGCTCCCATGCCATATTAATTCCCTCCTTTTATCTTAGTTATTACTCCATTCAATGGAATTGATGCCATTGCTGTGGCTTTTTCCACATCTGCACCTAAAGCAATTGCTGTAATTTGAGCAAGATGAAGAGCAGGAATCTTATAATTTAATTTCTTCTGCTCAACTAAAAGTGCCTGTCCTGCATCAAACTGAAGAAGACAGGAACTACAGCCAATTACTGTAACATCTGGGTCTATTTCTTCTTTTATTACATCAAGTTTCTTTTTAAACAAAGCAAGAGATTTTTCAGATGCTGTTGACCTTAATGCACCCATTCCACAGCAATCTGTTATGGTGCTATAATGAGGTGCAACCCCGCCCATGGCTTCACATAGTTGTCTTAGTCTTGTTGGGAAAAAGGTGTTATCTTCATTAGTTGGATATGCTCTGCTTGGCCAAAGATTGTGACATCCTGTCTGTACAGCACATTTTAATCCATTGAGATTATATTTTATCTTAGACTTAAGATTATCAGGTCCTACATCTTCATAAAGTAAATTAATAAAATTCCATACTTTTGTTGTACCCTTATATTCTTTGCCTACTTTGGCAAGAATTTTATTAACCTGTTCCTTTATTTCTGGATGTTTTTCCATATGATATCTTGCTTCATTTAGGGAACCGTAACAGGAACCACAACCTGTAACTATGTCAACCCCTTTTTCCTCTGCAATGGTCAGATTCCATGCTGATGCCGCTGCCCAGCCTACTAAATCAAGTGATGGCATTGTTCCAAAAGCAGGACAGCAGGTAGCTCCTTCAAGCTCTACTATTTCATATCCGAGCTCATTGAGAAGAAATCTTGCAGAGTATTCTACATCTGGTCTATTAAAAGGTATATTACATCCAAGAAAAAATCCTATCTTTTTCATTCTTATCCTCCTTAGTCAAGCGGAAATGGTGCTATTTCTTCCAGGATTGTATTTCTAAGTACTTCCTGGAACTTTTTTCTTAACTCTTCATTACTAATAGCTGTTGGTGGTTTCTCTGGCAAACCCGCTTTCTTTCTTCTTTCCTCATATCCTTTTGGATACACTGCATGTCCAAATCTATAAAGATTTCTTAAACCTTCATATGTATTTGCTGGACATGATTCAACCTTCACTGCTGCTCTTCTAACTGCTTGAATGACTTCATAGGGTTTTATATCCATTGGGCAAACTTCTACACAACGATTGCAAGACTGACATCCCCATACAGATGAGTCTTCAAGAAGAATATCTCTTAAGCCAAGATTGGCTGCATGAATTATTCTTTTGATGAAAAATTCTAAACCAGCTAAAGCCATTGGACATGTGGATGCACATTTTCCGCACTGTATGCACTCTCTAAGTTCATCTGCTCCTAATCCTTCAAGCTCTTTTACAAAACTTTCATCTGCTTGGGTAAGGTCAATTACATTTACGCCACCCTCTTCCATTTTTTCCTCCTTTTATTTTTTATGCCTCTGTTAATGCATCAATCTGTGCCATTATTTGTTCAGTTGTAAAGCCGTTGAATTTAATAGCTCTTGATGGACATGCACTGGCACAGACTCCACAACCTGCACAGAGTGCTGGTTCAATATATGCCTTTTCTTTGCCTTTGTATTCTTCAATTCTTATAGCGCTGTATGGACAAAGTGGTACACAAACACCGCAGCTACTACATTTATCTCTATCAACCTCAGAAACTATTGCTTCAAATTTAATTTTACCAGGAATTATTAAAGCTGCTGTCGCTGCCGCAGCTGCTCTGGACTGAGCAATTGATTCAGGAATATCTTTCGGTCCCTGTACACATCCTGCAATAAATACACCCCTTGCTGAAGTCTCAACAGGATAGAGTTTTGTATGGACTTCCCTTAGGAATCCTTCTCTACCGCAAGTTGCACTGAACATTCTTCCAAGTTCATCAACACCATCAGGAGGTTCAATAGCAGTTGCAAGAACAACTAAATCAGCATCAACTTCAACAGGCGAACAAAGATCAACATCAAAGCCTCTTACTCTGAGTTTTCCATTAGGTTTCACATCAACTGCTGATACTCTTCCACCTCTTATAATTTTTGCTCCAAGTTCTCTTGTATAAACATAGAACTCTTCAAAATCTTTACCTGCTGTTCTAACATCAATAAAGAAAAGATAAAGTTTTATATCAGGATACTTTTCTTTAAGAATTCTTGCGTGTTTAAGCATGTACATACAGCATACTTTTGAACAGTATCTATGATATCTTTCATCTCTACTTCCTACACAGGAGATCATTGCAATTGTCTTGGGTTTTGTGCCATCTGATGGTCTCTTTAATTCACCACCTGTTGGTCCTGTTGCAGAGAGTATTCTTTCAAATTCCATAGAGGTTATAACATCTGGACAGTGAGGTGAGTATTCTTTAAAGTGAACCTTAGACATTGGCTTGAAGCCTGTAGCAATGATAACTGCTCCAACTTTAAGATTTATATATTCATCCTTGTCATCAAATTTTATTGCATCAGCTGGGCATCCCTGTATTCCCTTTGGTGGAATACCTTTTTTACATATTTCACAAGCGGGTTTACCTGTTTTTTTCATTGATTTGAAGTATAAGCAATTTGGCTCATCTATAACTGCTTTTTTGGGAACAGCCTGAGGATATTCAATATAAGCTGCTCTTCTCTGATTTAATCCCATATTATATTCATTCGGGACTCTTGATGGACAAATTTCTGTGCAAACACCGCAACCTATGCATTTATCCCAATCAATATATTTTGCTTTTTTCTTTATGCGAATATCAAAATTACCAACATATCCTTTAACATCATCTACTTCTGCATAGGTAATAAGCTCTATATTTGGATGCTGGGCGACCTCGCCCGTCTTAGGTGTGAGTATTCAAGCCGAACAATCCATCGTAGGGAAGGTTTTATCAATTTTTGACATATTACCGCCAATTGACGGCTGTCTTTCTACAAGATAGACCTTCAGCCCCATATTCGCAAGGTCAAGGGCTGCGAACATTCCTGCTATTCCACCACCAATGACCAAAACGGATTTTTCCATATCTCCATAGCGATCTTCAAGAGGCTCATTAAGTCTTACTTTAGCAACAGCGCTTCTTATAAGTCTTTTTGCTTTTTCAAGAGCACCTTCTTTATTATGCCAGTGTGGCCAGCTATCTTGGTCTCTGATATTAGCCATTTCCAAAAGATAGCCATTAAGTCCTGCGTCTTCAACTGCTTTTTTAAAGATAGGACCGTGTGTTCTTGGTGTACATGCTGCAACCACTACACGGTCTACTGCTCCACTTTTAATATCTTGTTTAATTAAATCCTGCCCTGGATCAGAACACATAAAAACATAATTTCTAACTAATGCAACATCTGGAAGTGTTTCAACATACTTTTTCAGTGCTTCAATGTCAATGGCGCCTTTGATGTTCTCTCCACAGTGGCACAGATAAACCCCTACTTTTGCCATTTTAAGCCCTCCTTTGAATGGATTTTTATTGTGGTTTACCCTTTTTACCATTTTTTGCAAAATTTGTCAAGAGGTATTTTTGAGCATTTGCAACCTGTTGATTTTTTTTAATTTTTTATGCTATCGTTTCTTTATTGCCGGTGTGGTGGAACGGCAGACGCGGCGGACTCAAAATCCGCTGGGAGCAATCCCGTGTGGGTTCAAATCCCACCACCGGCATATTACTTTAAATTTTCATAAAACTTCAGGTAAAATTATTTATGAAGATAATTCAATCCTTATATATAGGTTGGATAGCTGGGTTTGCAATTCACTATTATAACAAGCTAAAATTTTATTTACCCCCCCCCCCCCCCGAATGTAGTATTTTCGGGCTTTTTGATATTTTTTAATAGAAAATTAATTTCTCCTCCATGGAAAAACTAAATTTTAAATTAATAGAAAAAGCTCTCCCTTTTATTTTTGATAACATTGAACACAATCTCTCTATTATGGATAAAGATTTAAATGTTCTCTGGAGCAACAAAGCTTATATTGAAAGAATGGGTATGAATGCCGATGATATTCTTGGCAAAAAATGCTATGCTTTATGGCATAAAAGGACTATTCCCTGTGAAGGCTGTCCCTGTGTTAAAGCTTTAAAAACAGGCAATATTGAAACAGGAGAAAAAATATCAGATGAAGGAAGACATTATGTTCTAACAGGAATTCCTTTTAAAGAGAATGAAGAAATTAAAGCTGTGTTTGAAATTGGAAAAGAAATCACAGAGAAAAAAATAGTTGATGAAAAATTTAAAGAAGTTATAAAACTTGAAGCAGCTTATGAAATTATTGATAATCTTGCACATCAATTTAATAATATATTTAATGGAATTTATGGATTTGCACAGCTAATAAAAGAACGAACAGAAAACAAAGATACTTTAATTTTTATTGAGAAATTAATTGAATCCGTTGAAAAAGGTTCTAAGTTTATTAAAGCTTTACTTGAATTAAAAACATCTCCTTCTGCAATGAAAGTTTTTGATTTGAATTTCTTACTCATTTCAATGAAAGAAATGCTCAAAGACATAGCAGGTGAAAAAATAAAGCTTGAATTTTCTCTTTCTAAGGAAAATCTATTGATTAAAGGTGACCCATTGCAATTAAAAGAGGTTTTAAGTGAGCTTTTACAGAATGCAAAAAATGCAATATTAGACAATGGAGTCATTTTAATCTCAACTGAAAAAATAAAAAGGGAGTCAGAAGAAAAAATTCTTCTTACAATTTCTGATACAGGACATGGAATGGATGAAGAAACAATGAAGAAATGTTTTGAACCTTTATTTACCCATGATCCAAGAAAATTTGGATTAGGACTTTCAATAGTAAAAAATATAGTTCAAAAACATAACAGTGTTATTGAAATAAAAAGTTCTCCAAACGCAGGGACAACAGTAAAAATATTTTTCCCTTCAACTACTTTACAACAAGAACTGGACACTTAGAATATTCAACGACCTTGGCAGATACGCTTCCAATTAGAAATTTTTTTGTTCCATGTTTTCCATGAGAGCCTGTAACAATTAAATCAACCTTCATTTTATGAGCAGTCTCAAGAATTTTTTCAGCTGGGTCTCCTTCTCTTACAAGAAACTTAATCTCAATAGGTTTTCCTGAAAGAGATTTTCTTATTCTTTCCATATTGTCTTCTGTTTCTCTTTTAAGTACTTCTGTAATCCTCTGTCTGTCTGCATCAGAAAGTTCTGTAAGATAAAGTTCTGGAACAACCGCAAGCACAGTAAGTGATGAATTCATGCTTAAAGCAATCTCCAATGCTTTTCTTAATGCTTTGTCAGATGCCTTTGAGCCATCATGGGCTACCAAAATTCTCTGCATTCCCTTCCTCCTTTATATCTTTATGTCCTTTAATAAGTCTCTATTTTCTTTAAACCACTCAACTGTTATTCTGATACCTTCCTCTATTGAGATTTTTGGAGACCATCCTATGTATTGTTTTGCTTCAGAGATGTCTGCCCATGTTGCATAAATGTCTGCTGGATGTCTTGGTTGCCACTGGATTTTTGCTTTTTTGCCAATGAGCTCCTCTATTAAATTTATGACATAAATAAGCTCAACAGGTCTGTCATTGCCAAAATTCATAATTTTATATCCTTCAAGATTCAAACATAATACTGTTGCCTCTGCTATATCTTCAACAAATGTAAAATCTCTTTTCTGCTTTCCATCTCCGTATACAGTTATTGGCTCACCGTCATTTATTTTCTTAATAAATCTGAAAATACTCATATCAGGTCTTCCAAAAGGTCCATATACTGTAAAATATCTTGGAATTATTGTATTTATACCATAAAGATAGTGGTAGCTATAGCAAAAAAGCTCTGCAGATTTTTTTGAAGCAGGATAAGGAGCAAGAGGTTTATCTGTAATATCAGAAACCTTAAAAGGCATCTTTTCTGTATCACCATAAACGCTTGATGTTGAAGCAAGAACAAAATTTTTAATTGCATACTCTTTGACGCATTCAAGCAGATTGATCGTTCCCCTAACATTTGTATCAAGATATCCCCAGGGATTTTCAACCGATGCTCTTACACCAGCTCGTGCAGCAAGATTTATAACACCATCTATTTTATAACTCTTAAAAATGTTTTTCAGATTTTCAAAATCCTCAATATCTGCTTTATAAAAAATAAAGTTCTGAAATTTTTTTAGATCCTGCAGTCTTAGTTCTTTAATCTTGGGGTCATAGTAGTCATTTATGTTATCAATTCCTATAACTGTAAAACCTTTATTTAAAAGTAGTTTGCATGTCGCCCATCCAATAAAACCAGCACTTCCTGTTACAAAAATTGTTTGCATAGTTTTTTATTTTAACATAAAAAATTATTTTCTTTGTTTGATTTTTATGTTTATTGGAGAAAATTTAAAGTGAAATGTTTCCCTCAGAAGTTTTTCAATAAATTTGATATGATGTTGCTTGACTGCTGATTGGTCATTGACAAAAACAACAAATGTGGGAGGTGCTACATTAACCTGAGTTATATAATAAAATTTTAATTCCTTGCCATGAGAAGACATTATCACATCTTTTAGTTTTTCACTAAAAAGTCTATTCAATTCAGATGTTGATACTCTTTTGGAGTACTCTTCTAAAATCTGGTCAATGAGAGGAAATATTTTGGTAAGTCTCGTTTTATCTATAGCGGAAACAGTCAAATATGGTGCATAATCTACAAACCATAGTTTATGTTTTATTTCATCTGTAAAAAATTTTGCTTTTTTGTCTCTTTCATTCGCTGGAATCAAATCCCATTTATTAATTAAAATTATCAATCCTTTCTTCTGTTCCGCAACAATTCCTGCAATTTTCTGGTCCTGATTGACAATTCCTTCAAGGGCATCTATAACCAGAATAGCCACATCAGCTCTTTCAATGCTTCTTAATGCTTTAAAATATGCAAGTCTTTCTACATAAATTTCCTGAGATATCTCTTTTTTATAATAAGAAAGTCTTTTTATTCCTGCTGTGTCAATCAGCAAATATTTCTTTCCGTAATATGTGCAGATAGCATCAATTGTATCCCTTGTTGTTCCAGGGATAGGGCTAACAATCATTCTTTTTTTACCAAGTAAAGCATTGATAATTGTTGATTTACCAACATTGGGACGACCTACAACAGCTATCTTTGGTAAGTTCTGTTGTTCTAAGTTTACTGGTTGAGTATCAGGGATTTTTTCAATAATTTTATCAATAAGTTCATCAAAGCCATATCCTGTAATTCCTGAAATTGGTATAAGTTCTTCAGTGCCTATGCTATAAAAATCATATATTCTACTGAGCTTTGAAGGATCATCTATTTTATTAACAACCCACAAAATATCTTTACCTGTTTGTCTTAACTGCCTTGCTGTTTCAATATCATCTGGAAGTAATCCTTCTTTACTGTCAAGAAGATGAATTATCAAATCTGCATCAGATATTGCCATCTCTATTTGTTCCAGCATCTGTTTCTGAATTATGTCTTCTATCTTTTCTTCAGGGAAAAAGCCTCCTGTATCAACCACTATAAATTCTTTATCATCCCATTTCGCAACTCCATAGTTTATATCTCTTGTTACTCCTGGAAATTTGTCTGTAATTGCTTTAATTTTCTCATCAGATTTAATCATTCTATTAAAAAGTGTTGATTTTCCAACATTTGGTCGCCCTACAATAACTACAGTAAACATTCTAAACTCCTTTTAATTTTCTGAAAATTCTTTTGGAAGAGTTATTCCGAGAGATTTGATTTTCTTATAAAGATTGCTTCTTTCTATTCCTATAATTTCTGCTGTTTTTGTCATGTTCCAATTATTTTCTTTGAGTTTTTTCAAAATAAAATCCCTTTCAAAAGCATCCCTTGCTTCTCTTAATGTGGTATAAGAAAAATAAGATTCTTCTTTTAATCTATTTCTTATTATTCCTGTGTTTTCAATATCTAAAGCTTCTATTGTTTCTTGTGGAATCATTATCATTAATCTTTCTACAGCATTCTTCAATTCTCTTACATTTCCGGGCCAGTCATAATTCTTAAGAATCCGCATCGCATCATCGCTAATCTTTTTTCTTCTCCATCCTTTTTCTCTGCTAAATTCATCCATAAAGTAGTTTACAAGCTCTGGAATGTCCTCTTTTCTTTCTCTTAAGGGAGATATATAAACTGGAACAACATTAAGCCTGTAATAAAGATCTTCACGGAAGTTACCTTTTTTAATCTCTTCGGTAAGGTCTTTATTTGTTGCTGAAATAATTCTAACATTGACTGTTATATCCCGTGTTCCTCCAACTCTTTGAAATTTCTGGGTTTCAATTACTCTTAAAAGTTTTGCCTGAGTAAGTAATGACATATCTCCAATCTCATCAAGGAAAAGAGTTCCTTCATTTGCAAGCTCAAACTTACCAATTTTTTTATCTATTGCTCCGGTAAAAGCACCCTTTTCATGACCGAATAATTCACTTTCTATAAGCTCCTGAGGGATCGCTGCACAGTTTACCTCAATAAAAGGAGCATTCGCTCTTGGGCTCAATGAATGAATCATTCTTGCTACAAGTTCTTTGCCTGTTCCACTTTCGCCTAATATTAAAACTCTTGAATCACCTCTGGCAATCATTTCAATCTGAGATTTGATTTTTTTCATTGCCTGAGAATTTCCAACAAGCTCATATTTTTTTAGTATGCTACTACGAAGTTTTATATTTTCTTTTTCAAGACTCTTAAACTGTAATGCTCTTTCTGCAGTGAGTATTATTCGTTCCATTGACAGAGGTTTTTCAAGAAAATCAAATGCTCCAAGTTTAACAGCCTGAACCGCTACTTCAACATTTCCATGCCCTGAAATCATAATAACTGGAATATGAAAATCTTTTTCCTTTATTTTTTTTATTGCTTCAATTCCACTCATTTTAGGAAGCCAGACATCAAGAAAAACTAAATCTACATCTTCTTTATCAAGAATCTCAATTGCAGTCTCAGCATCCTTTGCTGTAAGCGTTGTATATCCTTCATCTTCCAAAATTCCAGAAACTGTATCAAGTATTCCAACTTCGTCATCAATAATAAGAATTTTACCTTTCAAGCAGGCACCTCTATTTTAAAAATTGTTCCTGAAGGTTTATTATCCATAACAAATATCCTCCCATCATGTTCAGTAATAATTTTCCTTGCAATCGTCAATCCAAGCCCTGTCCCTTCCTTTGTCTTTGAAAAATAAGGTAAAAAAAGTTTTTCTTTTATTTCATCATCAACCCCTGGACCTGTATCAGCAATTTCAATCTGAAGACTATTATTTAGTTTAACAGATATTGTTATTTCACCTTTAGCATTCATTGCCTTTATAGCATTGTCAATTATATTTATCAAAACTCTTTTAAACTCATGATAATCAAGTAAAACAGGCTTAATTTCTCCATCAGATATAAAATTTATCTTAACATCCTTGTATCCTCTGTAAAGCTCTATCACATCTTGTATTAAATCTACTGGATTTACAGGTTCTTTTTTAATCTCAGGGAGTTTGCCCAGTTTCTGGAAAGCATCAATGAGATTTTTAAGAGACTCAACTTCTGAAATAATTCTCTGGGTTGACTTTTCAAATACTTTATCAAATTCTTCATCTTTATTTTTCCATTTTTTAACAAGCCTCTCAGTAGCGAGTTTGATAGGTGTAAGAGGATTTTTTATCTCATGCGCAAGTCTTCTGGCTACTTCTTCCCATGCAACTGCCTGCTGAGCTTTAACAATATCTGTGATATCATCAAATACTACAAGAATTCCTGTAGCTTCACTTTCCTCAAATTCTCTTAATGAGACAATTCTTGCTTTTATCATTTTATTTCTACCTTTTATTTTAATATTCAAATCTTTGGAAATCTCATAAATTCGCTCTTGAGAGAGTTTTTTTATAAACTCTTTTAATTCATCAGATTCAACAAATTCCAGAATTTCTGAATAATGTCTACCTTGAAGCTTATCTGCTGAAATTTGCAGTATCTCCTCCCCTGCTTTATTTATTTTTAATATTTTACCGCTGTTCCCAACAAAAATAATTCCTGAAGTTATATTGGAAAATATTCTTTCAAGCAAAATATGTCTTTCCGATAACTCAATATAGGCTTTGTCAAGCTTGCTTATCATTTCATTAAACGAATTTACAAGTATTCCAATTTCATCAGAACTCTTAGTAAGAATTTTTACCTTAAGATCACCTTCAGCAACTCTCTGAGTTGCCTGAACAAGTTCTTTTAAAGGATTCGTAATTTCCTGAGAAATTTTTAAGGATGCCCAGAGTGCAAGAAATATTATAATAAGACTTAAAAAACCAAGAAACATAAAGTAGTTTGATTTAACAGCCTTTCTAAAAGAACCCATTTTAAGATACTCTTCATGATATGCTTTAACTTCTTCAACTTTTTTGGTTACATAAGAAGGAATGCTCATTTTTAAAACAATAACTCCTTGTTTTTCAGGTAATGCAGCTATAATTACATCTCCATCTGAAGAAGATATAACCTGTGTTGATTTTTTACCCTGAAAAGCATCCCGTATTGATTCTGGCATATCTTCCTGAGGATTTTTGAGTCTCTCAACAGAAATCCCATCTGGAAGCCCTTTTATTTTACCTTCATTGAAATCTTCAGCAAATTTAAGCAGTCTTGCTTTTTCAAAATCATAAAAAGACTTAACTGTATCTATTGTTTTTGAGATAACTTCTCTATTTGATTTGGAAAAAATTCTCTCTATTGAACTTTCAAGAACCCCGCTGAAAGCAATAAATAAAAGTGCTGAAGGAATGAGCACCAATCCTACAAAAATAGTGACTATTTTTATCCTGAATCTATAACCAGGAACTTCTCTATGTTTTTCAAGATAAAGCCTGAATATACTTCTTATAACAAAAAATCCTAAGGTTATAATGGAAATTATATTTATTACAAAGAGTGAGACAATTATGAATCTTGTAGGAATCTGCTCAGGAGGTAGTCTTAAAAGATAAATTTCAAATCCAAGCACAATAAAAAGCAAGACTGTAAGGAAAATAGGGAAAAAATATTTTTTCATTTTCTCTTTCATGGCAATCTAAAGTATTCTGATTCCTTTGTTATCTTTTTCTCATATGTTGGTATAAAAAACAAGATGTGCTCAAGAACAGAAGGAAGCTTTTTTATATTTGATTCAACTGTAATTTTTATATAGTATTTTCCTCTATCCACATTATTAATATTTGCTATTTTTATAGGCTCTGTCTTTAATGCCCAATCTAATGCCTCCTGCCAGTTTTTAAATCTCTTCTCTGTTAGTTTATCTCCTTCTAAGGTTTTTATAATAAATTCATCTTTTATAGGATCAGGAATCAAAATCCTCTGTATTTGAACTCCACTTATAAACTCATCAGGAATAATTGACCATCTTCGGTAAAGTTCCACAAGTATAAGAATGTTTTTACTTAAACCATTTTTAAAATCATCAATAAACTCCTGAGAGGGAATAATATGAGCTTTAACTGTCAAAAAAGAATTGTTTTTCTGGATTTCCATGTTAATATTTTCAATTGCATGTGCATAAAACGCATGAAAAAGCAAAAATCCAGCAGTAAATAACATATTTCTTGCAAACTTTTTCATCAGTTTTATTATATTATTTTTGCTTTACTTTTTATTAATCTTTATGATAAAAACAAAATTAAAATCTTGTGGAGGTGCACCATGAAAAGATTTTTAATTATTACAGGAGCAATTTTTGTTTTTCTCACTGGTTGCGCAACAAAAGAATATGTTAAAGAACAAACTGACCCTATCAATCAAAAACTTGAGAGAATTGAAAAACAACTTGAGAATATGAACAAAGATATTTCTTCTCTTAGAACAGACATCAAAGCTGTTAGCTCAAATGTAGAGTCTGTTAACTGGACAGCAAAGGAAGCATTAAAAAAATCCGAAGAAGCAGTTAAAGAATCTAAGGCTGCAGTAATGCAAGCACAGGATGCAGCAAGAAAAGCTCAGGCTGCAGCGGAAACTTCTAAAAAGGCTTTTGAACTACAACAGAAAAAGTAATTTGACATTTTAGATTGATAAATATTAAATTTTCTGATTATGAAAAGCCGATTTATTCATTCTCTATGGATTGGGCTTGTAGCAGGTTGTTTTGGCGGTCTTGTTGGGCTTGGTGGCGGTGTAGTCATGATTCCTCTTATGGTAGCTGTTCTCAAAATTACTCAACATAGAGCTCACGGAACAAGTCTATTTGCTCTTGTATTTACAGGAATTACAGGTGCAATTACATATGGAATGAAAGGCTCTGTTGATTTTATCGCATCTTTGATTCTCGCTGTCACAGCAATTTTTACAGCAAGAATAGGCGCTAAATTTGCACATAGTCTGCCAGAGTGGAAACTTAAAAGAGCTTTTGGTGCTTTTTTAATTTTCGCTGCCTTAATTTTAATAGCAAAACCTTACCTTGCTGAGTTATATCATTTTGAATTTGGAGGCACTGCAAAAATTATTACCCTTCTTGTAATAGGCATATTTGCAGGTTTTCTTGCTGGAATGATGGGTATAGGTGGTGGAACTGTTATGGTTCCAGCGCTTGTTCTTATATTAAACTATGGACAACATATAGCACAGGGAACATCTCTATTATGTATGGTTCCTGCAGGTGCTGTAGGTGCATATACACATCTGAAACTTGGAAATGTCATAAAAGAATTGCTTCCAGGATTGATTGTTGGAATAATTTTAGGAACATATATTGGCTCTAATATTGCACATGCTCTTGCAGATGCTTATCTAAGGGTTATATTTGCTTTTATTATTATATGGACAGGAATAAGATTCTTAAAAACACCAAATCCTGCTAAATGATAAAAAAAACAGTTTTTTTAATATTTTTAATCTTATCGGTCAATGTTAATGCACAAGATAATCTCCATAAAATAGTTATAAAATATGGGAAACATCAAGATTTTCATAGATTTGTTTTTATATGTGAGAAACCTGAGATTGCCTATTCAATAAATGTAAATTTATTAAAAGATGGAAAAATAAAGCTGAGTTTTATAAGCCCATTTGAAATTGAATTTGATGGAAAAATCTTATCAGCACAGGACAGTATAAAAGATTTAAAAATTTTAAAAGAAGATAAAAATCTTATTATCGGAACTTCAAACATTGATAGAATAAAAGTTTCAAGATATGAATCTCCTTCAAGGCTTGTTATAGATGCCTATTTAGAAGAAACAGCCCTTGAAGAAAAAACTAAAACTGTTTCAGTATTAATTGATCCAGGACACGGAGGAGAAGATTACGGTTTACAAGGGAAAGACAATAATGAAAAAAATATGGACTTGTATATCTCAAAAGAAATAGCATCAAGACTTGCACAAAAGGGTATAAAAACATCTCTAACAAGAGGGATTGATGAATATCTATCATTGAAAAAAAGATTAAAACTGGAAAACAAACTAAAGCCCTCTTTATTTCTGAGTATTCATTTATCAACCGGAGACTATTTTGTCATCTATACATCTCCTATAAAGAAAAATATATCAAAGGATGATCCTTCAAAAGTTTTCTTCACTGAAGATAACTTAGTAAAAAGTTTTACAAACAAATTAAAGGAGAAATTTTCAGAACCTCTTTATACTGAAAAATTGCCTGCAACTCTTTTGAAAGAAGCTTACACACCTGCATTGATGATTGAAATTCCTAAACGAGTTTTGTTTTCTGATAAAAACTATACAAACAAGCTTATAGATGTAATGGTTCAAGTAATTTTAGAAAATTTTAAATCAAAAATCAAACCGGAAAAGGCTAAAAATGAATAAAAAACTTATTATAGTTTCCTTCATATTGATAGCTATAATAGCAGGAATTATAATTTATTTTTCTTTCCTAAAATACGATAAAAAGGCATTTTCTGAAAAATTCAAAACTGAAGAAGCTATTGAAACCTTTAAAATATATATACCTTCTTCTACTTCTTTGGTAACAAAAGAAATATACTTACAAAAAGACGAATTAGAGTTAAAAAATCTTGAAAAAATTTTGGAAATTTTTTTAGTAGAGCTACCATCCCCCTTAAAAGAAACAAAAATTCTTGGAATATATAGAGATAAAGAAAACATAATTTATTTAGATTTATCAAAAAATTTTGCTGCACCTCAGAGTATGCGGGAAGAATATTTTGTAATTAAATCACTTTATAAAACTTTGAAAGAAAACTTCACATGGATAAAAGATATTAAGATTCTCATAGAGAGCAAAGAAATTGAAACTCTCTCAGGTCATATATCAATTGACTCATCTTTAAAGGAGGTAATGGAGGAAAGTTAATGAGAGAAAAACCTGTAGGCATTTTTGACTCCGGAGTTGGAGGATTAACTGTTTTAAAAGAAATAGCGAAATTGCTTCCTAATGAAGAATTGATCTATCTTGGAGACACAGCAAGAGTTCCTTATGGAATCCGTTCTGCTGAAACAGTTATTAAATATTCTATTGAATGTGCGAGTTTTCTTTTTAAAAAAGGAATTAAAATCCTTGTTGTAGCCTGCAATACATCTTCATCTGTAAGCCTTGAAGTTTTAAAAGAAAAGCTACCAATAGCTGTTATTGGTGTTATTGAACCAGGTGTCAGAGCAGCATTAAAAGCTACAAAAAATGGGAAAATCGGCATTATTGGAACAGAAGCAACTATTCAGAGTGGAGCCTATCCAAAAAAAATTAAATCAATAGAACCAGAAATAGAAGTCATTTCAAAAGCCTGCCCGTTATTTGTGCCATTAGTTGAAGAAGGAATTTTAGAAGGCAGTATTGCTGAACTAATAGTTGAAAGGTATCTAAAAGAATTAAAAAATAGCGGGATTGATACTTTAATTCTTGGATGCACACACTATCCTCTGCTGAAAAAGACTATTCAGAAATATATGGAAGGAATTCAACTTGTTGATTCTGCTGAAGAAATATCTCGTGAAGTAAAAGAAATGCTTTCTTATCAGGGACTTATAAATGAAAAAACAAATTCAGGAGGAAAAACATTCTATGTAACTGATTCTCCTGACAGATTTAAAAAAATTGGTGAAATATTTTTAGATTGTAAAATAGATAACATTTTTAAAGTTTCTCTTGAGGAGGGAAAAATTAAATGAGGCCAGATGGAAGAAAAAATGATGAACTTAGACCAATAAAAATTGAAAAAAACTTCATAAAAAATGCAGATGGGTCAGTTTTAATAGAACTTGGCAATACACGTGTAATATGTACAGCTTCAATAGAAAACAAAGTGCCTCCCTTTTTAAAGGACCAAAAAAAGGGATGGATCACAGCAGAATACGGTATGCTTCCTCGTTCAACTCCTGTTAGAATGCTTAGAGAATCAACATCAGGGAGAGTTGGGGGTAGAACACATGAAATTCAACGACTTATTGGAAGAACATTAAGAGCGGTTGTTGATCTTGAAAAACTCGGTGAAAGAACTATATGGATTGATTGCGATGTAATTGAAGCAGATGGTGGAACTCGTACAGCATCAATAACAGGAGGCTATATTGCATTAGTTGAAGCAGTAAAAAAAGCAATGAATGCTGGAATGATTACAGAAAATCCTATAAAAGACAGTATCGCAGCAATAAGTGTTGGCATTGTATTAGGAGAACCAAGACTTGACCTATGCTATGCAGAAGATTCCCAAGCAGAGGTTGATATGAATATAGTAATGACAGGTTCAGGAAAATTTATTGAAATTCAAGGAACAGCTGAGATTTACCCTTTTTCAAAAGAAAATTTACTTCAACTTTTATCTTTAGCAGAAAAAGGTATAAGGGAGATAATAAGGGTTATAAACAATCTTGATTGAGTATGTATCATGTATTAGTTTTACATTTTGATGATACATACATTTATCAAGAAAAATTATAGATGTTTATGGAGAACCAGATTTGATATGGAAAAACTGAAAAAAGTGAAAGATTAACCTTTCTATCATAGAGTGGATAACAACATTAAACATCAGAAAGTCTGCATAATTAATTTACTAAAATAATTCTAATTATATATAATACTCAACATGAAGATTGCAATTGGTGCTGATCATGCAGGTTTTGAATTAAAAGAACTAATTTCCCAAATTGTTGAAGATGCAGGGTATGAAGTTATTGATATGGGAACTGGTTCATCCTGTTCTGTTGATTATCCAGACTATGCAGAAGCAGTTGCACAGGCAGTATCTGATGAAAAAGCTGAAAGAGGCATTTTAATATGCGGCACAGGAATAGGAATGTCAATAGTTGCAAATAAATTTAAGAATGTAAGAGCAGCCTTATGTAATGACCTGTTTACTGCAAAAATGTCAAGACTTCATAATGATGCTAATATTCTTTGTATGGGCGCAAGAGTCATTGGAAAAGGACTTGCAATAGAGATAGTCAAAACATGGCTTAGCACACCCTTTGAAGCTGAAAGACATTTAAAAAGGGTTGAAAAAATAAATATTATAGAAAGGAAGGTTATTAATAAATGAAGATGAAATCTTTAAGAGAAGTGGATGCTGAAATTTATTCTTTGATACTTCAAGAGAAGAAAAGAGAGACGAATAAAATTCTAATGATAGCCTCTGAAAACTATGCAAGTAGAGCTGTTATGGAAGCTCAGGGTTCACTATTTACCAATAAATATGCTGAAGGTTATCCTGGTAGAAGATATTATGGTGGTTGTGAGTATGCTGATGAAGTAGAAAGACTTGCCCAGGAAAGAGCAAAACAACTTTTTAATGTTGAACATGTAAATGTACAGCCACATTCTGGAACACAGGCAAATATGGCTGTTTATTTTGCAATGCTACAGCCAGGAGATACAATAATGGGAATGAGTCTAACTCATGGTGGACATTTATCACATGGCTCACCTGTCAACTTTACAGGCAAGTTATATAAAACTGTATTTTATGGAGTAAATAAAGAAACAGGCTATATTGACATGGATGAAGTAAGGAGACTTGCACAGGAACACAAACCCAAAATAATTATTACAGGAGCAAGTGCCTATCCAAGAACTATTGATTTTAAAGCATTTAGTGAGATAGCAAAAGAAGTTGGTGCTTATTTAATGGCAGACATTGCACATATTGCTGGCTTAATTGCAACAAGTATGCATCCAAGCCCTGTCCCTTACTCAGATTTTATTACTACCACAACCCATAAAACCCTTAGGGGTCCAAGAGGTGGTGTAGTAATGTGCAAAGCTCAGTATGCAAAAGCCATTGATAAAACAGTTTTCCCTGGGATTCAGGGTGGACCTCTTGTCCATGTAATAGCAGCTAAAGCTGTTGCCTTTAAAGAAGCGCTTTCAGAAGATTTCAAAGAATATCAAAAAAAAGTTATAAAAAATGCGAAAACACTCGCTGAAGCATTAAAAAAGAAAGGTTTTAAACTTGTATCTGATGGAACAGATAATCACCTCATGCTTGTTGACCTTACTAATTTTAATATAACAGGGAAGGAAGCAGAGGAAGCTCTTGACAAAGCTGGAATAACAGTTAATAAAAATACTATTCCCTTTGATACAAAACCTCCTACAGTTACATCTGGTATAAGAATTGGAACTCCTTCTGTAACAACTCGTGGAATGGGTGAAGAGGAGATGGAAAAAATTGCTGAAATAATTGAAAGGGTTATAAAGAATATCTCAAATGATTCAGTTATAAAAGATATGCAAAAAAAAGTTCAAGAACTCTGTAAGAAATTTCCAATCTATTAATCTTCTCTTAATTCTTTAAAAAATCTTTTTAAAATTACACGGCATTCTTCCTCAAGAATGCCGTTTGTTATTTCAACTTGATGATTAAGCCTTTTATCATTAAGAATATTATAAAGACTTACTACTGCTCCACCTTTTGGGTCATTACAACCATAAACCAATCTTTTTATTCTTGAATTAACTATAGCACCGGAGCACATTATACAAGGCTCTTTTGTTACATACAAAGTAGCATCTGTAAGTCTCCATGCACCAAGAATCCTTGCAGCTTCTCTTATTGCAAGTATTTCAGCATGAGCTGTTGGATCAAAAGTTGTCTCTTTAATATTATGAGCCTTTGATATTATTTCACCATTTACAACTATTAGAGCACCAACCGGAATCTCTCCTTTTTCGTATGCTTTCTCAGCTTCCTTAAGTGCTTCTTTCATGAAATATTCGTCATAAGCCAGTTGGTCCACTCATCAATTCCCTGCCCGGTTTTACATGATACTTCAAATATTTTTATTTTGGGATTTAAAAATTGAGCATCTTTTTTTATTTTATCCACGCTTACATCAAGTAAATCTTTAAGGTCAATTTTGTTAATAATTAATACAGAAGATTCCTGAAACATTAAAGGATACTTAAGGGGCTTATCATCTCCTTCAGTTAAACTTAATATCATCACTTTAACATCTTCACCAACTTTAAATTCCGCTGGACATACAAGATTACCCACATTTTCTATAAATAAAAGGTCCAAATCTTTTAAGGGTAAATCTTTTGCTGCATCAGCTATCATATTTGCATCAAGATGACATGCTCCTTCTGTGTTTATCTGAACTACAGGAACTCCGAGACGGTCAATTCTTTCAGCATCATTAGTTCCAGTTATGTCTCCCTCAATAACGCCTACTTTAACTTTGTCTTTGATAACACTGATTGTTTTTTCAAGAAGAGAAGTTTTTCCTGCTCCAGGAGAACTCATAAGATTTATTACATAAACTCCAGCTTCTTTAAACATTTTTTTGTTTTCTTCTGCTATTCTTTCATTTGCATCAAGAATTTTTGTTGTTAATTTAACTTTCATTGACTGACCTCCATTTCGGTAATATTAAGTTCTTTTCCAGAAATTATATTTACTGAAAAGCTTCCACAGCTTGGGCATTCAAAAATAAGATAGTTTTCATTACTTTCAAACTCTTTGCCGCAATCTTTACAGACTCCTCTAACAGGAATTTCTTCAATTATTAAATTCGCTTCCTTAGCAAGAGTGTCTTCTTTTAAAACATTAAATGCAAAAAGCAGGGCATCTGTCATGACTCCAGTTGCCCTGCCAACTATAACTTTTATTGAGTCTATTTTTGTATAACCGTTTTTAGAACATTCATCAGAAGCTATTCTAAGGAGTTCCGTAACAATGGACGCTTCATGCATTAAGCTTCTTGCTCCTTCTCTTTAGAGACTTCTTTTTCGTAAGCCTCTTTACCTGCCTCAACAGCTTTAGTAATAGCTGATTTTTTCTCTTCTAATGTTTCTTTGGCTTTATCAAGAGTTGATGAAATTTTTTCTTTAGCTTCTTTTATATAGCTTTCAGCTTTTTCTTTTACATCCTCTGCTGTTTCTTTAATCCTTGCTCTTGTTTCCTTTCCTGCTTGTGGAGCTAAAAGTAATGCTAAACCAGCACCTACTATTCCACCTAATAAAAATGAAATAAATACTGACTTTGCACTAAATCCTCTTTCCTCATCCATTTTTACTTACCTCCTTTCTTTATGTTTTCTAAAAAAACATTTGCTGCAACAGTTATGGCTGTTTTTAAAGCACTACTTTTTAGTGAAAGCGAGCTTTTTACTTTTTCAACAGTTGTGACAAGTTCAGATACAATAAAGTTTAATTTTTCCACAGTTTTTGAAAGTTCTCTTATTTTATAAGTTACTTCATTCACATCCTCAACTGACTCTCTAACTCCATGAATAACCTTTTCAGCTTCATTAATAGTAGGATCTAATTTTGTCTTTGTAACATTAAGAAACTCTTTAAAAGCATTAATGCCTCTTCTTAACTCAATTGCTACAACAATAAGAAAAATTAAAGCAGCTATTAAACTGAGTGTGGCAAGAAAATAACCAATGCTTAAGATAATTATCCATGTCTCATTCATATAAGCCTCCTTCTTTAAAAAAGGATAACATTTTAAATCTTATTGATGCAAATTATTGAACTGTTTTTTGGCATGGAAAATTCTCTGAATTACAGTAGCCCAACTGAGAATTGTAAGAACTAATAATATCGGGAACAAAAGACCTGTTAAACACCCAAAGGCAAGAAAAATCAGCCGTTCAGGTCTCTCTATTATTCCCACATTACAGGATATTCCCAATCCTTCTGCCCTTGCTCTAACATAGGAAATCAAAAAAGAGGCTATCATACATAAAATTGTTAAATAAAGAGCAATATCATCATTGATATTAAAAAAGTGCCATGCTATACCAAGAAAAATAAATCCATCTGCAATTCTGTCAAGAGTTGAATCAAAAAGAGCTCCAAATTTTGTTGTCCTGCCATTAACCCTTGCAACTATTCCATCTATTAAATCAAATACACCACCTGCAAGGATAAGAATACCACCTAAAAAGAGATTGAAAGGGATTACAAAACCTGAAGAGGAAGTTATAATCATTCCGATAAAAGTAATAATATTTGGATTTACAGGAAAGGCTTTTGCTAAAGGTGAAAGGGGTTTATCTAAAAAATGGCTGAATTTCTCACTTAGCAAGTTATCTTTCCCTCTTGCCTTCTATAAACTCCTCCACCATATTTCTTGCCACTTCATCTGGATACTGAACTCTTGGATGCTTCATAAAATAGGCTGAAGGTGATATAAGTAATCCACCTATACCTCTATCAAGAGCTAATTTACAGCATCTTATAGCATCAATAACAACACCTGCGCTATTAGGAGAATCCTCTACAGAAAGTCTGAGTTCAAGATTAATTGGAATGTTTCCAAAAATTTCACCCTCTATTCTTAAAAAGCATACTTTGTTATCATTCATCCATGGAATATAATCAGAAGGACCTATATGAATATGATCAGCAGTAATATCATGAGAAATTTGACTTGTTACTGCTTCTGTTTTAGAAATCTTTTTTGAAGCAAGTCTGCTACGATTTAGCATATTGAGAAAATCAGTATTTCCACCTACATTAAGCTGATAAGTATTTGTTATCCTTACCCCTCTATCCATACAAAGTTTTGTAAGAACTCTATGAACAATTGTGGCACCAATTTGGCTTTTTATATCATCTCCTATTATTGGAATATTTTTTTCTTCAAATTTCTTTATCCATTCATCATTTGATGCTATAAAGACAGGAATACAGTTAATAAATGCAACTCCTGCATCAAGGGCAGCCTGAGCATAAAAGCGAGTTGCCTCTTCTGAGCCAACAGGAAGATAGCTAATCATTATTTCTGCACCTGATTTTTTTAGGATATCTACTACATCTACAGGTTTGGCATCGGATGGGATAAACCTCTTATCATCAGGGTAATCCCTCATATGTTCTGCAACTCCATCAAGTACAGGACCCATTGACACTCTGACAGAATAATCTGGCAGTTCTGAAAAAAATACTTTTGTGCAGTTAGGTTTAGCAAAGACAGCTTCTTTTAAAGGTTTATTTACTTTTCTTTTGTCTATATCAAAGGCAGCTACGATTTCTATATCTCCTGGTAGATATCCTCCAAGATTAAAATGCATTAAACCAGGAACCTGTTCTGGTGAATTATGCTTTTTATAATACTCAATTCCCTGGATGAGAGCACTTGCACAATTTCCTATACCAACAATAGCAAGCTTTATTTTCCCCATTAGCAACTCCTTGTTTTTTATCTGAAAAAATGCTAAAACAAAATTTTATAAACTAATAAATGCCTTTATGTCAAGCACTTTGATTTATTTTTAGTCAAATCAAAGTGTTATAAAATGGAGTCAAGTTACGATAATGATAGATTTTTTATATGAATTTGGAAGCTAAAATTAAAGAAAATGCTCCCAAACTCTGTCCAGAGTATAAACGAAGGAGAAGTGAAAGGTCTGCAAAGAATTTCCACCGTTCTGAGAAGAAGACTCATCGGCTTTGCTTAGGGTGGCAGCAAAACTGTCATTCCGAACCGAGCGAAGCGAGCCCTGAGCCGTAGGCGAAGGGTCTGCGAGGAATCTCCACTTTCCGGAATGGAATAGTAGTAGAGATTCCTCGCACCCATTGAGGGTGCTCAGAATGACAGCGAAAGGCTGAAAAGGAGCAATGCCCTCGGAAAAACCCTTTCGGGACAGATTACAAGGGGTTTTAATCTCCTCTCGGAATTACAGTTAGTGATTAAAGAACCTTTGTAATTTCAAAATAAATTTCTCTTGTTGATTAAATTTAGCTATTGATTTTACAATATTTTTTGAGCATGACAAATACTCAATTTTATATAACCAATTTTTTAAATCACATAAAGCTCCAGAAAGGGGATTCTTCTCATACTCTTAGAGCATATAAAAATGATCTGGAAGAGTTTTTCAATTTTGCTAAAGTTGAGCCTGAAAAAGTTGAGCCTATAGTTATCAGAGGGTTTATTTCAGAGCAAATCCTAAAAGGCAAATCAAAAACAACAGTAGCGAGAAAACTTTCCACTTTAAGGTCTTTTTTTTCCTATCTTTATTCAGAAGGATTTATAAAAATCAATCCTGCAAGAGTAGTGTCTTCTGTGAAGATAAAAAGAGCCCTACCCAAATTTCTTACTGTTGATGATGCTTTTAAACTTGTGGAAGCACCTTCTGAAGATAAATTTACTGTTCAAAGAGACAAAGCAATTCTTGAACTTTTTTATAGCAGTGGTATTAGAGTAAGTGAACTTTGCGGATTAAATCTTGAAGATTTAGATTTAAAGGAAGGACTAATAAAAGTAAGAGGAAAGGGTAAAAAAGAAAGAATTGTTCCAGTAGGGCAAAAAGCAAAGGAAGCTTTAAAGAAATATCTTGCCATAAGGCAAATACTCAGGATTAAAAAAAAGCTTTCCTTAGATGAAACTCCTCTGTTTATAAATAATAGAGGTCAGAGAATTTCTGATAGACAGGTAAGAAGGATTGTTGAAAAATATGCAAAATTTATAGGAGTTCTTGAGAAAATAGGCCCTCACACTCTCAGACACACCTTTGCAAGTCATCTTCTTATGGAAGGAGCTGATTTGAGAGTTATTCAGGAACTGCTCGGACATGCATCTCTTTCAACAACTCAAATTTACACACATGTTGATTTAAAACATTTAATAGAAGTTTATGATAAATCTCACCCACTTTCAAAGGAGGATGAATAATGGATTTTCATGGTACAACTGTTTTATGCGTAAAAAGAAATGATTCAGTGATAATAGCCTCTGATGGGCAGGTTACAATGGGAAATACAGTTCTTAAACATAACGCAAAAAAAATAAGAAAACTTTATAATGGTCAAGTGCTTACAGGTTTTGCTGGTTCTACAGCAGATGCTTTTACACTTTTTGAAAGATTTGAAGGAAAACTTGAAACTTACAAAGGGAATCTATTAAGAGCTGCTGTTGAACTTGCCAAAGACTGGAGAACTGACAAAATTTTAAGAAGACTTGAAGCATTGCTGATTGTTGCAGATAAAGAACATATTTTAATTATTTCTGGAAATGGTGATGTTATTGAACCTGAAGACCAGGTTGCTGCAATAGGTTCAGGAGGACCTTTTGCCTTTGCAGCAGCAAAAGCATTATATGATAATACTGAACTTCCAGCAAAAGAAATCGCTATAAAAGCAATGGAAATAGCATCAAAAATATGTATCTACACAAATAACATAATAATTACGGAGGAATTAAGCTGATGGAAAATCTTACTCCCAAGAAAATTGTTGAAGAACTTGATAAATTCATCATAGGTCAAGAAAGTGCTAAAAAAGCTGTTGCAATAGCTTTAAGAAACAGATTTCGTAGACAACTTCTTCCAAAGGAACTAAGAGATGAGATACTTCCCAAGAATATATTAATGATAGGTCCGACAGGAGTTGGAAAAACAGAAATCGCAAGAAGGCTTGCAAGACTTGTAAATGCACCTTTTGTCAAGGTTGAAGCATCAAAATTTACAGAAGTGGGATATGTGGGCAGGGATGTAGAATCCATAATAAGAGACCTTACAGAAGTTGCAATGAATATGGTTAAACAGGAACATACTGAAAGAGTTCAGGAAAAGGCAAGACAGCTTGCTGAAGAAAGAGTTCTTGACATACTTCTACCTCAACCAAGATATACAAGGGATATGAATGAAGCAGAGGAAAGAACACGATATAAAGAAACAAGAGAGAAACTCAGAAAACAACTCAGAGAAGGCATACTTGATGAAAGATACATTGAGATTGATTTAAAGGAAAAAGTTGTGCCTTTTGGCATTATCTCTAATGTAGCAATGGAAGAAATAGAGATAAATCTTAAAGAAATGCTTGGAAGTTTTTTGCCAGAAAAAGTAAAAAGAAAAAAAGTAAAAATTCCAGAGGCTATTCAGTTATTTACACAAGAAGAAGCAAATAAATTGATTGATATGGAAAAGGTAACAAAAGAAGCCATTGAGAGAGTAGAGCAAACAGGAATTGTTTTCATAGATGAGATTGATAAAATTGCATCTCGTGGTAGTTCCTACGGACCTGATGTATCTCGTGAAGGAGTTCAAAGAGACTTACTTCCAATTGTAGAGGGTTCAACTGTTACAACAAAGTATGGTCCTGTAAAAACAGACCATATTCTTTTTATTGCTGCAGGAGCTTTCCATGTGGCAAAACCTTCTGATTTGATACCTGAGCTTCAGGGTAGATTTCCTATTAGAGTTGAACTTAATTCTCTTGGCAAGGAAGAATTTGTAAGAATTCTTACAGAACCTGACAATGCACTCATAAAGCAGTATATTGCTCTTTTAGCAACAGAAGATGTTTATCTTGAGTTCACACAGGATGGAATAGAAGAGATTGCGGATATATCTCAACAGGTAAATGAAAAAACAGAAAACATTGGTGCAAGAAGGCTACACACAGTAATGGAAAAACTTCTTGAAGACATCTCATTTAATGCTTCAGAGTTAAAGGGGCAGAAAATAACAATTGATGCTAAGTTTGTAAGAGAAAAATTGAGCGAAATAATAAAAAGTGAAGACCTTAGCAGATACATTCTTTAGACTTGAGGCTAAAGGTGTAAGGCTTAAGATAATTAGCTTATGTATGTTGCTGATAATTTCCTGTGCTCCTGTAAAAAAACCTCCTTCAGTTGAATATGCTCCGACAGAAGCACGGAAAGGTGTTGCTTCATGGTATGGACCCGATTTTCATGGAAGACCAACAGCCTCAGGAGAAATTTACAACATGTATGATTATACCTGTGCTCACAGAGAATATCCTTTTGGAACCAAACTAAAAGTTGTGAATCTTCAAAATGGTAAGAATGTTACATGCACAGTAAATGACAGAGGACCATTTGTCTCTGGAAGAGACCTTGATTTATCATATGCCTCAGCAAAAAAGATTGATTTAATAGGTCCAGGAACAGCAGAGGTTTTAATGGAACCAGTTGGAAGGGATATGAATTATGTAAAATATGTAAGATATACTCCTCTATCTGGAGCATTAACAATACAGGTAGGTGCTTTTAAAGAAATTGACAATGCATTACGATTAAAACAAGCTTTAAGTTTTAAATATCAGAATGTTTACATAAATAAATCAAATATAAAAGGAGAGATTTTTTACAGAGTTAGAGTTGGAAAGTTTACAAACTATGACGAAGCCTTCAATTTAGCTAAATCAATGGGACAGGAAGGATACAAAGTAATAATTACAAATTTTGTTGGAGGGAAAGATGAAATTTAGTTTTGAAGATGTCATAAAGTTTCATGGTCATAGTTGTCCTGGTCTTGCACTTGGTTATAAAGTTGCAGTAACAGCGATTGAAGAACTCGGATTGAATGAAAGAGCTCATGATGAAGAACTTGTATGTATTGTTGAAAATGACTCATGTGCTGTAGATGCTATTCAGGTGATCACAGGATGCACCTTTGGCAAGGGAAATTTGATATTCAGGGATTATGGTAAACAGGTATACACATTTTTTAATAGAAAAGACAATAAAGTAGTAAGACTTTCAGTTGACTTTGAGTTTAAAGAATCTGAGAAAGAAAAAACACTGTGGCAAAGATTTATGCAAGGAGATAGATCACGAGAGATTGTTGAATTTATAGAAAAAAGAAAGGCTCAAAAAATAAACCAGATATTAAAAGCTAAAAAAGATGAAATTTTAAAGATAACCTATCCCCAAATAATACCACCAAAAGAAGCAAGAATATTTAAAAGTCTCAAATGTGAAAACTGCGGAGAAAAAGTAGCAGAAGTAAAAGCACGTTTACTAAAAGGTAAAATACTATGCATTCCTTGTTTTGAGGAACTTCTATGAGTGAAATTGAAATTACCCTTACAGGAATTGCCCATCTTGGTGAGGCTATTGGGAAACATAATGGTAAAGTAGTCTTTGTGCCATATGCTATCCCTGGTGAAACGGTTAAAGCAAAAATAATAAAAGACGAAAAAGATTACTGCAGAGCAGAAATATTAGATATTATTGAGCCTTCCTTTTTTAGAGAAAATCCCTCTTGTAAATTATTTGGTATTTGTGGTGGATGCAGCTTTCAACATGTTGCATATAGTTATCAAATAAAGCTCAAAGAAATAGTTGTTATGGAGCAACTAAAAAGAATTGGAGGTTTTGAAAATCCTGAAGACTTCACAAATCTTACCTTAAAAGCTGAAAGCCCTTATAACTATCGTAACAGAGCAGATTTTTCAATAAACAGACAAAATCTTTTAGGATTTAAAATCAGAGGTACTCATAAATTTCTTCATGTAGAATGCTGTCACATAATGCATGATAAGATAAATAAAATGCTTTCACTTCTTCAAGGCAAAAAGCCAAAAAGAAAAAGCCACAACATAACAATAAGATACGGGATAAATACAGGCACATGGCTAATTCAACCAGAAATGGATACAGTAGAAATAGAAACAGGTCAAAAATTTTATTATGAAAGACTTCTTGGAAAAGATTTTATAATATCTGCACCTTCATTTTTTCAGGTTAATACTTATCAGGCAGAAAAACTAATTCAAACTGTCTTAAACTACATAACACAAGAAGATAAAACAGTTATAGATGCCTATGCAGGAGTAGGAACATTTACAGTATTTTTAGCTCAAAAAGCAGAAAAGGTAATTGCAATTGAAGAAAGCCGCTCTGCATACAAAGATGCGCAGATAAATATAAAAAATTTTGATAACATCACCTATTTATGCAAAAAAACAGAAGAAGCACTTTTTGAATCAAAAATAAATGGTGATGCAATAGTCATTGACCCACCAAGAGTAGGCTGTATGAAAGAAGTTTTGCAGGCAATAGCAGAAAAAAAGATTAAAAAAGTAATTTATGTTTCCTGTGAGCCTTCAACACTTGCAAGAGACTTAAAATATCTAAAGGAAATGGGATATAAACTCAAAGAAATTCAACCTGTTGATATGTTTCCCCAGACATATCATATTGAAAATGTAGCTTTAATGATACTTGAATAAAAAAGGAGGGCAAAAATGGCATTAAAAATCAATTTAAACGAAGTTCAGATGAAACCACATCCTAAATTTGAAGGAGTTAAGGTTGGTTATGTTATTACAAAAGAAAAACATCCTGAATTAAGTATTATAATTCTTGAGCTTGACTCAGGAGTTGAAATCCCTTTACATACTCATGAAAAAGAAGTTGACAGCATATTTATAATTGAAGGTGAAGGAGAAATGTATATGGCAGACAGCTGGCAAACAGTAAAAAAAGATGATATTATAGCCATCGCAAGCAAAGAACTTCATGGATTAAAAGCAAAAAAACCTCTAAAATGCTATGTAGTTCATGCCCCGGCTTTATGGTAAAAACTATGGAAACTTGAAAATTTGTAAGATAACATCTTTAATTTTTCAAAAAGTCCTGAATTACCATATTACTACATCTTTTTTTCTCACTTTAAATAATACTTACAGCTTACAATATTCTGAGGCGGAGGGGATTTATCGCTCCGTTCTGAATGATAGAAAAGGAAGACAAGAAATAACAGATAAAGATAAATGAAAAATATCAGACTTGTAGTTTATTAATTTACAAGAAATTATTTGAGCAGTCTTATATATTATTGAAAAAGTTCAAATTTATAGCCTGCACCGTATACAGAATATATCACTTCTTTTTCAGGACTTATTTCTTTAATTTTTTTCCGTAACTTTTTTATATGACTATCAATTGTTCTGTCACTTACAATTCTGTTATCGGGGTACATTATATCCATAAGTTGACTGCGAGTAAAAACTCTACCAGGATTAGAAATAAGAATTTTTAAGAGCCTAAATTCAACAGTTGTAAGATGAAGTTCTTGACCATTAAGAAAGGCTTTTAAACTATTCTCATCAAGGTAAAACCCTGAAGGAAAGCTGATTGCTTTGTCATCTTTAAAATTCATACGGCGGAATATAGCTTTTACTCTTGCAATTAATTCTCTCGGACTGAAAGGCTTACATATATAATCATCAGCACCTAATTCAAGACCAACAATTCTATCCACTTCCTCAATTCTTGCTGTTACCATAATAATAGGGATAGTAGAAAATGAACGTATTTCCCTGCATATTTCAAATCCGTCTTTGTTAGGAAGCATGACATCAAGAATAATCAGATCAGGGCAGTTTTCCTTTGTCCATTGTATAACTCTTGCACCATCATCAAGCCAAAAAGCTTCAAATCCTGAGGCTTTTAAATAGTCTATTAAAAGATTTGCAAGCTTAGGCTCATCTTCTACAACTAAGATTTTCTTTTTCATAGTTCATTCTGAGGCAGTATTATTTTTATTAAAACTCCACCTATAGAGGAAGGAAAAGCTGAAATTGTTCCACCATGTGCCTCAACAATATTTTTACAGATAGCAAGACCAAGTCCAGAACCCCCTGTTTTTCTACTGCGGGAGGTTTCTACTCTATAAAATCTTTCAAAAATTTTATTCAATTCTTCTTCACGTATTCCTGGTTCAGAATCCTCAAATTCAATAGTTGTTTGTTTTTTATCTGAAACTAGACGGATTATCAATTGCCCTCCAGAATTTGTATATTTTAAAGAGTTATCAAATAAATTGGATAAAAGTTGTTGCATTCTTTCTTTATCAGCATATATATTGACAGGCTCTTGCGCTACCTCTATTCTTATTTTAATATTCTTTTTGTTGAACTCTTGGAAATAAGTTTGCACAGACTTTATAAGTAAATTTTTCAAATCAATCTTTTCTTTATGGTAATTTAATGTTCCAATATCTGAAATGGCAAGTTGATAAAGGTCTTCTACAAGTCTGTTAAGTCTTAAAATTTCGTTATGGATTGAGTTAATAGTTTCAAGATTAAGGGGTCTGATACCGTCTATTATAGCTTCCACTTCTCCTCTTAGAATGGTTACAGGAGTTCTTATTTCATGAGAAATATCAGCTATCCATTGTCTTCTCGCCTTTTCATTCTTTTCAAGTGCCAGAGCCATCTCATTAAAATTTTTGGCTAATTTTCCTATCTCATCAGCAGAGGATACAGAAACTCTTGCAGAGTAATTGCCTGCAGTAATCTTATTTGTCGCTTTAGCCATTTCCTTTAAAGGATATATCAAATATTTAGAAATAGATATTGAAAATATTCCTACAAATAATAATACAGAGGCAACTATAATCAATAAAGCGGTTTTTTGTTTTTTTAGAAAATCTATTTGAGGTGGCGATAAAAAATGCTTTGGTGATCTTATCCCTATATAACCAATTATTTCCTGTTCATAAAAAATTGGCTTGCATTTCAAATTTTTAATGTCAGAACTATCTCCAACGACAGGATTTTTATCCATATCTAAGACCACAAAAGGGGGAAACGGAAGATGAGGACGTGGAGGAAATTGCAGAGATGGCTGGTTATTGTTGATATTCTCTAAAAGTTGATAAAACATTTCAGGGCTATCTTTTAGAAATTGCCAGTTTTTGCTTTGAGCATATAGAGTTGAAAGTCTCATTCCTAATTGCTCAAGCCTGCTTTGTTCAATTTGATTTAAATATTCAAAAAAACCGTAATTAATACTCCAATAGACAAAAAAGAAAACTGATAAAAGAGCCATTGCCGTTGCACCAAAGATTGAAAGAAATAATTTCTGTCTTAAAGAAAGCTTCATAGTCTTATTTTACAACCAAAATATTATTAAATGTTTATTTTCAAAATATTTCCTTATTTTATTCACATTTTTTACACAGACAGAGGCGATATTTCTATATAGAGATAAATAAAAAACAGGAGGTGATGTATTATGAGGGTTTAAAGTAAGGTAAAAAAATTTTTGAATAGAAAAATTAACAAGGAGGGACAAAATGGAAATCAATTTAAGCAGTATCGGAAATTATGCCTATATTATGAATTCGCAATCAAGGCAGAAAAGTTTTGATGGATTGTTTTCTAAAATTGACACTAATTCTGACAACACAGTTGATGAAACAGAACTTTCTTCATTCTTAGAAGATATTTCAACTATTTCGGGTAAATCATTCGATATCAAGGATATTCTTTCAACTTATGATGCAGATGAAAATGGCTCATTAAGCAAAGATGAACTTCAGAGTTTTATGAAGGAAAATGTCCCACCACCTCCACATATGAAACAAAGAGAAGATATTTTCAGTAAAATAGATACCAATGGGGATGACAGCATTGATGAAACTGAGTTTGAAGAATTTACAAGTAAGATGTCTGAAATTACGGGTAAATCCACTGATACAGATTCCTTCTCTCTTTATGACACAGATGGAGATGGAGTATTAAGTAAAGATGAATTGAACAATTTTATGAAAGAAAATTTTCAGCCACCACCGCCACCACATAATATGAACTCAGCTGCCTCTGCTTACTCTTCAGTAAATGAAAGTGACCAGATTAGTTCTGCGATTGATTCATTAATCAATCAGTTAAGTAGCAATGGCTCTGATTCCTCCTTTAGTTCTACATTGTTAAAGCTATTTTCTACATGGAATTCACAACGAGAAAGCGGATATAGCAATTTGCTAAACATTGAGGTATAAACTAATGCAGAGAGGGAAGGTAGCAGTATAATCCCTCTCTGCATTTTGTAAAATTCATATTTATTTCAAATTTGTTTCAAATTTTTATGTCATATTTTAATCTATGATATTTTTTAGAGATTCCTTTACTTTCAAGATAATTTTTATCCTTTGCTATTTTTTTATTTTCCTTTTACTTTATGGCTGTTTTCCAATGGAGAAAAACCATATTAGTCCTGAGATTTCATTTTCTAATGAATGGAATAATAATAAAATGATTGATATGCAAATTAACAATGATACAGAAAATTTAGCTAAATGGTGGGAATCTTTTAATGACAAAACATTATCCCAACTCATTGAAATTGCTATAAAAAATAATCTTGACCTTAAGCAGGCTCAGGCAAGAATAAAAGAAGCAAAAGCCAGAAGAGAAGTTGCAGGAGCTAAGTTATTTCCATCAATTGATGCAAAAAGTTCAGCCAGTTACAGTAAAACAAGAGGGACTAAGATAGAGGATAATACAGTAGAACATCTTTACTCAGCAGGTATTGATGCAAGCTGGGAGGCTGATATTTTTGGAGGAAAAAGAAAATCACTGGAAGCATATCAGGCAGAATTTGAAGCTTCTCAATGGGATTTTAAAGCGACAATTGTTTCATTAATCTCTGAAGTAGCACTAAATTATATAGAGTTAAAAACATACCAGAATAGGATTGAGATAGCTGAAAAAAATTTAAATTCCCAAACTGAGACTTACAATTTAACAAAGTGGAAATATATGGCTGGACTTAATGATGCTATAGATGTTACACAGGCTGAATACTCAATGGAAAATACAAGAGCTCAGCTTCCCTCTTTGCGAACAGCTATAGAGGAAAAAATTAATACAATAGCAGTTTTACTTGGAAAGCAACCTCAACAAATAAGTGAAGAATTGAAAAAATCACATACAAAACCCCTAATCTCTGAAAAAATCTCTTTAAGAATTCCTGCAGATGTTTTAAAAATGAGACCAGACATAAGAAAAGCTGAAAGACAGCTTGCTGCACAGTCTGCAAGAGTGGATGAAGCCATAGCTGGATTTTATCCTAAATTTACTCTGAGCGGTTCATTTGGGATAGAAGCTCTTTCTCTGAATTCACTTGTAAAAGCTGCTACTAAAATTATAACAGGTGATTTTCTGATAAGCCTTCCAATTTTTCATGCTGATGAAATACGACAGAATGTAGAGATTCAAACAGCACTGCAGGAACAGGCTTTACTTAATTATGAAGCGACGGTTTTAAATGCTATAAAAGAAGTTGAAAATGCCCTTGTTGCTTATGCTGAGGAACAAAAAAGAAAGCAGGCACTGGAAAAAGCAGTTGAAGCATCACAGTTGAGCTTTGCATTGGCATTGCAGAAATATGAAGTAGGATTGACTGATTTTAGCACAGTTCTTGAAACACAAAGGTCTCTTTTAAATCTTCAAGATCAGCTGGAACAAAGCAAAGGAAATATTTTTATCTATTTGATAAAACTTTATAAAGCATTCGGGGGAGGATGGGAAAGTTTTGCCAATGAAGAAGAAAATTAAGGAGGAAACTGTGGAGGCAAATAAGGAAAAAAAATTAAACATAGAAAAAATCAAGCAAATAGGAGGAACTTTCATAGGCAAGAAAACCATGCTCATGATAGCAGGGATAATTATTCTTGTATTGATTATAATGGTAGTTTTATTTTCCAGAGATTCATCCGCCATAAAATATAAAACCGAAGAGATAAAGAAAGGGAATTTAACAGTAATGGTTACAGCTACAGGAACACTTGAAGCGAAAAAAACAGTGACTGTGGGAAGTGAACTGTCAGGAATTATAAAAACAGTATATGTTACTTATAATGACAGAGTAAAGGCAGGACAGATTCTTGCAAAGATTGATACATCAAAACTGGAAGCACAACTCGCTCAGGCTGAAGCTTCCCTTGAATCTGCCAAAGCAAAGCAATTACAGGCACAGGCAACAGTGGATGAAGCTCTGTTAAAACTTAAACAGCTTCAGAAGGTTAAGGAATTGAGTGGAGGCAAAATGCCATCTCAAACAGAGATGGATTCAGCAGAGGCTTCTTACAGAAGAGCTCTGGCAGAACTTGCATCAGCAAAGGCTTCTATAATGGAAGCACAGGCAAAAATAAAAGAGTATAAAACAGAGATATCAAAATCTTTTATACGGTCACCAATTAGAGGGATAGTACTCAAAAGAAATGTTGAGCCTGGTCAGACCGTGGCAGCAACTCTTGAAGCACCTGAACTCTTTACGATTGCTGAAGATTTAACAAAGATGGAACTACATCTTAATATAGATGAAGCTGATGTTGGCAAAATAAAAGAGGGACAAAGGGCAACTTTTAAAGTTGATGCATATCCAGAACAAACCTTTGATGGGAAAGTTATTCAGGTAAGATATGCATCAAAAACTGTATCAAATGTAGTGACCTATACAGCCATTCTTGAAGTCAGCAATCCAGAACTTCTATTAAGACCCGGTATGACAGCCACTGCCGATATTCTGGTAAAGGAAATTAAAGATACTCTCTTAATTCCTTCATCTGCTCTGAAATTTACTCCTTATACTGAAAACCAAGAGAAATCCGAAAATGGATTTATTAGTAAACTATTACCAGGACCACCTCGCTCTATTACTCAGAAACAAGAAAGTTTCTCCAAGACAGAGAAAAAAATATGGATTTTAAAAGATGGGAAAGCCTATCCTGTTATTCTTACTATAGGCGAGACAAGTAATGGCTGGACTCAGGTAATAAACGGTGATATAAAGTCTGGAATGAAGGTAATAGTAGAGGCTGTTACTAAGGGTAAATAATGAACAATTTTTCTGAGTACTTAATAGAACTTACAGGAATAAAAAAAAATTATGGCAAACCTCCCGCTCTTATTCAGGCACTCAGAGGAATAGACCTCAAGGTAAGAGAGGGAGAATTTGTTGCCATAATGGGACCAAGTGGATCAGGAAAAACAACCTGTCTTAGCATAATAGGCTTGCTTGACACTCCCACTGAAGGGAAATACTTTTTCAATGGAGTTGAGATAGGAGAACTTAATCGTTTACAACGCGCTTTGTTAAGAAGATATTATATTGGTTTTGTATTCCAAAGCTTTAATTTATTGAAACGAGCAACAGCTCTGGAAAATGTGGAACTCCCATTGATTTATCATGGAATTTCTACAAAAGAAAGAAAACATCGTGCGCTGAAAGCTTTAGAAATTGTAGGATTGAAGGGAAGAGAAAGCCATACTCCAGGTGAACTTTCTGGTGGACAGCAGCAGAGAGTAGCAATTGCACGTGCGCTTGTAACAAATCCTTCTGCAATACTTGCAGACGAACCAACAGGAAATCTTGATACAGCCATGAGTCAGGAAATAATGAATTTGTTAACAACGCTTAATCAAACTCAAGGTATAACAATAATAATGATTACTCATGAGCCAGATATAGCATCATATGCAGAGAGAATAATAAATTTCAGAGATGGACTTATTGTGTCAGAGACCATTAACAGGAGACAATAAAATGCTATGGAACATGATTAATGTTGCATTACGAGAAATAAAAAGAAATCTTTTAAGGTCAATCCTAACAGTGCTTGGTATTGTAATTGGTGTATCTTCTGTCATAACAATGGTGACAGTTGGTAATGGAGCTACAGAACAGGTAAAACAGCAGATTGCCAGCATGGGAAGCAATATATTAATGATAACACCAGGGAAAAGATTCGGTCCTGGGCAAGCAGGTGGAACAATTCAGTTTAAAGAAATAGACATGCAAGCAATAAAGAATGAAATCTTATCAGTTGAAAATGTTACTCCAGTTACAAATGATTCTTTAATAGCTGTATATGGCAATCAAAACTGGACAACGCAGGTTACAGGAACAGACAACAACTATTTCAAGGTTTCAAACAGAATCATTAAAGAGGGAAGACTTTTCAGTGATAGTGAAATTAGGAGTGGAACATCAGTTTGCATAATTGGAGAAACTGTTAAAATAAAACTTTTTGGAGGGCAGAATGCACTGGGAGAAAGAATTCGGATTGGGAAACTCTCCTGCGAAGTCATTGGGCTACTTGAGGCAAAAGGACAGTCAGCAATGGGAACTGATCAGGATGATATTATTATTATCCCCCTAAGAACTTTTCAGAGACGGATATCAGGTAGTCAGGATATAGCGATGATAATGGTCTCAATAAAAAAGGATATCTCCACAGAAAAAGCTCAACAGGATATAAGAGAACTAATGAGAGAAAGAAGACATCTTTCTCAAAATGAAGATGACAACTTTACAATTATGGACATGAAGGAAATATCAAAAATGCTTACCGAAACTACAAGACTTCTAACAGCTTTACTTGGAGCTGTGGCTGCTGTAAGTCTTCTTGTAGGTGGCATAGGCATAATGAATATCATGCTTGTCTCTGTAACTGAAAGAACAAGAGAAATAGGCATAAGGCTTGCAATTGGAGCAATTGAAAGAGATATTCTTATACAATTTCTGGTGGAAGCAACAGTTTTATCATCTTCAGGTGGATTGTTAGGAATTTTTATTGCTTTAATAGCATCTTTTTTAGTTTGCAATTTTATACAAGTTCCATTTAATTTTAATGTTGGAATAAATTTAATATCTTTCCTTTTTTCAGCATTTGTGGGAATAGTATTTGGCTTTTTCCCGGCAAAAAAAGCAGCAAGGCTTGATCCTATGATAGCACTAAGGAATGAGTAAAATTGTAAAAAAACTTTTTAGTATTCTTAATTAAAAAAAAATCTTATAATACTAAGCTTACTTACAATATTAGAAATTGAGATGAGAACTGCCAGAAAAATATTCAAACATAAAAAAACAAGCAAAACAACTAATCATTACAGTCATCTTATCCTGTTCATCAAAAACAACCAGTATTTATCTTTAAATTCATAAAAATAATGATCAATGGAGGTTTTTTAGGAGTGTGTCACTTAATGGAAAGCCTTGACAATTCTGGATGGGCGATGAGGGATTTGAACCCACGACCTCTTCCGTGTGAAGGAAGCGCTCTCCCCCTGAGCTAATCGCCCGAACTTTTTGAAATATAACTATTTTTATCCTTCCATGTCAATTCATAAGTAAAAATTTATGGTTGCAATGGCTTGAAATACTTTTATTACAATTGCTATTATAAAATATATTCGTTGACTATACAGTCCTGAAATCTCAAACAGGGATTGAACACGAATTCAATAATCTTGATTTCTTTAAGTTTTTTAATGTAATTTTTATATCTTTTGTTCCTTGAAAATTTTGTTTCTCAAAATGGTATTTTAGAAGCAGAGGAAATCCGCCTGCTGGGACATCCTCTGCTTTCAAGGGCGGAATAAAAATAACCCAGCCTACAGGCTTAAATGCCTGAGTTAGGAGGGATTTATGCATGAAAGCCCCAAAATATCCATTGATATGGCTACTCTGATTGCATACCTTCCTGAAATTGTAAAGTGTCTTCATTCACCATCTGAAGATTTTCAAAATTGTCAGACATGCCAATTCAAACAGGAATGTATGATTATTTCGGCAGTAGGCTTTATGGTTACAAGATTTATAAATGGAGAAAAAGTAAATTTTGGTTCTGAGAAGTTGAATTAAAATAAGTAATAAAGGGGCTCGTTTGAGCCCCTATTTTTTAAAAAGGATTTTTAATGCTTTCTTTAGAAGAAAAAGAGTATATTAAAACATATGCCTACATACCTGAACATCTTCCAGATTATGTTGTCAGTATCTCTCAATCTGAGCCTTTTTTATTTGATGAATATATATTCTACTTTAAAAATTCACATCTAATTTTTATTGGATACCCTCTTGGAAAAATTCACCATAAAGAACAGACACAGAAAATTTTAGATTTAATTATTGAACAATTTAGACCTAAAAGTGTTGCTGTGATAGTTCCTTTCTCTTTAATGTCCCAAGAAAAATTCCTTCAAAAAAGCTCAGATTTTTATTACCAGCTTGACCTATCTAATTTTATGCTTAATTCTTCTTTAAAAAACAGTATTAAAAGAGCTCTTAAAGAAGTAAACACCGAACAAAATAAAGTTATAACAGAAGAACATATTGAGTTAATAGATGAATTTATAAAAATACATGAGATTGATGAATATACTCAATTTATTTTTAAAAAAATTCCAGATTATGTGCATTCATCAAAGACCGCGATGGTATTTAATGCAAGGGATAAAAAAGGTAGTCTCTCAGGATTTAGTGTGGCAGATTATGGAGCTAATAACTATGCTTTTTATATGTTTAATTTTCCATCTCGTAAATATTATGTTCCAGGAGTCTCTGATCTTTTGCTATATGAAATTGTTAAAGTATCAATAGATAAGGGGAAATTATATATAAATCTTGGTTTGGGAATTAATAAAGGTATAGAGTTTTTCAAAAAAAAGTGGTCAGGTAAGCCTTTTTTGCAATACGAATTTTGTTTTTACAAAATTTCATACAAAACTTCTATTCTGAAAATTTTAAAAAAATTATTTATTCAATGATATGAAATCCATCTTTAATAGCTCTATCTATAATTCCGGCTATATGTGTAATTCCTACAAGAATAAGGGAATCACCTCGCTCTAAGAATGGATACATTCTTTCATATAAAACAGGATCACGTTTATTAATTATAGATTCACATCTTGTTGGAAATTCCTGAGTATGACTGATCAGGTTATTCAGGTCTCCTTTTAAATATATTTTCTCATAGTTTTTTATATAACTTTCCCAAAAATCTATTTTTTTGATGAAGTTAACAGTTTTAATCAGTGGAATGCTTTCTAAAGCCTCTATCTGTTCATCTATTTTTTCAAGATAATAAACCTTTTTTTTAAGTTTATGAGCTATTTTAAATGCATCTAAATCCATAGAATACTTCCAATCCATAAGATTTAAAAAGAGATACCACAAACTGAAAAAAGCCATCCAGTGTCTATAATTTTTCAAAATATCTTTGATTGATGTATTATAATAAGCTCTCAAATAAGGCTCTGAAAATTCTCTTATAGAGGGAATAACCTTTTCTAAGGAAATATTTATAAACTTTGTAATCATAAGTTCTACAGTTTGTTCATCAAGAATATCATGGAGAGATGACTCTGAACTTTGTATCCCTGTTTTTACAACCTTTTCCATTTCTTCTTTATCAAGCGGTCCTTCTATTACTACCGATTCAGTTTTAGAAATATGGTATTCTAAGAAATCTCTAAAACTATGTGAAAATATATGGGATGTACCAATTAAATAGGATGTTTTACCTTTTCCCTTAATTCCCCATATCATTTTTAGTTTTTTTCTTTTAAATAGCATGTGAAACCCTAAAATTATGGATTTATTAAGAAATAATCTAAAAAATTAACTCTACTATATTCATATGTCCTATACTTTAAAAATGGAATACCTCCCCATTTCTCCTTAAATCTTCTAATTCCTTCATTGACTCCTATACCTAAATTAATATACTTTTTCCCTTCTTTTTGAGAGATTTTTATTAACTCATACATTAAGAGATCTGAAGAGTATGAAACATAATTTATTTTTGAATTACACCCAATCAAGTAAGCTGAAAACTGCTCAGCTTCCATTTCAATGATATAATAAGCTGTAAGTCGTCCTTCTTTGGTATAAGTGCTTAATAAAAAAGTGGTTTCTGATTTTTTAAGATATTCTGGCAATTTAATATATAATTGCCTTACATTTTTGGATACCTCTCTGGTTTTTAAAAATTCATTTGTAAGGTCTTTATGCTGCTCTGTATATATCTTCTCTACTACAACTTTAAGTTTATCGGAAGCTTTTTCCACAACTTTTATCAGTTTTTTATTAATAACCAAATTTTTTATATCAAGTTTATAATAGTAATCATCCTCTAACTTTTTAAACTTTTCTTGTAGAAAGTCAGGAATTTCATCTGTTAAAAGCCATAAAGTTTCAGGTTTGAATTTTTTTAAAACTTGCTGAATACTATTTCCAAACTCATTAATATCAAAGTTTCTGTCTAAAGGATAACCAATAAAGATAAGCCAGTTTTCCCCTTTAAAATACAGATAATTTTTATTCAAAAGTGCAGGATCTCCTCCTGACAAAAAACTCATTAGCTTAGGTATATGTTCAGGAACATATGCTGCTGACAGAATATATTTTTCATCCAACATCTCTATTTAATTTTAACAAAAATAAAAATCTATAAATATCAGTTAATTAAAAGGAGTTTTTATGATAAAATTAAAAAAATGGTTAGCAGGAGAAAAAAATGAAAGAAATGAAAATTTTTATTGAAGGAATGAGTTGTGCTCATTGTATTAAGAGGGTTTCCCATGCACTTGAAGAAGCTGGAGTTACAGAAGCAGATGTAAAAATTGGAGAAGCTAACATTATCTTTGATGAAACTAAAACAAACCTTGACAAAATTGCAAAAGCTCTTGAAGAAGCAGGTTATAAACTAAAAAATTAGATTCTGAGGGCAGCTCCAGTTTCAGCTATAATTTTTCCAATCAAATTATTGTGAATATTTTCAACTTCCTCTGCTGTTAATGTTCTGTCAGATGCTCTATAGGTTATTCTGAATGCAATACTTTTTTTGCCCTCAGGAATTCCTTTACCTTGATAGACATCAAAAATAAAAACATTCTCAATAAGTTCGTTATCAAAGGACTTTATAATATCAAATATTCTCTGAGATTCAAAATCAATAGGCAGTATCAGGGCTGTGTCTCTCTTAACAGCAGGATATGTTGAAAATGGTTTATATTTTATTTCTGCCTCAGCAAAACTAAACAATCTATTAAGATCAATTTCTGCCATGCATATAAATGGTTTTGTTTTAAAATCAAGCTTTGAGAGAACTTCTGGTGATATAACTCCAATAAAACCTATTTTTTCTCCTTTGATTAAAATATCTGCTGACTGCCCAGGATGCAGGAATACTTCATTAGACCTTATATAACGGATATTGTTTATTTTAAAATGTCTGAAAACTCCCTCTATCAATCCTTTTAACGCATAAAAATCATATGGGTCATCCTTAAATGAAGATTTAATTTCTTCCTTTTTTGTAATTATGCCAAGATGAACAATTTCCTGTGGAAGAGAAGCTCCTTCTTGGGCTATAAATACTTTCCCTATTTCAAAAAGTCTTAAATTTTCTATACCACGTGCAGTATTTTTTTCAGTATTTTTTAGCAGACTTGGCAATAGCATTGTTCTCATTATTGATTCTTCCTGCCTTAAAGGGTTAACAAGAGAAATATAATGCCTTCTTATATCATTTTCTGATATACCGAATACATTAAGATCATCTGGAGACATAAAGCTGAAATTAACAGCTTCACTATAACCCAGTGAAATTAAATAGTCTCTTATAAGATTTAAAAATTTTCTTTTTTTGGTAAGTTCATGATTTTCAGTAACATATTTAAATGCTGAAGGCATCTGAGCAGGAATTGTATCATAGCCATAAATTCTTGCAACTTCTTCTGCAATATCTTCTTCTATTGCCAGGTCTTGTCTGTGTGTGGGTATACTTGCAATATAAAATTTTTCATCTTTCTTTGTAACATTTATTTCAAGAAGTTCAAGAATTCTCAAAACTTCTTTATCCTTCAAAGTAACTCCGATAAACTTACATATCTTTTCCATGCTGAATAAAATTTTCTTCTCTGGAATTTTCACAGGATACACATCTATAGCCTCATAGACAGTCCCACCTGTAAGCTCCTGAATAAGAAATGCTGCTCTGTCAAGAGCTTCCTTAAGAGTTTCTATGTCTGTTCCCCTTTCAAACCTGTAAGAAGCTTCTGTTGATATTCCAAGTCTTTTGGATGTTTTTCTTATTCGCTCTGGTTTAAAATAAGCACTCTCAATTAAAATATTTGTAGTCTTATCAGTAACCTCTGTATTCGCTCCTCCCATAATTCCAGCAACTGCAACAGGTTTTACTCCATCCCATATTAAAAGGTCATCATGGTTTATTTTTCTTTTTACTCCGTCAAGCGTTACAATCTCTTCTATGCTTTTCCTAAAAGCTTCTGGAGTTCCTACTCTGATCTGATATCCTTCAAGACGGTCAAGATCAAAAGCATGAAGAGGATGCCCATATTCAAGCAAAACATAGTTAGTTATATCAACTACATTGTTTATTGAACGAATACCTGATGCCTCAAGTCTTTTTTTAAGCCATTGAGGAGATGGAGAAATTTTTACATCTCTTACAATTCTTCCTGCGTAGCGATAGCAAAGCTCAGGATTTGCAATAGAAATGGTAAACTTATTATCTTTTAATTCTTTCTTAATTTTAAAGGAAGGTTTTTTAAGTTTTAGTCCAAATATTGCTTTAATTTCTCTTGCTATGCCAATAATACTTAGGCAATCTGCTCTATTGGGAGTTATTTCAAGGTCAAGAACTGTATCACTATCAAACTCTTCAATCGCTCCTACTTCAAGCCCTGCCATTGTAAGAGCATCAGAAGTTCTTTTTAGTTCTATCTCACCTTCAATATATTCCGTTAACCAACTGAAAGGAACTTTCATCAGAATTGCCTCAAAAATCTTATATCATTTTCAAAGAATAGTCTGATATCATCTATCCCATATTTAAGCATCGTAAGTCTTTCAACTCCCATTCCAAAAGCAAATCCTGTGTACCTACCCTCTGGATACCCAGCAAATTTGAAAACATTTGGATGAACCATCCCAGCGCCAAGAACTTCAAGCCATCCTGTGCCTTTACAGACTCTACATCCATTCCCGCCACAAATAATACATCCTATATCTATCTCAGTTGATGGTTCTGTAAAAGGAAAAAAACTTGGTCTAAATCTTACAGGAATATCTCCAAAAAGTCTCCTCAAAAAATAGACAAGCACACCTTTTAAATGTGAAAATGAAACATCTTCATCAACCATCAATCCTTCAACCTGATGAAACATTGGCGTATGAGAAACATCTGAATCGCAGCGATAAACCTTACCAGGAGAAATAAATCTTAAAGGAGGCTTTTTATTTTCCATAACTCTTACTTGAACAGGTGAAGTATGTGTTCTTAAAACAACGTCTTCACTCACATAAAAAGTGTCCTGCATATCTCTTGCAGGATGGTCCTTAGGTATGTTTAATGCTTCAAAATTATAGTAATCAAGCTCTACTTCAGGTCCTTCTTCAACTGTAAAGCCGAGTTCTCTAAAAATGTCTATAATTTCCAGAAGAGTCTTATTTACGGGATGACTACCACCAAAATAGAAATCTTTTCCAGGTAAGGTTATATCAATAAACTCTTTTTTTAAAATCTCTGAGATTTCTTTCTGTTTTAGTTCTTCTTCTTTATTTTTAATAGTTTCTTCAATGAAACCTTTTAGTTCATTAAGAATTTTCCCTTGCGACCTTCTTTCTTCAGGTGTTAGTCTCCCTAAATTTTTAATTTTCTCTGTTATGATTCCCTTTTTACCAATGTATTTAGCTTTCAGATTAACAAGTTCCTGAATAGAACTGATATCATTTATATCTTTGAGAAAAGACTGTTTTAAAGGGTCTTGCATTTATGCTGCTTTTACAAAAGGTTTTACCTTTTCAACCAACTCTCCGAACACATTTATATCATTGTATGCGATATCAGCAAGAGCCTTTCTGTTAAGAGAGATATTCGCTTTTTTCAATCCATCAATAAACTGATTATATGTGAGTCCAAACATTCTTACAGCTGCATTTATTCTTGTTATCCAGAGTGACCTAAGATCTCTTTTCTTAAGTCTTCTATCTCTATAAGAATGTTCAAGTGCCTTTTCTACTGCTTTAGCTGCAACTTTATAACAGCGACGTCTTCCACTGTAGTAGCCCTTTGCCATTGAAAGAATTTTTTTATGATACCTTCTTGTTTTAAATCCACCCTTTGCTCTTGGCATCTATTCCTCCCTCTTTTATCATCCTGAGGATGCGAAGCATCCGAAGGAACCATTGTCATAAAAAATTTAAACTCCTGGGGAGGGATTCGAACCCCCGACCAAGTGGTTAACAGCCACCCGCTCTGCCGGCTGAGCTACCCAGGAACTAATTAAAATTATCAAATTTAAAAGATTTCTGTCAAACTAATTTGCTTTTTTCTCTTCTTTATCGCTTTCTTTTTCAGGCTTTGCGTAGTCAACAAACTCAAGAATTGCTTTAGGAGCACTGTCTTTTATCCTGAATCCAGTTTTAATAACCCTTACATATCCTCCGTTTCTATCGCTAAAACGAGGAGCAATCTCATTAAAAAGTTTTTTTACAAGTTCTCTATCAGGTAGATAAGAAAGCGCAATTCTTCTTGAATGAAGATCCCCTTTCTTACCGAAAGTAACAAGTCTGTCAGCAAGCTCTTTAACTGCTTTTGCCTTTGCAACAGTTGTTTCAATTCTTTCATATTTAATAAGAGAAGCTAAAAGCCCTCTTAAAAGTGCTTTCCTCTGGTTAGCTGTTCTTCCAAAGTGTCTTCCAGAAACTCTATGTCTCATTCATTACCCCCTGTGAGCTTTTTCCTTAAATTTTTCAAGCAATTCAGGATTTATTCTCATTCCTAACTTTAAGCCCATATTTGTAAGCACTTCCTTTATTTCCTCTAATGAACGTCTGCCAAAATTCTTTGTTTTCATAAGTTCTCCTTCAGTTCTCTGAACAAGTTCCGCAATTGTGTTTATTCCAGCACTTTTCAAACAATTATATGCCCTAACAGATAATTCAAGGTCTTCAATAGGTTTTAAAATATTTTCGTTCAACAAATCAAAATTTAAATCTTCTTCAGGGTTAGGAACAGTTTCATGAATTTCTTTATTCTGAAGTTCGGCTTCTTTGAAAAATATTAGATATTCAAAATGTTTGATCAATATACTGGAAGCATCGCTGATTGCTCTTTCAGGGGTTATGCTACCATCTGTCCATATCTCTAAAATTAATCTATCATAGTCAGTAAGTTCTCCAACTCTTGTCTTTTCAACTCTGAAATTCACCTTTTTAACTGGGCTGAATATAGCATCAACAGTAATTGCATCCACGGGTAACTCATCATCCTTAATTGCCTCTGAAGGAACATATCCTCTTCCTTTTCTTATGTAAAGCACCATTTCCATTTGAGCATCCTGATCCAGGGAACAAATATACTGTGATTTATTCAAAACCTCGTAAGTTCCATCTGTCTGAATAGATTCTGCTGTAACATCAGCTGGTCCTTTTATTTTAATTGTAGCTATTTTTTTATCAGAGTCCTGCGCATAGTATTTAAATCTTAATTTTTTAACATTTAAGATAATATCTAAAATGTCTTCCTTTACTCCTTTTATTGAGCTAAACTCATGTAAAGCATCGTTTATTCTTATTGCATAAACTGCTACTCCATCAAGAGAAGAAAGCAATACCCTTCTTAATGAATTGCCAAGCGTTATTCCGTATCCTCTTTCAAGAGGTTCTATTACAAGTTTTCCATATGTATCTGTTAAACTTTCTTGGTCAAATTCAACTTTTTTTGGCATCTGAAATTCTTTATATAAATTCATTTACTGCCTCCCAATTTTATCACTTTATAAATTATTTTGAATAAAACTCTACAATCAACTGCTCCTGAACCGGAAGCTGCATCTCTTCTCTCTCTGGAAGTCTAACAAATTTTCCTTTCATTTCTTCAGCATTGACCTCTAACCATACTGGGAAACCTCTCTGTTCAGCTAAAGCAAGGCTTTCTTTAATTATCTCTAATTCTTTGCCTGATTGAACAATCTCAATTATATCTCCAGGCCTTACTAAATAAGATGGAATATCCACTTTTTTACCATTAACCGTGAAATATCCATGTCTTACTAATTGTCTTGCTTGCCTTCTATTCATAGCAAATCCCATTCTATAAATAACATTATCAAGTCTTCTTTCAAGTAACTTAAGCAAATTTTCACCTGTTACGCCCTTCATTTTTGTAGCCTTTTCAAAATAATTCTTAAACTGTCTTTCCATAACACCATAAATTCTTTTAACTTTTTGTTTTTCTCTTAGCTGTAGTCCGTAATCAGATAATTTACCCCTGTTATGTCCATGTTGTCCCGGAGGATATTTTCTTCTTTCAAAAGCACATTTCTCTGTATAGCATCTTGTGCCTTTGAGGAACATTTTCATGCTCTCTCTTCTACATAATCTACAAAGTGAACCCGTATATCTTGCCATTTAAACCCTCCTTCTCTTCGGAGGTCTGCACCCATTGTGAGGCACAGGTGTTACATCTTTAATTAAATTAATTTCAAGACCTGCTGCCTGCAGAGCCCTTATTGCTGTTTCTCTTCCTGCTCCCGGTCCTTTAACCAAAACATCTATTTGCTTCATTCCCATGTCTATAACTCTCTTTGCAACAGCCTCTGCTGCTATCTGAGCTGCATAAGGAGTTCCTTTCCTTGAACCCTTAAAACCACAACTTCCTGAAGATGCCCATGCTACAACATTACCATTTGGGTCTGTTATAGTTATTATTGTATTATTAAAACTTGTCTGAACATGAGCCACTCCATAAGGAATATTTTTTTTAACCTTTTTTATGCCTTTTCTTTTCTGTGCCATTAATCTATATAACCTCCTTCCAAATTTTTATTTTTTCTTCATAATCTTTCTTCTCGGACCCTTACGAGTTCTTGAATTTGTCCTTGTTCTCTGTCCTCTTACAGGCAAATTAGCCATATGTCTCAACCCTCTATAACAACCTATATCCATTAATCTTTTTATATTCATGGATATTTCTTTTCTTAGTTCACCTTCAACTTTGTAATTTTTTTCTATCTCGCTTCTTATTTTTACTATTTCGTCATCTGTAAGGTCTTTTACTCTTTTATTTGGTTCTACGCCTGTTTCTTTCAATATTTTATTTGATAGACTTCTGCCTATGCCAAAAATTCTTGTTAGCCCTATCTCAACTCTTTCATTTTTAGGTATATCAACACCTGCTATTCTTGCCATATTATACTCCTTTCTTAGCCTTGTCTTTGTTTATGCTTTGGATTTTCACAAATAACTCTAATAACTCCTTTTCTTTTAATTATCTTACACTTTGCACAAATCTTCTTTACTGAGGCTCTTACTTTCAATGAACACCTCCTATTTAAATCTGTAAATTATTCTACCCTTAGTAAGGTCATAGGGAGATATTTCAACCAGAACTTTATCGCCCGGTAAAATTTTTATAAAATGCATTCTCATTTTCCCAGAAACATAAGCAAGGATAACATGACCATTTTCCAACTTTACTCTAAACATAGCATTAGGTAAAGCTTCCTCAATAGTACCCTGCATCTCTATATGTTCTTCTTTCGGCATATAACTTGTTAATATATCTATAATTTCATAATTTAGTCAAGATTTCAGGTTCACCTTCAGTAATTGCAATAGTATGCTCAAAATGAGCAGAAAGGGAACCATCCTTAGTAACCGCTGTCCATCCATCAGAAAGAATTTTTACATCGTGTTTTCCTGTGTTAACCATAGGTTCAATTGCCAGTGTCATACCTTTTTTTAACATTGGACCGATTCCTTTTGTTCCAAAATTAGGAATTTGAGGTTCTTCATGAAGTGACCTTCCTATTCCGTGCCCCACAAATGCTCGCACAACTGAAAATCCGTTGTTTTCAACGTGCATCTGTATAGCATGAGAGATATCACCAATTCTTTTGCCTTCCATTGCCTCAGCAATCCCTTTATATAAGGCTTCTTCTGTAATTTTGAGTAATTTTTCAGCTTCCTTACTAATTTTGCCAATAGGGTATGTATATGCAGCATCTCCATAAAAATGTTCACAAAGAACACCAACATCAACACTTACTAAATCTCCTTCTTTAATAAAAACTTTTTCTGATGGTATTCCATGAACAACTTGCTCATTGATAGATATACAAACACTTGCAGGATAACCTCTATAACCTTTGAATGCCGGAATTCCTCCCATTTTTATTATCAGATTCTCAACAAATTGCTCTATCTGTTTTGTTGTCAATCCTTCTTTTATGTATGTTTTAAGCTCTTTAAGAACCTTTGCCACTATCTGGCAGGATTTTCTCATTTTTTTTAATTCTTCAGGACTCTTTAATATAATCACTACTTAATTAGTCCTTCCTGCCCTTTATTCTGAACTTTTTGAAGAATCCTTCATAAGACCTGCTTATCATGTGGGTTTCAATCTGAGAAACTGTATCAAGAGCTACGCCTACAGCAATAAGGAGGGATGTGCCACCAAAATAAAAAGGAACTTTAAATTTAGCAATAAGAATTTCCGGCAAAACGCACACCGCACTTAGATAAAGAGCTCCAATAAATGTAAGACGGGAAAGAACTCTGTAAATATACTCAGATGTTTTCTGCCCTGGTCTTATTCCTGTAATATATCCTCCATTTTTCTGAAGATTTTCAGCTATTTCCACAGGATTGTAAATAACAGCAGTGTAAAAATATGTAAAAAAGATTATTAAACCAACGTAGAGTATAACGTGAAGAAAACTCCCAGGAGACATCTGTTTAGCCAGTGCTTGAACCCATGGAACAGCTATAAATCCAGCAACTGTCGCAGGAAACATCAATACTGAAGAAGCAAAAATTGGTGGAATAACCCCTGCTGAATTAATTTTCAAAGGAAGATATGTTGTGTATCCGCCATACATTTTTTTCCCAACAACTCTTTTTGCATATTGAATAGGAATTCTTCTCTGACCTCTCTCAATGAATATAATACCTGCCACTACACCAACCATGACAACAATTAAAATTAACACAAAGAATATTGATAACTCACCTGTTCTAACAAGATTATATGTATAAAAAATAGCATTCGGAAATCTTGCAACAATTCCTGCAAATATTATTAAAGAGATACCATTACCAATTCCTTTTTCAGTTATCTGCTCTCCAAGCCACATTAGAAAAGCTGTTCCAGCTGTAAGAGTTATCATTGTTATTATTCTAAATGACCAGCCTGGCTCTTGAATAAACTGGCCTCCTCCCATACTTTCAAGCCCAACAGCTATTCCAAATCCCTGAATTGCTGCTATGACTATGGTTGCATACCTGGTATATCTCGTAATTTTTTTTCTACCTTCTTCTCCTTCTTTTGCAAGTTTTTGCAAAGAAGGAATAACAACAGTTAAAAGCTGAAAAATAATAGATGCACTTATATAAGGCATTACACCAAGAGCAAAGATAGTAACCTTGGAAAGTGCTCCACCTGTAAAAATATCAAAAAAGCCCATAACAGCACCACCACGCTCAAGCAAAAACTTGCTCAATGCTTCACCGTCTATACCTGGCGTGGGTATATGTGCTCCAATTCTAAATACAGCAAGCATTGCAAGAGTGAATAAAACCCTTGCCCTCAACTCAGGTATTTTAAGAATATTTCTGAAGGCTGTTACAAGTCCCACTATATAACCTCTACCTTACCACCTACAGACTGAATTTTTTGCAGTGCGGATTTACTTATGGCATTGGTTTTGACTGTGATAGATTTTTTTATTTCTCCATTGCCAAGAATTTTTAATCCATCTTTTAGGTCTTTTACAATACCTTTTTGTAAAAGAGTTTCGGGAGTAATAATATCAACTTCATCAATAATTTTATTTAGGTCTTCAAGATTCACTATTGCGTATTCTTTTTTAAAAGGTGCATTTGAAAAACCACGTTTTGGAACTCTTCTCTGCAGAGGCATTTGTCCACCTTCAAATCCTGCTCCTTTAGCACCTCCTGAACGAGATTTCTGCCCCTTGAGCCCTTTTGTTGCATATCTGCCATGCCCAGAACCTAATCCTCTTCCGATTCTCTTTGCTTTCTTCTTACTTCCTGGAGCTGGTTTTAAATCATTTATTTTCATAAAACCTTTTCCTCCTCACTTACTGTCTGATTTTCTTCAGATGATTCTATCTCCGAAGGCTTTGTTCTGAGTTTAGCAACAGAAGAAGGCTCTTTTAATCTATTCAATGCTCCTATTGTTGCTTTTACTGAATTGAAAGGATTATGACTTCCAAGAACTTTTGCAACAATATCCTGAACTCCTGCAACTTCAAAAACCGCTCTTGCTGGACCACCAGCTATTATTCCTGTTCCTTTTGGTGCAGGGTTTATTACTATCTTTGTAGCTCCGTATTTATACTCTACACGATGAGGAATTGTAGTATCTTTTAAAGGAAAAACTATAAGATTTTTTTTAGCTTTATCTATTGCCTTTCTTATTGCATCAGGCACTTCTGCTGCTTTTCCCTTGCCTACGCCAACAATACCAGCTTCATTTCCTACAACAACCAAAGCACTGAAAGAAAATCTTCTGCCACCCTTTACAACCTTGGCAACTCTATTTATATAGACTACTTTATCTTTTAAACTCAATTCATTAGCATTTATTCTTTCCTGCTTCATTACTCCTCCCTAAAATTGTAGTCCCCTTTCTCTTGCAGCATCTGCAAGAGCCTTAACACATCCATGATATTTATATCCTGCTCTATCAAAAACAACTTTTGTTATACCAAGTTTAATTGCCCTTTCTGCAATCAATTCTCCAACTTTTTTAGCAAATTCTTTATTACCTTTATGTCCTTTTAAATCCTTTAACTCTTTATCAAGAGTAGAAGCAGCTACAAGTGTGTGTCCCTTTGTGTCATCAATAATCTGGGCATATATATGATTAAGACTCCTGAATATACAAAGCCTTGGTCTTTCAGAAGTTCCAAAAACCTTTTTTCTAATTCTTTGACGTCTTCTGTCTCTTAACTCTGTTTTGTCTCGCAAAGTTTAACCTCCTTATTTCTTTCCGGTCTTTCCAGGTTTTAATTTTAAAACTTCATCAGTATATCTAATTCCTTTACCTTTATATGCATCTGGAGGTCTAATAGCTCTTAAATTAGCAGCTATCTGTCCAACAAGTTGTTTATCTATGCCATGCAGTGTAATAGTTGTCTGCTTTTCATCAACAGTAGCTTTAATGCCTTCTGGAAGAACAAACTCCACAGGATGTGAGTATCCAATGTTAAGTATGATTTTATTTCCGCTTACCTGAGCTCTGTAGCCAACTCCGTAAATTTGAAGAGCTTTTGTAAATCCCTGAGACACACCTGTAACCATATTTGATATTAGACTTCTTGCAAGTCCATGTAAAGCTCTTTGTTTAGAAAGGTCAGACTCTCTTGTAATTAGCATTGTTTTATTATCAATTGTTATTCCTATTCCTTCAGGCAGACTATAACTTAACTGACCCTTTGGTCCTTTCACAATTATCTGTCTGTTTTCTACTGTTACGTTTACATTGTCTGGTATTTGAATTGGCTTTCTTCCTATTCTTGACATCCTATCACCTCTTACCATATATAACATATTACTTCTCCACCGACTCCCTTATGTCGGCATTCTTTGTCAGTCATGACACCCTGAGATGTGGTTAATATAGCTACTCCAAGTCCTCCCATTACATGCGGAATTTCATCTTTACTAACATATACTCTTCTACCGGGTTTACTAATCCTTTGCAAGTTTGAAATTACAGAATCTCCTTCTGATGTATACTTAAGATTTATTCTTATAATACCTTGCTTTTTATCTTTAATAATCTTATAAGACTTAATAAAACCCTCTTCTTTAAGTATTTTGGAAATCTCAATCTTCATTCTTGAAGCAGGAATGTCAACCTTATCTGCTTTTACTTTTATTGCATTTCTGATTCGAGTTAGCATATCTGAAATTGGATCAGTTATCATTCTGTCACCCCTTTACCAGCTTGCTTTTACAACTCCAGGGATTTTCCCTGAGTTGGCTAAAAATCTAAAACAAATTCTACAAAGACCAAAATCTCTCAAGTATCCTCTTGAACGTCCACACATTTTACAACGATTTCTTACCCGGACTTTAAATTTTGCTGGATACTTTGCTCTTTCTATTTTACTTTTTCTTGCCACAACCCCTCCTTATTTTCTGTATGGCATTCCAAATTCTTTTAATAAAGCTAAAGCCTCTTCATCTGTTTTCGCTGTTGTACAGATAGTTATATCAAGCCCGTGTATCATTTCAACTTTATCATAATCTATTTCAGGAAATATAAACTGTTCTTTTATTCCAAAAGAATAATTTCCCCTTCCATCAAAAGATTTTGGAGAAATTCCTCTAAAATCTCTTATTCTTGGTAAAGCAAGAGAAATTAATTTATCTAAAAATTCATACATTCTTTCCTTCCTTAAAGTAACCTTACAACCCAAAGGCATACCTTTTTTTAATTTAAAAGCTGCCAGAGCTCTTTTAGCCTTTGTAACCAGAGGTTTCTGCCCGGTTATTAAAGCTAATTGCTTCTCTGCAGCATCAAGAAGTTTTATATTCTGGATAGCCTCTCCTAAGGTAACATGCACAACTATTTTTTCAAGTCTCGGAACTTCCATTATATTCTTATAATTAAACTTCTTCATTAATGCGGGGATTATCTCCCTATCATATTTATTTTTAAGACGAGGCACGTATTTACTATCAACTTTCGCAGTCATCAGTCAATAACCTCCTTACACTTCTTGCAAACCCTGACTTTTCTGCCATCCTCTAAAATTCTCGCACCTATTCTCGTAGGTTTATCACACTTAGGACACACAAGCATTACCTTTGAGATATAAATCGGAAATTCTTTTTCAATAATTCCACCTTGTGGATATTTACGAGAGGGTTTCTGATGTTTTTTTACAATATTAACCCCCTCTACAACAAGTTTTTCTTTTTTAGGCATAATCACAAGAACTCTTCCCTTTTTATCCTTGTCTTTGCCTGATAAAACCATAACTGTATCACCTTTTTTAATCCTTAAACTCACTTTATTCCTCCACCTAAATAACTTCTGGTGCAAGTGAAACTATTTTTGTAAACTCTTTCCACCTCAGTTCCCTTGCAACAGGACCAAATATTCTTGTACCAATTGGTTCAAGTTGATTATTAACCAGCACGACTGCATTCTGATCAAATCTTATATAAGAACCATCATTTCTTCTAACACTTCTGCGTAATCTAACAATAACAGCCTTAGCTACAGAACCTTTTTTTATGTTGCTGTCAGGTAAAGCCTCTTTGACGCTTACTATGATAACATCTCCTAAACTTGCATATTTTCTGTTAGAACCCCCAAGTACTCTTATGCACTGCACTCTTTTTGCGCCTGAATTATCAGCAACCTCAAGAATGCTTCTTGGCTGAATCATTGAGTATCACCCTCCTTAACAATTCTTAAAACCTTCCATCTTTTGGTTTTACTTATTGGACTGCTTTCAATTATTTCTACCATGTCACCAAGCTGACAAATATTTTCTTCATCATGTGCTTTGTACTTCTTTCTTGTTTTAATAGTCTTTTTGTAAAGAGGATGCTGAAAAACTCTCTCAACTGAAACAACCACTGTTTTGTCCATTTTATCACTTACAACTGTGCCCTTTAATATCTTTTTCGGCATATCCTTAACTCCTTATACCTCTTTCTTTTAATTCTTGTGGGCTTCGCCCTTAGAAGACATCATAGTTTTTTCTGTAATTATAGTTAATATTCTTGCAATATCTTTCTTAACCGCTTTCATTCTTTTTACATTCTGTAGCTCACCTTTAGCAAGTTGAAATCTTAAATTGAACAATTCTCTGCGTAATTCTTTCTCTTTTTTCCTTAGTTCTTCTATTGAAAAATTTCTTAATTCTGTAGCCTTCATACAAAACTCTCCTGCCTCTTTACAAATTTTGTTTTCACTGGAAGCTTATGAGATGCAAGCTCAAATGCTTCTTTTGCAATTTCTTCTGAAACTCCTGACAGTTCAAAAAGAATTCTACCAGGTTTAACAACAGCAACCCAAAACTCAGGATTTCCTTTTCCTTTACCCATTCTGGTTTCAGCAGGCTTACGAGTAATAGGTTTATCAGGGAAAATCCTTATCCAGAGCTTACAACCTTTTTTAGCATGTCTCATTATCGCTACTCTTGCTGCCTCAATCTGTCTTGCTGTAATCCATGCAGGCTCAAGAACCTTAAGTCCATATTCCCCAAATGATACAGTACTACCTCTGTAAGCAATACCGTTCATTCTGCCTTTTTGCATTTTACGAAATTTAACTTTTTTAGGAGCTAACATAATTTATTCCTCTCCGCAAATTAATAGTTATAATTTATATATTGCCCTGGCTGAACTTCACCCTTAAATATCCAGACCTTGACACCAATTATTCCATATGTAGTCTTTGCCTCTGCAAAGCCGTAATCAATATCTGCTCTAAACGTGCTTAAAGGCACTCTTCCTTCCCTGTACCATTCAGTTCTTGCTATTTCTGCTCCTGCCAATCTTCCAGCACATGATACTTTAATACCTTTAGCTCCAAATCTCATTGAAGACGCCACAGCCCTTTTCATTGCTCTACGATAAGCAACTCTTTTTTCTATCTGAAGTGCTACATTCTCAGCAACTAATTGAGCATCAAGCTCAGGTCTTCTTACTTCCTTTATTTCAATATTTGCCTGTTTACCTGTTTTTTCTTCTACTTCTTTTTTCAATCTTTCAACTTCCGCGCCCTTTTTACCAATAATTATTCCTGGTCTGGCTGCAAATATTAAAACTCTAACTTTTTCTCCAACTCTTTCTATCTCAATCTTGGATATTCCAGCATGATAAAGTTTGTCTTTCAACATTTTTCTAAGTTTAAGGTCCTCTATTAACTGATCCGCATATCCTTTTTTAGCAAACCATCTACTTTCCCATGTCCTGATTATTCCTAATCTGTTGCCTATCGGATTTGTTTTTTGACCCAACTCAACACCCCCGCTTTAATTTTCTTCAATACCAACATATATTGTAATATGTGAAGTTTTCTTTTTAATAATATTCGCTCTTCCCATAGCTCTATGCTCAATTCTTTTCATCATCGGACCCTGATCAACACAGGCTTTGACTATTTTTAAATTATCAATATCCAATCTTGGATTTTTTTGCTCAGCATTTGCTAAAGCAGATCTTAAAACTTTTTCAATTATACGAGCGCCTTTATGAGGCATGTACTTCAAAGTCAATAAAGCCTCACCTGCTTTTTTCCCGCGAATTAAATTCATAACTCTTCTTGCCTTAGTTGGAGTTATACGAGCATATCTTAATATAGCCCTTGCTTCCATTTTCTATTTCCCCTTAGCCTTTTTCTTTTCTTCGGAGCCTGCATGACCTTTAAAAGTTCTTGTAGGTGCAAATTCTCCGAGTTTATGTCCAATCATATTTTCAGTCACATATACAGGAATAAACTTTCTTCCATTATGAACTGCAAACGTAAGTCCAATAAATTCTGGAATAATTGTTGACCTTCTTGACCAAGTCTTTATAGGCTTTTTATCTCCTGACTCCAGAGCTTTTTTTACTTTTTCCATAAGTTTAACATCCACAAACGGACCTTTTTTAAGCGATCTTGGCACCTTTAACCCCCTTTACTTCCGCCTCTTTATTATAAACTTATCAGTTCTCTTATTTTTTCTTGTTTTCACTCCTTCAGGTTTACCCCATGGTGTACATGCAGCTCTTCCTCCTGAAGATTTACCTTCACCGCCTCCTAAAGGATGATCAATTGGATTCATTGCAACTCCTCTAACTGAAGGACGCCTGCCCATATGTCTTGTTCTTCCAGCTTTTCCTATTATTACATTCTCGTGTTCAAGATTGCTTACCTGTCCTATAGTGGCAAAACAATTCACATTTATCAATCTTACCTCTCCTGAGGGCAGTTTTACGTGAGCATATTTACCCTCTTTAGCCATTAGCTGAGCTGCTGTCCCAGCACTTCTTACAAGCTTACCTCCTCCATTTGGGAAAAGTTCTATATTGTGTATCATCGTTCCCAGAGGTATTTCCTTAAGAGGCAAAGCATTTCCAACCTTTATGTCTATACCAGAACCGCTCATTATTGTATCCCCCACCTTTAATCCATCTGGCGCAAGAATATATCTATATTCTCCATCCATATACTTCAAAAGAGCTATTCTGGCTGATCTGTTGGGATCGTACTGTATGCTTTCTATTTTTGCTGGAATGCCATGTTTATTTCTTTTAAAGTCTATAATTCTGTAAAGCTTCCTATTCCCTCCGCCTTTTAACCAAGAGGTTATTCTACCCTGATTATTTCTACCTTTTCTCTTTTTGATACATGTAGTTAATGGCTTATAGGGCTCATCTTTTGTTATTTCACTAAAATCATGATACGTTACAAATCTTCTGCCTGCTGATGTTGGTTTACATCTTCTTATACCCATTTATACACCCTCTATCAAATCTAATTTCTCCCCTGCTTTCAGGGTAACTATTGCTTTTTTTGTTTTTTTTGTCTTCGTGAAATGAAGTCCAACTCTTTTTATTTTCGGCTTCACATTAATAATGCTCACACTGTCAACCTTAACTTTAAATATCTCCTCAAAAGCTTTCTTAACCTGAACCTTGTTTACATCAGGATGAACCTCTATAACAACCTTATTTTGACTTTCTTTGAGATTCAAAGCTTTTTCTGTAAAAACAGGTTTTTTTATTATGCTGTAAATATCCATCAAGAAACCCCCTTAATACTGAGCAACTTATCAAGTCCTGCAACTGTAAATACTACCTTATCAAACATTGCTACATGATAAGCATTCAGATCTTCTGCTCTTACAACACCTATATATGGAATATTTCTTGCTGAAAGAAGCACTTTTTCATCCTTCTCTGGAAGAGCTATCAGGACAGAGCTTTCTTCAAGCTGTAAATTCTTTAAAATTTCTACCATATCCTTTGTTTTTATCCTATTGAGAGATAAATTATCAAGCAACAAAATCTCATTATCTCTATATTTCATTGTAAGCGCCTTAAATAATGCCGTATCCTTCATCTGCTTAGGAAGTTGAATATAGTAATCTCTTGGCTTAGGTCCGAATACTATTCCGCCTTTTCTCCACAAAGGTGATCTAATGCTTCCATGTCTTGCTCTTCCTGTATGCTTCTGCCTCCATGGCTTTTTACCTCCGCCTGAAACTTCAGACCTTGTCTTTGTACAATGTGTCCCCTGCCTCTGATTTGCCATATAGGCAACCACTGCTGTATGAACCACAGATTCAGAAGCGGAATTATTGAAAACAATATCAGGAACTTCTTTTTTACCAACTATGTTGTTATTAATATCTCTTATCTCAATCTCTATCATGCTTCTACCTTCCATATTTGTAGAATTCCATTTTCACCACCCGGAACAGCGCCTTTCACAAGAAGCAAATTCTGTTCCGGAATAACATCAACAATTGTTAAATTTTTCACTGTGACCCTTTCATTTCCCATATGACCAGCCATACCCTTACCCTTCCATACTCTTGACGGGAAAGAACTTGCACCAATAGAACCAGGTGCTCTGTTAAACATAGAGCCATGCGTGTCAGGACCACCTGCAAAATTATGCCTTTTCATGACACCTTGGTATCCCTTTCCTTTTGAAATACCAGCTATACTTACCACATCACCCTTTGTAAATATCTCTACAGTAACCTTATCACCCACATTAAATCCTGTCATTTTAAATTCCTTTAAAACCCTACATGGAGGAATTCCTGCTTTTTTAAAAATTCCAAGCAAGGGTTTGGGTACATTTTTTTCTTTCTTGATCTCCTGAAAACCAAGCTGAACTGCTTCGTAACCATTCTTTTCCTTACTTCTTACCTGCACAATCCAGCACGGGCCTGCTTCTATTACTGTCACAGGAATAATTCTACCTTCTTCATCAAATATTTGAGTCATTCCTATTTTTTTACCTAAAATTGCCTTCATAGCTTTATCTCCACATCTACCCCTGCAGAAAGCTCCAACTTCATAAGAGCCTCCACTGTTTCGGGGGTGGGATCATGTATATCTATCAATCTTTTATGCACTCTTATTTCAAATTGTTCTCTTGATTTTTTATCCTGATTTGTTGACCTTAAAACAGTATACTTACTTATTTTTGTTGGCAAAGGCACAGGACCTGAAATCCTCGCACCTGTTTTTTTGACAGTATCCACTATCTCCTTAACAGACTGATCCAGAACCCTGTTGTCATAAGCTCTTAATTTTATTCTAATCTTTTGGTCCATTTTACTCCAGCACCTCTGTAACAACACCTGCACCTACTGTTCTTCCACCTTCTCTTATCGCAAATCTTAATCCCTCTTCCATCGCTATCGGTGCTATCAACTCTACACTTAAATTCACATTATCACCTGGCATTACCATCTCTACTCCATCTGGTAACTTTATCACTCCTGTCACATCCGTTGTCCTAAAATAAAACTGAGGCCTGTATCCATTGAAAAAGGGTGTATGCCTTCCTCCCTCTTCCTTTGTCAATACGTATACTTCTGCCTTAAACTTCGTATGCGGGGTTATGCTCCCAGGCTTCGCTAATACCATCCCCCTCTCTACTTCATCTTTGCCTATTCCCCTTAGTAACACTCCTATGTTGTCTCCTGCCCTTCCTTCATCCAGTATCTTACGAAACATCTCTACTCCTGTCGCTACTGTCTTACGGGTCTCCCTTAATCCCACTATCTCTACTTCATCTCCTACTTTGATTATTCCTCTCTCTACTCTCCCTGTTACTACTGTTCCTCTACCTGATATTGTGAATACATCTTCTATAGGCATTAAAAAGGGCTTGTCTATTGGCCTCTCAGGCTCTGGTATGTAGCTGTCTAATGCATCCAATAGCTCCTGTATCGGCTTATACTCTTCTGCATTGGGGTCTTTGCTGCTACTTTCTAATGCCTTCAATGCTGACCCCTTTATGATTGGTATCTCATCACCTGGAAATCCATACTTGCTCAATAATTCTCTCACTTCAAGTTCTACTAAGTCCAATAACTCTGGATCATCTACCATGTCTGTCTTGTTCATAAATACTACTATGTATGGTACTCCTACCTGCCTCGCAAGCAGTATGTGCTCTCTTGTCTGTGGCATAGGTCCATCATTCGCTGCTACTACTAATATTGAACCATCCATCTGTGCTGCTCCTGTTATCATGTTCTTTATATAGTCTGCATGACCAGGACAGTCTACATGCGCATAATGCCTCTTGTCTGTCTCATACTCTACATGCGCTGTGTTTATCGTTATCCCCCTCGCCTTCTCCTCAGGTGCATTGTCTATCTGATCATAACTCCTATACTGCGCCATACCCTTCAATTCCAAATACTTCGTTATCGCTGCTGTAAGTGTGGTCTTACCATGATCAATATGCCCTATCGTCCCTACATTTACATGCGGCTTCTTCCTCTCAAATTTTGCCTTTCCCATTATCTTCCTCCTTAAAATTCTCCTTAAACTTTTATTTATTATTTCCTTTTATCTTAGCAATTATCTGCTCTGTAAGATTCTTGGGGACCTCGTCATAATGTGAAAACTGCATTGTGTATGTACCTCTACCCTGCGTTTTTGATCTTAAATCAGTCGCATATCCGAACATTTCTGCTAATGGAACCATTGCCCTAATAACTTGGGCTTTTCCTCTTTTTTCCATAGATTGAATCTTTCCACGCCTTGAATTTATGTCTCCTATTACCTCACCCATATAATCTTCAGGAACAACAACTTCCACATCCATAATTGGTTCCAGCAAAACAATTTCACCTTTTTTACAAGCATCTTTAAATGCCATTGAAGCAGCAATTTTGAATGCAAGCTCTGAAGAATCAACCTCATGATATGAACCATCAAAAAGTGTTACTCTAACATCAACCACTGGATATCCAGCAAGAACTCCTCCTTCCATTGCTTCAACAATTCCTTTTTCAACAGCTGGAATAAACTCCCTTGGAATGGTTCCGCCAACAATTTTATTTACAAATTCAAAACCCTTGCCTCTCTCTAATGGCTCTATCTCAATCCAGACATGTCCATACTGACCACGTCCACCTGTCTGCCTGATAAACTTACCCTCTGCTTTGGCAGGCAGTTTAATTGTTTCTTTATAAGCAACCTGTGGTTTGCCGACATTTGCTCCAACTTTAAACTCTCTTGTAAGCCTATCAACAATTATCTCAAGATGCAGTTCTCCCATTCCTGAAATAATTGTCTGTCCAGTCTCTTCATTAAAACTCACCCTAAAAGAAGGGTCTTCCTGAGAAATCTTTTGCAATGAAAGAGATAATTTTTCCTGATCAGCTTTTGTTTTAGGTTCTATAGCAACAGAGATAACAGGCTCAGGAAATTCTATAGCCTCAAGAACAACAGGATTACTCTCATCGCAAAGAGTATCTCCAGTTAAAGTATTTTTCAAACCTACAATCGCAGCAATATCTCCTGCGCAAATTTCTTTTATTTCTTCTCTACGGTTTGAATGCATTCTAAAAATTCTTGCGACTCTTTCTTTTATATTTCTTGTAGAATTATATATATAACTACCAGATGTTAAAACACCAGAGTAGACTCTTACATAGGTAAGACTACCCATGTATGGATCTGCCATAATTTTAAATGCTAAAGCTGTCAATGGCTCATCTACTGAAGGCTTCCTTTCCACTTCAGTCCCATCTAAAGGATTCACTCCTCTTACAGGAGGAACATCAAGAGGAGAAGGTAAATAATAAACAATAGCATCAAGAAGCATCTGAACCCCTTTGTTTTTAAATGCAGAACCACAGAGAATAGGAGTAATTTTCATTTCCACTGTACCTTTTCTTATTGCAGCCCTTATTTCATCAGATGAAATAGGTTCGCCAGAAAGATATTTTTCCATAATCCTGTCATCTATATCACAAAGCGTCTCTATCATTTTGTCTCTGTATTTTTTTGCCTCTTCAATATATTCAGAAGGAATTTCATCTTCTACAAATTTAGCTCCAAGAGTTTCATCATCAAAATAATAAGCTTTCATTTCAACTAAATCTATAGGACCTCTGAATGTATCTTCTTTACCTATCGGAATCTGAACAGCAACAGGATTTGCACCGAGTTTTTCTATCATGCTTTCTACAGACATGAAAAAATCTGCTCCTATTTTATCCATCTTGTTCATAAAGGCTATTCTTGGCACTTTATATTTGTCTGCCTGTCTCCATACAGTTTCACTCTGAGGCTCAACTCCTGCTGAGGCATCAAATACAGCAATAGCACCATCAAGAACCCTTAAAGATCTCTCAACTTCAATTGTAAAGTCAACATGTCCTGGAGTATCTATTATATTAATTTTATGTTCCTTCCACATACAGCTTGTAGATGCCGCAGTTATTGTTATACCACGTTCCTGTTCCTGAGGCATCCAGTCCATTACCGCTGTGCCTTCATGGACCTCTCCTATTTTATATGTAACGCCGGTATAATACAGAATTCGCTCAGTAGTTGTTGTTTTACCGGCATCAATATGCGCCATAATACCAATATTTCTCGTTTTTTCAAGTGGGAATCTTTCCATATACTCCTCTAAATTACCACCTATAATGAGCAAATGCCCTATTGGCTTCTGCCATCTTGTGGGTTTCTTCTCTCTTTTTTATTGAAGAACCTACATTATTGTAGGCATCTAATATTTCGCCAGCAAGCCTTTCTTTCATAGTTTTTTCTTTTCGCTGTCTGGCATATGTTGTAAGCCATCTCAAAGCAAGACTTAATCTTCTATTAGGTCTTACCTCCATTGGAACCTGATATGTAGCACCTCCGACTCTGCGAGGCCTTACTTCAAGAACAGGCTTAATATTTTCAATTGCCTGCTTAAAGACCTTTAAAGGGTCCTGACCTGTTTTTTCTTTAATTATCTCAAATGCACCATAACATATTTTCTCACTAATGGATTTCTTTCCATCTTCCATAATTACATTTATTAATTTTGATACAAGTTTACTCTGATATTTTGGATCAGGCAAAACTTCTCTTTTTGGTACATAACCTCTTCTTGGCATCTTATACTCCTACTTATTTTGGTCTTTTAGTGCCGTATTTTGAACGACTCTGTCTTCTATTATTAACGCCTGCACAATCTAAGGTTCCCCTTACAATATGATATCTAACACCTGGTAAATCCTTCACTCTTCCACCTCTTACAAGAACTATTGAATGCTCCTGTAAATTATGTCCTTCTCCAGGTATGTAAGCTATTACCTCAACTCCATTTGTAAGCCTAACTTTTGCAACCTTTCTTAAAGCTGAATTAGGCTTTTTAGGAGTTGTAGTGTATACTCTTACGCACACCCCTCTTTTTTGAGGACATGACTGCAAAGCAGGTGATTTTGTTTTCTTTTCAACCTTTTCCCTGCCTTTTTTTACTAATTGCGAAATTGTCGGCACCTTTTCACCTCATATAATATACTTAAATTTACTTTAACAAAGTTTTAACATTTGCAGACAAGACTTTTTAGTTTATCAAAAAATAAAAACTCTGTCAAGTAAATAAATAGCCTAAAAATTGAAATATGTAAAAAATAATTTAACTAATTTTCCTTTAAAAAAGCAACTGGAAAATATCTAATAAAAAATGAGCTGACACTTAAAAGTTTTTGAACAGTCTTATTTAATTGTTTGGAGGAAGATTAATTATTTTTGAATGCTCTGTATTATTTAATAATTCTATCATTGCAGATAAAGATTTAAAATGCAATGATTCAAATAATTCTACATTTTTCAACTCTCCAGTATTAAAGGCTGAAAGAAATATTAAAGATTTGTAAATTTTTGTGCTTGTTTTTAAAGACAAAAATGATTGTGCAACAGCTTGTTCAAAAAATTTTTCGCTTATCTTTTTAACTTTTTTATTGATGGACATAATTTGAATCCAGTAATATCTATCAATAACTCTGTCTGCTTTGAGCTCAAACAATGCATGTTGAAGAGTTGTCAAATTTTTAATATCATTATGAAGCACAGCATCAGCAGCTAAATGCGTTAAATATCCGTAGGCAAAGGATTTTTCCTCTGGTGTTTTTGCTTCATTAAGAAGACAAAGCCCTGTTTTCCATGAATGAGGATTTTTATCCTCTGGTAAATATTTTTTGCCAAATACAGTATCTGGAATAATATTACCGTACATAAAATATTCTTTATAAAGTTTGATTATTGTTAATACTCCTGCAGGAACTAATCCTGAAAAAGAAAATATTTGCCCTGAAAGATACGCATGAGTCAGTGGTCCCCATGCATAGGAATTTTCTGGAAATATAAAAATTATAAAAAACAACAAAAACCAGACCATCCTCACAACCTGTTATAAATATTCATGGCTTTATTCACACCTTCATTAATTATAACAACAATTGACTCTACTGCCTCAGAAATTTTTTCTTGAATTTTAGCTCTTTGTTCTGATGTAAATGGACTCAAAACATATTCTGAAACATCTTGATAAGGGTTTTTGCCAATTCCTATCTTTATTCTTATAAAATCTTTAGTTCCGAGACTATCAATGATTGACTGAACTCCTTTATGCCCTCCTGAAGAACCATTTTTCTTTATTTTTATCTTCCCTAAAGGCATGTCCACATCATCATGAATTACAATTAAAGATTCAGGCAAATTCTTCAGAATCTTTTCATTTACAACCTTTTTTACAGCAGTTCCACTTAAATTCATATATGTAGTCGGTTTTATAATAGTAATATCCTTATTTTCTAATCTCCACTCTGTGATATAGTAATCATTTTTTTCTTTAAATACCAATCCATATTTTCTTGCTAACTCATCAACAACCATGAAACCCACATTATGTCTTGTTTTTGCGTATTTTCTACCGGGATTGCCAAGTCCAACAATTACAATCATTCAGTTGTTTATTTTTCTTCCTCTTCTTCAGCTTTTTTACCTTTCTTTATAACTTCGGGTTCAACAGTTTCTTCTATAGAAGGAGCAACTTCTGCCTCCTCTTCTTCCACAGTCACTGTGGCAATAACCTCTTCAGGATTGGATATAACTTTTATTCCTTCTTCAAATTTAATGTCACTTACATGAACCGCATCTCCAACCTCTAAGTGAGAAACATCAACTTCAATATGACCAGGTATTTTCTCGGGAATTGCCTCAATTTCAATCTCTGAAATTCCGTGCTGAAGAACTCCTTTATCCTGTTTAACTCCTATAGGTTCACCAATAAGAACAACAGGAATGGTAACTCTAATTTTTTCAGTTGCGCTTACTTCCATAAAATCAACATGCAAAAGTTTTCCAGTTACTGGATCAACTTGATAATCCTGAAGTATTGCCTGTTTTTCTTGCCCATCCAGTTTAAGAGTGACAAATAATTTTTCCCTCGTAGCAATATTCATAAATGTGTAAAGTTCCTTTGTAGGTATCTGAACAGGAGTTGATTGTCCATTTTTATAAATCACGCAGGGTATAATTCCTTTACTTCTTAACTGTCTTGCAATACCTTTTCCTGTTCTTTCTCTTTTTTCTACATTTAGAATAAATTTTTCCATCCTACCTCTCCTCCTTATACAAATAATGAACTTATTGAAGTTTCTTCATGTATTCTTTTTATTGCTTCACCTAAAAGATGAGCAACAGTAAGAACTTTTATTTTTGGACATTTATCTTTTTTATCATAAACAGGAATTGTATCAGTAACTATAACTTCTTCAAGCACAGAATTATTAAGCCTTTCAATTGCTGGACCCGAAAGCACTGCATGAGTACATGCAGCAAATACTCTTTGCGCACCTTTTTCTTTCAAGGCATTTGCAGCCTGGACCAATGTTCCACCTGTATCAATCATGTCATCAATTATTAGAGCATCTCTATCTTTAACTTCTCCAATAACATGCATCACCTTTGAAACATTTGGAGCATCTCGTCTTTTATCTATTATTGCAAGAGGTGCGTTAATTTTTTTAGCAAAAGCTCTTGCTCTTTCTGTTCCACCTGCATCAGGCGAAACAACAGTAATGTTGTTTAAAAGATTGTTTTTCTTTAAATAATCTAAAATTACTGGAATCGCAAAAAGATGGTCAACAGGAATATCAAAAAATCCCTGAATCTGACCTGCGTGTAAATCAATAGATAAAACTCTGTTTGCTCCAGCAACTGTGATTAAGTTTGCAATCAACTTTGCTGATATAGGAACTCTAGGCTGAACTTTTCTATCCTGTCTTGCATATCCATAATAGGGAATAACAGCGGTAATTCTTCCAGCAGATGCTCTCTTTAATGCATCAATAATTAAAAGTAACTCCATAATATTGTGATTGACAGGAGTACAAGTAGGCTGTATAACAAATGCATCAGAGCCTCTAATATTCTCTTTGATCTGGACCATTATTTCACCATCGCTGAAAGTGCTAACCATGGTTTCAGTTAAAGGAATTTGCAAGTAATCACTAACCTTTTTTGCAAGCTCAGGATTTGCATTTCCTGTTATCAACTTGATACCATCAGGCATTCTCAACTCCTTAAAAATAAAATTACCCTCTTTCTGAGGGTTTATCTACTGGGGAGGCAGGATTCGAACCTGCGGATGGCGGATCCAAAATCCGCTGCCTTGCCACTTGGCGACTCCCCAAATTAAAATATTTCAATATTATTCATCTCATTTCAAGGGTTCAACAAGGGTCTGAACTACCCTGCACCAGTATCCTTCAAAAAATTTTAAAGCTTTTTGAGCATCTGTTTTATTGTTAAATAAACCAAATACTGTAGAGCCACTTCCACTCAAGAGACTGCTTTTCGCTCCAGCTTCTATTAGTTTTCTTTTAATTTTATCTATTTCAGGATATTTCTCTAAAACAGATTTTTCTAAATCATTCCATAAATAAAAATTATCAACATCTCCACTGTAGAGATGATTATATAATTGCCAAATATTATTATTTATTTTTTCATATTCTGTTGTCAATTCAGTTTTTAAATCTAAAGTTTTATATGCCCATTCTGTAGAAATACTGAAATCAGGTTTAACTAATAAAAGTGTATAAGATTTTGAAATTTTTAAAGGTTTAACTACATCACCCCTTCCTTCAACAATACAGATTGGAAGATAAAAGAAAAAAGGTATATCACTGCCAATTGAAGCACCTATTTCATGTAATGTTTTTATATCCAGATTAAGTTGCCATAACTCATTTAAAGCTTTTAAAGTAGTAGCTGCATCAGAACTCCCTCCTCCAAGACCTGCTCCTAAAGGAATTTCTTTTTTAAGAATAACAGTTACTCCTTTTTTTATTCCCGTATAATTCTGCAAAGCTTTAATTGCTTTGTATACTAAATTGTTTTCTTTTTTTATAAGTAAATCTGTTTCAATTTCTATCTTCTGAGAAGATTTAAAAATCAGAGTATCATGCAAATCAATGGCTTGCATTAGTGAAATAATATCGTGATATCCATCGTCTCTTTTTTTTAGGACTGAGATTGCCCAGTTTATTTTTGCAAATGCCTTGCAGGTGAGCATTATTTTTTTATGAGTGCTTGGACTTCCTTTATCTTTTTTTCCAATCTTTCTTTTAAACCTTCTTCTTTTTCATGATACTTCATAGCTTCTTGCCATGTCTGTAAAGCCTCTTTATAATTACCAAGCTCTTTATATATATCTCCAAGATGTTCAAGAATAACAGGGTCATCTTTTACATATTTTATCGCTTCAAGAAGATATTGCAAAGCATTTTTTTTATCACCAAGTTTGAAATAAACCCATCCAAGACTGTCAAGATAATATCCATTGTTTGGTTTTAATTGAACTGCTTTTTGTATCAGAGATAGTGCTTCTTTAAGATTAATACCTCTATCAGCATAACTATAACCAAGATAATTAAGAGCTTCTGCATGGTCAGGTTTTAAAGACAAAGTTTTTTTCATTAATTTTTCAGTTTCCTCAAACTTTCCAAGTTTATCAAACACAACTCCTGCTATAAAATTTACATCTGGATTTTCAGGAAACCTTGACAAAGCATTTTCAATATATTGTCTTGCCCGTTGATAATCTTTTAAATCCATAGCAGTCTCTGTAGCATAAATATAAATTTCAGGTACATCACCAGCAAACTGAAGAATCTCATCGTATATATTTAAAGCCTCTATAAGTTTTTTCTGTTTTAAATAAACTGTAGCAAGATTCAGAAAAGCATTAACCTGTTTTGGATTTATTGAAATAATCTGTTTTAATAAATGTTCTGCTTCACTTAATTTCCCTGTTTCAATATAGATTAAAGATAGATAATACATAAGATTCAAATCTTTTGGATGTTTTGAAAGAAGATATTCAAGCTCTTCAGTAGCTTTATCATACTGCTTTATTTGCAAATAAAGCAGTGCAAGTTTTTCATGAATCTGTTCTGACTCTGATTTTTGTTCTTTTAGTGTTTCAAGTTCTTTTATCGCTTCTTTATATGACTTCTGAGAAAGATACAGGTTTATTAAACGTTCTCTTGCAAAAAGATTTTCAGGATTTAGTTCTAATGCTTTCTTAAAATACAGTTCTGCGTCTTTCAAGTTACCCGCAAGTTCTTCAACTGCTCCGAGATTTGTATATGCAGGTTCATAATCAGGATTAAGCTTAAGAATTGTCTTAAAACTTTCACGTGCTGATTTAAAATCCTTTTTTTCAATATAAATTATCCCAAGAAAATGCAGAGCCATTATGTTTTCTGAGTCTTCTTTCAGTATTTTTTTAAATGTTTCAATGGCTTTATCATACATACCTGAGATAAGATATAAATTTCCAATTTTTGAAAGCATTTCAATTTTATTTGGTGATTGTTGAAGAATCTTTTCATAAACTTCAATAGCTTCTTTAACTTTCTTTTCTTTTACATAAACAGAAGCAAGCACCTGTAAAGCGTCTATATTTTCGGTATCTTCTTTTAATACATCAGTAATATAGTTTTTTGCTGTTTCCAGTTCATCAATTTTTAAATAAGTATCAGCTAAAATTATTTTTAGAAATTTTGATTGAGGATTTTCTTTTAATGCTTCTTTGTAAAAGACAATTGCTTTATTTAAATCTCCATTTATACTGGCATAATATCCAGCCATAAAATTAAAATAGACATTTTCTTCTTCAGCAGTTGCTGAAAAAGGCATAAAAAAAAATGAAATAAAAACAAACAATAAAATATAACGCATAAAATATTATGGCACACTCTGGAATAATAAAGAAAGGGGGAGAAATTCTCCCCCTTTTCAATTAGCAGGAACCTTTGCACTTACAGGTAGGCATTGGCTTCCCTGAAACTTTCTTAATCATCTTCAGCACCTCCCTTTCATAGGGATTTAAACCCCTTCATGAGGTTTTTTTTCAGAGCTTCATGCTCCAATTGAATTATATCAATTTTTTTACAAAAAAATGGAGATTTTTTATGACAGTCATTTTGAGAGTGCGTCCTATGAAAAATGGAGGATATTCCTCGGCTGCTTACGCAGCCTCGGAATGACAGGCATGGCAGGGAAAAGTTCAGACTCACAGATGGAGATAAATAAAAAATTGTTCAATAAAACATTGAGGGAACTTTTTTATAACCCCCTTGAAAATCAATAAACTGAAGAATTCAATTAGAACTTAAACAGGCTTTCTATCAAAGAAAATATTTTTACCCTTTATACTTAAAGGAATACCAAGTATTATTTGAGCATCCATAAGTCCAAGTTTTTTAGCAGTAGCACCTATAGAATACATTACTCTATTGTCAACTCCGAGTTCTTTGGCAACAGAAACCAGTGAACCTATTGCAATTCCTAAATCTATTGCTCTTATTGTGCATATAGGTCCTGAATATTCAACTTTAAATGTTTTTTGCTTAAGAATTGTATTACAGTCATAGCCACATGCTCCACAGTTTACTCCTGCAGGTTTTGTAAAATTAAGTCCAATAAGTATTACTGCTTCAGCATCCCTTACATTTTGAGCATCTCTTTTGAAAAATTTATGAGTTTCCTTTTGCCCAATTAATTCCATCTCCTGAGCAATTGCTTCTTTTTCTTCTTGGGATACAATTCCTGTAACAATTTCATCATCTCCCTTTGCTTTAGGTGCTGTCCTTGCTGAAATAAGCATTAATTTTGCGACAGTTTCAATTGCTTCTTTTTCTGGATTAAGCTTCATTATTACACCTCCTCAAACAATATTGATTTAATATTTTATCATACAGTTAGAATAAAAGATGCACAATAGCAGAAAAGAAGACTATCTCATAATAAAAGGAGCCAGACAAAATAACTTAAAGAATATAGACGTTATCATTCCTCATAACAAATTAACTGTAATAACTGGAATCTCTGGTTCTGGCAAATCATCTCTTGCTTTTGATACGATTTATGCTGAAGGACAGTGGCGATTTATTGAATGTATGTCAAGTTATGCAAGGGTTTTCATTGAAAAACTTCCAAGACCTGATGTTGATCTGATTGATAACTTAAGACCTACAATAGCACTTGAGCAGAGAAATCCGATTAAAGGCTCAAGGGCAACTGTTGGAACTCATACTGAAATTTATGATTATCTGAGAATAATTTTTTCAAAAGTAGCAAAACCTGTTTGCCCTAAATGTAATGAAGAAATAAAATCATGGAATTCCTCAAAACTTACCCAGGAACTTTTAGAAAAATATGCTGGCAAAAGAGCATTCATAGTATTTGAAACTGACGAATCTAAAGAAAAACTTATTCAACTTGGATTTTCAAGAGTTTTGATATTTGAAAATAACAATCCCATAGTAAAAGAACTCACAAAATCTGATGAAAAATTGAAAATGGTAATCGTTGATAGATTAGTCCTCAGCAATGCTTCAAGACTCAATGACTCACTTGAGATAGCATTCAGGATGGGTCAAGTAAAGATTTATATTGTTGAAGATGCTAATTTGCTTCACTTTTTTTCTGAACCAATATGTCCTTATTGCGGAATGAAAACCTCAGAACCCTCTCCTCTTCTTTTTTCATTCAATCATCCGCATGGAGCATGCCCTCAGTGTAAAGGATTTGGTTATCTCTTAAAATACGATGAAAGCATCATTGTTCCTGACAAAGAGCTTTCACTTGCTGAAGGAGCTATTGAGATATGGGAAAAACCAACACTTAAATGGTGGAAACAGCAACTTCTAAAAGGAGCAAAGCTTTCAGGTATAAATGTAAATATTCCTTATAGAATGCTGTCTCAAGAGCAAAAAAATCTCATCTTTACAGGAAATCAATATTTCTATGGAGTGAACGATTTTCTTGAAGAACTTGAAAAGAAGAGATATAAGGTTCATGTAAGAGTTTTCCTTTCAAGAATTAGGAAACCTGTTGTGTGTCCTCATTGTAAAGGCAAGCGACTTAAAGATACCGCACTGATGTTTAAAATAAATGGATTGGACATTGGAGATATAAATTTTATGTCCATAAGCCAACTAAAAGAATGGATTCAATCATTAAAGCTTTCTCAGGAAGAAGCAAAAATTTCAGAAGAACCTTTAAGGCAGATTTCTGAAAAACTTGAGTTTCTTGAAAGAGTAGGACTGAGTTACTTAACATTGGATAGGCAAATTAAAACTCTTTCTGGCGGTGAATATCAAAGGCTTAATATATCAAATCAGCTTTCAAATAGGCTTACAGCAACTCTTTATGTTCTTGATGAACCAACTGTAGGACTTCATCCAAAAGATACAGACAGAATTATTGCAGTTTTAAAGGATCTTACAGAGTATGGAAATACAGTTGTAGTGGTTGAGCATGATAAAGATGTAATCAAAAATGCAGACTGGTTAATTGAACTTGGACCTGGGGGTGGTAGTCTTGGAGGCGAAGTGGTTTATTCTGGAGAATTAAAAAAGTTTTTAAATCTTGATACTGTTACGGCTAATTACCTGAAAAAATCTGAATGCCTTGCAATTAAAAATTATAAAAATTTATTTAAAAATTTCATCACTTTGAAAAATGCTCATGGACACAACCTTAAAAATATAACAGTTCATTTTCCAATGAATGCCCTTACAGTAGTAACAGGAATTTCTGGTTCTGGCAAAAGTTCACTTGTAGTTGATACGTTTTATAAAGCGGTGGCAAATCAGCTCGGAATAGATACTCAAAAAGCTCTTGCTTTTGAAGACATTGAAGGTGTAAAAAATATTAAAGCAATAAAACTCATTGATCAGTCTCCTATTGGAAGAACACCAAAATCCATGCCCGTTACATATCTTGGACTTTATGGTAAGATTAGGGATATTTTTGCCTCTCAAAAAGAAGCTAAACTAAGAGGATTTTCTTCAGGAGCTTTTTCTGTAAACAGTCCACAGGGTTATTGCCCTCAGTGTAAGGGAGAAGGTTATATAAGAGTTCAGATGTTTTTTTTTGAGGACCTTTTTTTGCCCTGTGAAGACTGTGAAGGCAAAAGATTTAGGAAAGAAGTGCTGGAAGTAAAATATAAAGATAAAAACATACATGAAGTTCTGTCAATGAGTTTTGATGAAGCTTATGAATTCTTTTATGAGGATAACATTTTAAGAGAAAAAATAAATCTTATCAGAGAATTAGGTCTTGGTTATCTCAGATTAGGGCAGCCTGCAACAACTCTTTCTGGAGGAGAAGCACAGAGAATTAAAATCTGTGAAGAAATTCTTAGTTCTATCACAGGAAAAAAATCAACTCTTAAAGGGGTTGTTTATATACTTGATGAACCTACTGTTGGACTACACTATGAAGATATTAAAAAATTTCTTAACATCGTAAAAAGATTGCTTGATAAATCAGCAACAGTAATCATAATTGAACATAATCTTCAGGTAATTTCAGAGGCTCAGTGGATAATTGACCTTGGACCTGAAGGTGGAGATAAAGGAGGCCACCTTCTTTATGAAGGCGACCTCACTGAATTTTTAAAACTTGAAAACTCCTATACTGCTAAATATTTACGAGAATATTTAAAATCTTAAAAAAGCTCCTATACCACCATATTCAAGAAGTCTTTGTCTGTCTTTTTCATCTTTTATAACTTCAACTAAAGCAGACTGCTCAATTGCCATCTCTGTAGCTTTTTCTACAAGGTTATCGTTTTTCATAACACAACCTCCACATTCCATGCAGCATTCAACATTTTGAGTTGTTGCAAATCCACAATTCTGACAGATAAAACCTTCTACTATGTAATTTTTTGCGATAACGAGTTTCATAACTCTTCTATCTCTCAGATATTTAAATACATCATCAATTCCCATAACTGCATTATTATTTTTCAATGACCTTGTAATAAGCTCAGAAACTGTTTCTTTTTCTTTAGACCTTTCATATTCTTCAACGATTGGAATTACTTTTTCTAAAACCTCTTCTTTTGAAGCATATTTTTCAATGTTTGCTCTTCCCACTATTTTGAGCTTTATTTCATCATTGAGTATATTCATTAATTCAGAAATCGCCTCGTCAGGCCCTGCAACAATAAGTCTTCTGATATTTTTATCCTTAAGAAAGCTATCAAACTTATCAACTGCATCCTTTAGATGCATCTTTACATGATAATCAATATGTCTTTCATATCTTTTTTCTGCAAGAGCAAACCATCCACCTTTTTTGTGCTTTCCCGGGACATCTTCATGTTGAACCATTCCGTATTCCTCAATATCACCCAGAAAAACTAAAAATACTCTGGCTGCGCGTTTATCAACAAGAAGAACGCCATATTTCTGATAATTATCAAGTAAATCAAAAAGAGGGCTTGTACAAGGAGTTCTATCAACAACTAAATCATCCTTAAGCTCTACATTTAAATCATATCTTATCCAAAGGTTTTTAGCCGTGCAACTGTAAATAACAATAGATTTTTTAAAAGATTCTCTTTCACTTTGTAAAAAAGCTTCCATCTTGCCAAGATCATCTTTGCAAGCATTCTGAATATTTTCTGGTAAACTCTTTACAAGATTTTTAAACTTTGATAAGTAAGCCTGTTTTTTCCTTTCATTTGGAGAAACATTAAGAAAAAGGCTTACAACATAAGCATCGTTAAAATTAAATTTTTCAAGTTTTTCTAAATCCTTCCTTTCAAACATTTTCACTACCTCCTATAAAGTTCTTTAAAATTTCTAAGAATGAGACAAAAAGGCTAAAAACAAGAGGTCCAATTATAAAACCAATAAGTCCAAAAATTTTAATTCCACCAAGAACAGAAAGAAATATAAATATAAGGGGCAATTTAACTTTGCCTTTTATAATTAGAGGCTTCAAAACATTATCAATAAGGCTTATTATAAATGCTCCTACCATTGCAAGAATCAACCCCTTTATAATTAATCCCTTAGCCAGTAAATAAATAGAAGCCGGTCCCCATACAGCAAAAGCTCCTAAAACAGGTATGAAGGACGCAACCGCAGTTGCAAAGCCCCAGAGTGTTGATGAAGGCATATCAAGAAAATAAAAAGTTATTCCAAGAATTGTTCCCTGAAGCATGGCTATCAAAATACCACCATAAAAAGTTGTATAAATTATATTTCTAATTTGATTTCTGATAGAAGTTTTATCAACTTCCGCGAAAGGCAAGAATTCTTCAATTTTTTTTACAAAATGATGTCCATCTTTCAGAAAGAAAAAAGCAATAAAAAAAGTCAGTATCAAATTAAGAAAAAGGCTCAGTATATCACCAAATCCATGAGCAATTCTAAGTGCCCCTTCTTTCAATAATCCGCTGAGTTCATTTTTAATTATAATCTCAAGTGATGCAATGTCACCTCCTGTAATAAAACTTAATTTCTCAAGAATTTTTGAAAGTAATGGGTGAGACATTATTTCATTTATAAGCTCAGGAAGATTAACGCCTTTTATGAGTTCTCCTGCTTCAAGAATGATCTGATAAGAAACATAGACAAAGGGGAAAAGAAAAAGAACTATTACTAAAATTATCGTTACTACAGCTGTAAGTCCTCTGTATTTTAGAAATTTTTTTAAATAATCAAAAACAGGATGAAACACTAAAGCAATCACTATAGCCCACCCTGCAGAAGCAAAAAAAGATTTAAGTATTTGATAATTAAGATAACCCAGAATGCCAATAAAAAGTAGTAAAATCCAGATGTAAAAGCTTCTTTCAAGAGAAATTCTATATTTTTTGGATGGACTCATATTCTATTTTATCTTTTTTGCAAAACTCTTCCAAAGGTTTAAAGAAATTTCTCCCATGTGTCTTTCTGGATGCCATTGGACCCCGACAAAAAAAGGATGTTCTTTAAGATAAACACCTTCTATAACTTCATCCCTTGCCATGCAAAATATTTCAAGTCCATTGCCTAAAATTTTAATAGCCTGATGATGAGAACTATTTACAATATACTGCCCTTTTTCAAATAAAAAATTATCAGTTACTTGAATTTCATGATTATCTGAACTATGTTTTATCTGTGTCTCAATATTCTGGTAAAGATTCCCACCTAAAAATATATTCATAAGTTGCATTCCATAACATATTCCTAAAATTGGTTTCCCTGTTTCAATAAATGCTTTGAGAAGTTTCATTTCTGATAAAACTCTTTCATCAGGCACAAGATTTTTACAGGCTTTATTTTTTTCTCCATAAAAATTAGGATTTATATCTCCTCCTCCAGAAATTATCAAGGCTGAGATTTTATTAATATGAGTTAGTATTTTTTCTATCATATCAGGCGAGATTATTAGTGGAATAAAACCAAGATTAATAATAACTGTGGTATAATCCCTGTTTAGATAAAGTTTTTTTTCATCAATGCTACATGTGATTCCAACAATTTTCATAAAAGAACTCTTCCGTTTCTTCTCCCTGTCATTGAGCCTTCCAATACAGCAATTTCTCCGTTTACAATAACATATTTAATTCCCTTTGAAACATTGAATGGTTTTTCAAAACTGGCTCTGTCTTCAATCTCGGCTGGGTCAAAGATAACAATATCTGCAAAATAGCCTTCTTTTATAACTCCTCTTTTTTCAATCCTGAAGGTTCGTGCTGGTAAAGATGTTATTTTTCTTATTGCTTCCTCAAGTTTTAATAATCCCTTGTCTAAAATATATTTTTTTATAAATCTCGGGAAACTACCAAATCCTCTTGGATGTGGTTTACCATTTCTGGTAATTCCGCTTGTACATCTGGCAGAACTATCAGTGCCTATCATAACATAAGGTTGAGATAAAATTTTTTCAAGATTTTCTTCACTCATTCCAAAATATATTACTCCTACCATAAGATTTGAATGAATCAATAAATCACATGTAAATTGAGCAGCATTTTCAAGGGTAACAATTTCTCCTAATCTTTTACCTTCTAATGATTTATATTTATCAGAGGCAATATCAGAAATCAAAAGACTGTTTAGAAAATCTTCTCCTCGCTCTTTAAAATATTTTTTAATTTTGAGTCTTACATTTTTGTTTTTTAGTCTTTCTATAATATCCTCTCTGTTTCCTTCAATTATCCATGAGGGCAAGAAAGCATCAAGGTCTGTTTGAGAAGCAATATAGGGATATCTGTCCGCTGTTATTTGTATCCCTTTATTTTGTGCGTCTTTTATTATTTTTAAAATTACATCAATCTTCCACCAGTTGTCTCTACCAGATGTCTTGAGATGGGAAATATGAACAGGTATTTTTGCTTTCTTCCCAATTAAAATAGTTTCTTCTAAAGCTCCGATCACTCTATCACCTTCGCTTCTCATGTGAGTTGTGTAAATACCTTTGAATTGTCTTAAAGTCTTTGCAAGTTCAATAATCTCTTCTGTATCAGCAAAAATTCCTGGGGATATATTAATCCTGTTGAAAGCCCCTTTACATTATAAGAAAGCATTGTTTTTAAAAGTTCTTTCATTTTGTTTATTTCTTTTTTCCGCGATTTTACATCTTTATAACCAACCACAGCCCCTCTCAGATTTCCATGACCCAACATGGTAGCAAAGTTGATTGCAGGCTTAGCTTTTTTCAATAATTTTATATATTCCTGACAGGTATTCCAAGGACTAAGTCCAAGACTTTTTAGCTCAGGCAGCCTTCTTTCAAAAGCTTCACCAAGCATTGGAAAGCCTGATATTCCGCAGTTTCCATTTATTTCAGTAGTAATACCCTGGGTGATTTTTCCTTCTGCATTTGGGTCTGCAAGAATTGTAAAATCAGAATGAGAGTGTGTATCAATAAAACCTGGCGTGAGTACTAACTCCTTTGCATTTATCTTTTTTGTTGCACGGAATTTTTCCTTGCCAATGTATATAATTTTATCCTTTTGTATGCCTATATTGGCTTTAAATGGAGAATTACCAAGCCCGTCAAATATAAAAGCATTCTCTATGAATAAATCCATTTATAGATTCGCCTTCTGTCGCGTATTTTTGACTTTTTTGATATTTACTTTATTTGTTGTAGAGTTATTTTTTGTATATTTCACTTTCTTAATCTGCTCTGTTTTAAGAAAATAATTTTTGATTCCATCAACAATTGATTGGGCTATTTCCATTCTGTATGATTCTTGATTAAGAAGTCTTTCCTCTTCAGGATTACTTATATAAGAAACTTCAAGCAAGCATGATGGCATCTGAGCACCAACTAAAACATAAAAAAGAGCCTGTTTTACTCCATTGTCATGTCTTAAAAAAGAGTTTTTTAAACTGCCTGTCATAGAATTATGGACATATCCTGCGAGTCTGACAGAACTATCTCTTTTTGCTTCCCTTTCTAATGAAGCAAGCATAAAGCCAAGTTCTCCCTTTAACTGTTTCATCTTTTTTATAGAAATTGCATTTTCTCTTGCTGCAACTCTTATTGCTTCTTCATCATCTGTCCAGTTCAAAATATATGTTTCTATACCCCGAGCATATGAGTTTGGAGAAGCATTTGCATGAATTGAAATGAAAAGGTCAGCACCAACTCGGTTTGCAATTTCTGTTCTTTCGTTCAGTGGTATAAAGATATCTTTGTCTCTTGTTAAAATTATTTCAAAGGAGGGATCAGTTTTTAAAATTTCTCTAACTTTTAGAGCAATATCAAGTGTGACATCTTTTTCTTTTAATCCTGACGGACCTATTGCACCGGGGTCTTTACCTCCATGTCCTGGATCAATAACAATTTTCCGCTTCAGTGTAATTTTTGTTTCCTTTTCTTCAAGATTTTTTGATGATTTAAGGCTTCCCTGTGAATATATATCAATCACTATTCTAAAAGGATCTTCAAGTTGAATAATTTTGAACTCATAGCCAGACTTTTTAAGATCAAAGACAATTCTTACTGTATTAATATCAAACTGTCCAATTCGGATTTTATTTACAATAGGGTCATTTACTAAATATTCTTTTTTTATCTCCTTGTTGAGTGTAGCATTTTTTATATCAAAAAAAAGTCTTTCTGGGTTTTTAAGTTCTCCCTTTATAAATTCAGTAACTCCACTTGTTTCAATTACTACTCTTAATCCTTGAGAGAGTTCATAATATCTTATATCCTTAATTTGAATTTTATCTTCTGCCCATGTTAAAGACAAAGAAGACAAAATTAAAGGAAACAGAAAGTTAAATAAAATGATTAAAAATTTAAACATTACCTTAAACAGCTACAACTTCTTTAACCTCTGGAATTTCACTTTTTAGTGTCTTTTCAACCCAGTTTTTAAGTGTTAGAGTCGCCATCGGACATGTTCCACAGGCTCCCTTTAACTTCACATAAACTATATTATCTTTAATATCAACAAGGTCAATATTACCTCCATCTGCCATAAGACCAACTCTAATTTTACCTAAAACCTGCTCAACTTTGGCTTTTTCAATCATCAATATCCTCCTGCTGTTTTTAAATTAATTATACATCATTTAGATTTTATTTTCTCAAGAGTGTTGATATTTGCCAAAAAAATACTGATTTTGATATATTAGTATTGTTCGGCGGCGTAGCTCAGTTGGTCAGAGCAGACGGCTCATATCCGTCGTGTCAGGGGTTCAAATCCCTTCGCCGCCATTTTTTATTTTATAATGGGCTCCATCTCTAAAGCAGGATGCTCTATTCGGCTAAGATAATCAAGAAGGCATTCAATATCTTCACAAACTGTTTCATCAGCAATTTTTTCAATTAGTTCAGGAATTCCTTCTTCCTCTGCTCTTTTCTGAAAACTCTCTTTTATTCTTTCCTTAAGTTCCTTCGGCATCCAGACAATTCTTCTGATACCTCCGTCACCTTTAAGAAACTTCCTTGAAGTAATATAGTTTACACCAACTCCCATAAATCCAGGAGTCTGAATACCTCCCCCTATCATTCCTGCAATGGTAGAAAACTTCATCCCAATCGGAGTCATTCCACTGTAGCCTCTGTTTACAATTAAAACCCCATTTGCCTCGGGAACAACTGCTACAATGCATTCAAAACAACCGCAGGAAGTCATAGGATTTTCCATAATTGAGTAAAGATTTATTGTTTCTATTTCTCCTCCTGAGTGTTTCTTTACATATTCATCAACTCCGCTATATCTTCCATAAATTGGGTCAAATAATTCACCTTTTTGAACAGGCTGATTTCCACCCGTTGGCTCAATCTCGTATGCTGCTTTTGCATCAAGCCATGTAAATGCACCACAAAGTCCTGGACGTTCTGGTGTAATTACGCATACATGCTTCGGTGCAAAACTTTGGCAGAGAAGACATGAATAAAACTCTTTAACCTCCTCATCTGTTAGTGTAGCGAGCCTTAAATCTCTCTGTCTGTATTCTTTCCTTGCCTGTTCCCTTAATTCTAAAACTTCTTTTTCATCAACATAAAGATAAACCTCTACTTTATCAACAATGCTACGAAATTTTGACTTAATCATGCTTGATATTATTATTCCCAAATGGTTGAGGGTTATGCCTGACTCTTTTGCTTTTTTGCTAATTCTTATCCAGTTTATATCTCTCTGCCCTATATGCCAAAGACCTTCTGCCTCATTTATGAAAGTATGAATCTGTCGCTCAATAACAGGCTCAAAATCCTTCTGCATCTTTTTCCCTGCAACATTTACAACGATTCCAAGAGGCATTTTCCCACCTGCCTCATATTTTGCTTGCCAATCAGCACCCACTATCTCAACTTTTTCATCCTCAAGCTCTTGTATCTCCTTCATTCTAACCCATTCAAAAGCTGGTGTTTTTTGCCCTCCAAACTCTATAAAAGTATCCTCTTTTCTTACTCTTTCACCTTCAAAAGCCGGTCCATAAGCTACAGGAATTGGTGGTTTTTCAACAATTATTTTTAATCCTCTTGTCTCAATTGCTTTTTTAACAATCTTTTCGTAATTAGGTTCTGATACAATAAGGGGATATGCAGCAATTTCAGGGATTGAAATTTCTGGAAGACTCTGATCTGTTATAACAGGAATTGCAAATACTGCTGCACCCAGTGCTACTGCTACTGCCTTTTCATCAATGCTTCCAAAAGCGATAGCAAAGGTATTTACTCTCTTTCTTACATAATCAATTATCGCATTTTTATCTCCAGCTGTCTGTCCTCCGAAAATTAGAGATGCTCTTACTGCCCAGTCAATGACATAGACTGTCTCTTCTATTTTTGTACCTACAGGAACTACATAAGCTTCAAAACCTTGTCTTTCACCTGTTTTTATAAACTCTTCTGCCAGAGGACCTATAAGAAAAGCAAGAATTCTTTTTTCCTGAAGTTCTTTTATAATTGGCAAAAGCTTTTCTTGCTCAATTTTCCCAACTAAAACTGCTACAGCAGGGATTCTACCATCAACAAGCTGAACTCCGAGAGTTCTCTGAATTGTGTCACTGAGAAAGCCATAAAAAGGAGATTCCTCGTTTCGCTCGGAATGACAAAACAGCAAAGCAAGATAAATCTCTGCAAGATAAAGGTAGTTTAATGCAAGATTCATCGCATCAAGGGACTGAGAAAATTTGTCTTTTATCGTTTCATAAAACTTTTCAAGCTCTGAAAGTTCTGTTATTTTTAATCCCTCAAGGGCATAAATCAGAGGAAGACCATAGGCTGTATCTGGAAGCTCAAAAGAAAAAGTCTTACCTTTTTCTGATATTGTGTTATTTAAAAGTGCCTCTGTTTCCTTTAACAATTCTTCTGATGCTTTTTTTGTAAATTCTACTAATTTTTCTATCATTTTTTACTCCTTACATAGTTTCTTAAGAATGCTGGAATTCCACTTGCCTCCTTTGTCCCCACTATTACCTTCCAGCCAGGAAGTTTATCTTCAACTGCTCCTTTAAGCATCGCAACATATCCTGGAATTATAAGCTCTTTATGATTAAGCTTTTCTTCTATCCCACTTTCTTTTATAAACTGAGCAATCTTGCTTGCAGAAAACTTTCCAGCTGCCCAAGCAGTCAAGACACTCAGTCCATCGCAATCCATAATAGCAAGCCATGCAGGGACTTTGCTGTTTTCAATCTCCCCTTTTACAAGAAAATAAGTCAAAGCAAAATTAGTAGTAACTATTATTGGACTATTTTCATCAGGCTCTCCAACTTTGTATATATCCTGCTTTACCTGCATAGGAACCTGCGGATCTGAGTAGATATTTTGTTTCAATGTGAAAAGCACAAGATTTTTCCATTTGGGAATGCTACTTAATACAACAATTGAAGAATATTTTAAAATTGCTAAAGAAGCAATAACAGTTTCATAAAAATTATCATCCCTATTTGCAAATGTTATTATTGGATATCCCAATAATCTGATGCCTTTTTTAAGTGATGCTCTTCTTATTAATGTGTTATCCATAAGAAGTTCTTTAGCACTGTTTGGCTGAGTATCAATTACTAAATCCTGAACACCCACTGAATGAGCAATTTCTACAAGTTTTAGAACTTTTTCTATCCCTTTATCACTTATAATCAGAGGAACGTTGTATTTTTTGGCTATTTCAGACATTTCATTAATATTTTCAGGGGTTGCTCCTGAAAGTATTGGTCTGCTTTCTTTCAGCTTTTCAAGTGCCTTAGCTGCTACTTCAGGCTTTGATATCCCAAGAATAAGAGGTAAATCAAAAGCTTTATTTATTATTTTATCTAACACCTGATTGAATATTTCAGAATTCTCTGATTCGTTCTTTAAAAATATTGCATCAACTTTAAGTATTTGACCAACTCTTTCAATGGAAGACTCCAAAACTTCATTTATAAATCCATCTATGTTTGATTCTGTATCTTTAATTTCAAGGGCTAAAACAGTAGGATTGAAAAACTTTTTTTCATGTCTGAATAAAACTGTTTCTTCTCCGATTTTAATTTTTGTATTTTTTGAGCCAAAAACAAATCCACGAATAGGAGGCGTAGCTGCTTCCTTAAGTTTTGCTTTAACTTCCTCAGATGCTTCAGGACATTGTTCAATATCTGCTTGTCCTTGTGCAACCTTCATAGCAAAAGCAAGACATGTTGGAAATCCGCATTTTTTACAATTCGTCTTTGGAAGAAGCTTAAAAATTTCTATTCCTGTAATTGCCATTTTTCACTCCCTTTAGGAAAATAAATCACCGATAAATCTTTTGACAGTATTTATAGCTTCAGGATGTCTCATTATCAATAGTTCTGCCCCTGAAAGCAAAAATGAACAGGCTGTTACTGCTTCCCACATAACAGCTCTTTCATGTAAGCTTCCCCACTCAGGAATATCAGATTCAGATGCCTGTGATTCCTTTGTTTTCCAGACATAAAAACCAACATCAGCAACCATTGGAACACAAAGCATGTTATCTCCCTGAATTTGCCCTGCAATTCTGATTCTTTCCATTACTGAATAGGTATATTCAAAGCCGTATCCCAGAGCAGAGCACATAGGGTCTATGATTATTTTTTCTCTTGGAAAATCCATCTGGGTAATTAAAATATTAAGCTGCTTTGCAAGATTTACATCAAGTTCAGACATTGCAATAAGACTATGACCTCCAGCCATTGCAGAAGCAGTAATAGTTTTATAATTGCCTTCCTGAGCTTTTCCAATTATACAGTTATATCCCCTTGAAGCATCTGATACCACAGGAAGAACCTCAGCATCCTTCTCAGAATGATTACTTCCCAAGATTATCAGAGGTAAATCTATTTCAGAGAGAATTTTTTTTACTTTATCAGCAGCCTCTTCTGGTTTGGAATCTTTGCTATCTGGGTGTGTACTCATAAGCCGTAAAGCAATTGCTTCTGCACCAAGAGTTTCGCAAAATTTTGCCCATTTTACTGGACTATCCCACACTGAAGAATAAACCTTCGCAAGTTCTTCTGGATAATCTTCAGGAATATCATCCTGAATCTCAAAAGCAATCAAGGGCTTATGTGGAAATTCTCCCTCAAAAAAATGGAAAGGTAGCGCAGATTCCCCCCCAAAATAAGCCTTTTTCTCTTTTCCAAAAACAATTTCAGGAATTTTTCCTGTATATGTTTCTTTTGGTATTGAAAATTTCATTTTTTAACCCCTAAATTTCAAGATAGGAATGAGCATAAAGAGTTTTGCCATTGATTATACTAATTGTTTTCACTACTTCTATTATCTCAGCAGGATTTGCAATTGCAGCGTTGAGCCCTTCATACATTAAAAGAGCAAAAAAATATTTATTTAAAATAGGTCTTAAATGCTTTGGACATCCATTTGAAATATTACTCAGTCCAACTATTGTTTTCATAGGAGGATCATTGAGTTGCTGAAAAAGTTTTATGGCACGCAAAACCTCCTTAGCCTGCTCTTGAGAAGTTGATATTTGAAGCACCAGTGGGTCAAGGTATACATCTTCAAGTGACACTCCAAATTCTACAGCCTTTTCAATGAGCTGAACAGCTATTTCAACCCTTTCTTCAGCATCTCTTGGAAGTCCACTTTTACCAACAGTAAGTGCAATGATTGGAACACTATATTTTGCTGAAAGTTCAAACATAACAAATCGTTCAGGATCAAGAGAAGTTGAATTAATTAAAGGTTTGCCCCATTGATTATTATGCACTTTCAGTCCTGCTTCCATTGCCTTAGAATTTGTTGTATCAAGTGATACCGGAAGAGGAACAACTTCTTGAATAGTTGTTACCATCCACTCCATTACTCCCTCTCCATCATCCTCTGCAGGACCAATGTTTGCCTCTATCATATGAGCACCAGCCTTCCACTGCTCAGTAGCTATCTCATGAATTGGCTTTTTGTCTTTTTTTAAAATGGCTTCACGAACTTTTCTTGAAACAACACTTAAACGCTCGCCAATAATAAGCATAAGTTCCTCCGGTAGAAGTTTAATAAAAAATTTTAACATAATTTATTAATTTCCTAAAATTTTTCAGTAATTTTGATTGCAGTTGGATGTGAGTTTAAAAAATCTCTATTTACTAAAAAGATTGCAAAATAAACAATATTCATTTAAAATTATAAATAAGCAAAATATGAAAGAATCTGTTCAATTTTTTCTGTCATTCCGAAGGGTCTCAATGACCCGAGGAATCTCTAATTTGTTCCAGTATGGAAACAGAGGAGATTCCTTGTCGCTAACGCTCCTTAGAATGACAGTTCTATTGTCACCCCGAGGCAAAGCCGAGGGGTTCTCCTCTGGAGGCTATGGGATTCCTCGCAGACCCTTCGCCTACGGCTCAGGGCTCGCTTCGCTCGGCTCGGAATGACAGAGGAAAAGGCGAATGACATTTATCTCTGTCACCCGAGCGTAAGATAAGGGTCTCCTACATTGGAGGCGAGGAATGACAAAAAGAAAGGCGGAATAACATGAAAAAGCCTTGGTAGATAGATGGGTAATTAAAAAATAACAGAACAAAGACTCTAATAAAAAATAAAAAGGAGGGTTAAATCATGTTTAAGAACCTTACAATTGGTAAAAAACTCATGGTAGGGTTTGGAACTATTATCTTTCTTTTAGTAATTCTTTCAGCCTATACTCTGTACTCTATAATTTCATCAGCTACAAAAGTTCATGACCTTGAAGAAAGATTTGATAAACTTCTTTATGCTGCTGAAATCCAAAGAGAAGTAAATGCCATACATCTAAAAGCAAGAAAAATGTTTTTGATTAATGACATATCAAAGAAACAAGAGATAATGAAAGAAATTGAAGAACATAGGAAATATTACAGAAAAAGAATGGAAGAATTAGGAAAAATTACCCGTAATCAGGAAGGAAAACAAAAACTTCAAAACCTTATAAATGCCTCTAATGAAACAAGAGATGCTAATAATAAAGCATTTCAACTTGCTCTTGCTGGTAAAAATCAGGAGGCTATAGAACTTTATCTCAAGGAAGTTGAATCAAAGGCAGGTAATAGAGAAAAGGCTTTGAATGAGTTAGTGAATTATTATCATAAAACTGCAACCAAAACAACAGTTGATATCAATCAGTCTTTTAATTATGAATTAATCATTTCAATAATTCTGTCAGTTATAAGTATAGCTATCGGAATTTTCTTTGCTCTCTTCATCTCCCGTTCAGTCAAGAAACCTGTAACAGAGCTTAAGGGAGTTTTAGGGAAAGTAGCACAGGGAGACCTCTCAGTTGATATAAAAGTAGAAAGCAAAGATGAACTTGGAATGATTGCACAATCAGTGCATGAAGCAATAACAAGCATAAAGCGCCTTATAGCAGAATCAAAAACCATCTCAAGCTCCCTTGCATCATCTTCTGAAGAACTTTCAGCAACAACAGAGGAGATATCAAGGAATCTCAAATCCCAGACAGAAAGAGCAAGCCAGATAGCATCTGCAGCAGAAGAAATGAGCCAGACAGTAGTAGACATAGCAAAGAACGCATCAAACATAGCAGAAGTAAGTGTAACAACAGCCAGTGTTGCAAAAGAAGGAAAAGACATGACGATGAACACAGCACAAGAGATAAAAGTAATTGAAGGAGCAATAGGGAAACTTTCAGAAGTAATCAATGTATTAGGAGACCGTTCTCGTCAGATAGGAGAGATAGTCACAGTAATAAAAGACATAGCAGACCAGACAAATCTACTTGCATTGAATGCAGCAATAGAGGCAGCTCGGGCAGGAGAGCAAGGAAGAGGCTTTGCAGTAGTTGCAGATGAAGTAAGGAAACTTGCAGAGAGGACAACAAAGGCAACAGATGAGATAGCAGAGATGATAAGAGGAATACAGACAGAGGTAGATGTAGCAGAGGGTTCAATGGAAGATGCAACGAAGAAAGTGGCAAGTGGAGTTGAGCTAAGCAACAAGTCAGCAGAGATACTTGGGCAGATACTGAGCAAAGCACAAGAACTTCAGTCAATGATACAGCAGATAGCATCTGCAACAGAACAGATGTCTTCAGTAACAGACCATATAACACAGGATATAGGAAGCATAGCAGAGGGTTCAAAGGAGATATCCCTTGCAGTGGATCAGTCAGCCCAGACAGCAAGTGATATAGCAAGATTGGGTGGAGAACTAAAAACAGCCATTGATAAATTTAAAGTATAAATCTGAAAGAATTACAAAATAATTTTGTAGCAATGCAAATTAGATAAGTAAAAGGAGGAGTTTATGTTTTTTGAAACATCGCTTTTAACTTTAATTGTAATTATTTTTTTAGCTGTTTACATTCTTAGCAGCGCAATTAAAATTCTGAAAGAATACGAAAGAGGAGTTGTTTTTAGACTGGGTAGAGTTATTCCAGTTAAAGGACCAGGACTTGTTCTTATATGGCCAGTGATTGACAAAATGGTCAAAGTAAGCCTGAGAATTGTTACAATGGATGTTCCTGCTCAAGACATAATTACCAAAGATAATGTCTCAGTAAAAGTCAACGCTGTTGTTTATTTCAGACCAATTGATCCAATCAAGGCAGTAACAGCAGTTGAAGACTTTTATTATGCTACAAGCCAGATTGCCCAAACAACCCTTAGAAGCATTCTTGGACAGAGCGAACTTCAGGATTTGCTCACAAACCGTGAACAGATTAATGCTGAATTGCAGCAGGTTATTGATTCACAAACCGAACCATGGGGAATTAAAGTCACAGCAGTTGAGGTTAAAAATGTTGACCTTCCACAGGAAATGTTAAGAGCAATGGCAAGACAGGCTGAGGCTGAAAGAGAAAGAAGAGCTAAAATTATTCATGCAGAAGGTGAACTTCAGGCTGCGGAAAAGCTTACAGAAGCAGCAAGAATTATATCATCTGAACCAGCAGCTCTTCAATTAAGATATTTGCAAACATTAAAAGAAATCGCCTCTGAAAAAAATTCAACAATTCTCTTTCCGCTACCAATAGATTTAATAACTCCATTCATGGAGCTCATATCTCGTGACAAAAAATAAACTAACCTTTAAAGCACTGCTAAGATTTTCTGCTTTAGCAGTGCTTATTGCTTTATCTGTATTTTTAGCTTATGAATTTGGAATTATTGAATTATTCCTGAATGAAGAAAAACTTAAGAATTTTATTAAATCCCTCGGACCTTTCGGTGTTGTGGGATTTGTTCTTTTACAGGCTTTTCAGGTTGTTGCAGCTCCTATTCCTGGTGAAGTTACAGGATTGCTCGGTGGATATTTGTATGGAACATTTTGGGGAGTAGTTCTTTCAACAGCAGGACTTACACTTGGTTCAGTAATTGCATTTATTCTTGGAAGAATTTTCGGAAAACCCTTTGTTGAAAGAGTTGTTGATCCAATGGTATTAAATAAGTTTGATTATTTACTTCATCATAAAGGTGCTTTTTTAGTATTTTTTCTTTTTCTTATCCCAGGTTTTCCAAAGGACTATTTGAGCTATTTTCTCGGATTAAGCAGACTTTCTTTGTTGGAATTTACAGTAATTGCAGGAGTTGGAAGACTTCTCGGAACTATTCTGCTTTCTTTTGGCGGAGATTACCTCAGACACCATGAGTATGGAAAATTTTTAGGACTTGCCGGTATAGCAGCAGTAATAATGGTGATAGTTTGGTTATTTAAAGATAAAATTGAACGATTACTTAGAATCTGGCATATAAGTAGATACAGAAAAAATAAGCAGAAAAAGTAGCTACCACTTTATCAAAGATGCACCCCATGTAAGTCCTGCACCAAATGCAGCAAGCATTACATAATCACCTCTCTTGATTTTACCCTGCTCATTTGCTTCATCTAATGCAATGGGAATTGATGCTGCAGAGGTATTACCGTATTTATTGATATTTACCATCACTTTTTCCATCGGTAGAGAAAGTCTCTTAGCCATTGCCTGAATAATTCTTATGTTTGCCTGATGAGGAACTAAAAGGCTAAGTTCCGAAGATGTAATACCAGCTTTTTTTAATGTAGCATCCACAACTTCTTCAAGAGTTTTTACTGCAACTTTGAATGTTTCATTGCCTCTCATCTTTATAAAATTAAGTCTCTTTTTAATTACATCTTCTGTAACAGGCATCTGTGACCCACCTGCAGGCATGTGAATAAAATCCCACATTGTCCCATCTGAAAAAATATCTATTATCTGAATTCCTTCATCTTTTTTTGTTGGCTCAACTATGACTGCTCCAGCACCATCAGCAAGTAAAACACAGGTGCTTCTGTCAGTCCAGTCTGTAAATCGTGAAAGCATTTCAGCACCTATAACAAGAGCTCTTTTTGACGCACCTGTTTTTATAAATTTTTCTGCAACAGATAAAGCATAAATAAAGCCTGTGCATGCACCATTAATATCAAAAGCTACTGCATTACTTGCTCCGAGTTTCATCTGAAGAATACAGGCAGCAGATGGAACAAGCATATCAGGAGAGACTGTTGCTACAATTATCAAATCAATATCCTTTGCAGTTAAGTTAGCGTTTTTCAATGCTTTTATTGAAGCCTCAAAGGCAAGGTCACTTGTTGCCTGCTCAGGTGCTGCTATTCTTCTTTCTTTTATTCCTGTTCTCTCAGTTATCCATTCATCTGATGTTTCAACCATTTTTTCAAGGTCATGGTTTGTTAAAATTTTTTCAGGAACATAAGAGCCTGTTGACACTATTCTGGCTTTCATCTCTCTCCTCCGTCTGGTTTAAGCTTTCTGAAATTCTTGTATATATCTGTTTTTTTACCATTTCTGTAGCTACTTTTATTGCATTTTTTATTGCTTTTGCTGAAGACCTTCCATGACATATTATGCTTGTGCCATTAATGCCAAGTAATAAAGCACCACCATATTCAGAGTAGTCTACTTTTTTACGGAAACTTTTTATTGCAGGCTTTATCATCATATAGCCAAGCTTTCCTGTTATTATATCTGCAATTTCTCTTTTAAGCATCTTCATCAATGCTTCAGCAAGTCCTTCACCGACTTTTAGCACAATGTTTCCAACAAATCCATCACATACCACCACATCAGCCTGTCCGAAGAAAATATCTTTTCCTTCAATATTTCCAACAAAATTTAACCTTGAAGACTTGAGGAGTTTAAAGGCTTCTTTTGTAAGTTCATTTCCCTTTGAACCTTCTTCTCCTATGCTTAAAAGAGCTATCTTGGGGGATTGTGAATTAAAAAGTGCTTTATGATAAGCTTCTCCCATGAAAGCAAATTGAACTAAATGTTCAGGTTTGCAATCAACATTTGCTCCTGCATCAAGTAAAATAAAATGTCCCTTTAGACAGGGCATTACAGTAGCTATTGCAGGACGTTCCACATTTGGAAGTTTTCCGAGTAAAAGAAAACTTAAAGCCATCATAGCACCTGAATGTCCAGCACTTATAACAGCATCTGCTTTGCCTGCTTTTACCAGTTCCACAGCTTTTCTCATTGAGGTATTTTTTCTTCTAAGTGCTGAAGATATATTTTCATCCATTTGGATTACATCATCAGCTGGAATAACAGATATGATACCTTTTGTTTCTTTCTTTTCGGGCAAGAAACTTTTTATTTTTTTTTCATCCCCAACAAGAATAATCTCAACTTCAATATCCTGCACTACTTCATAGGCACCTAAGATATTTACTTCAGGGGCGAAATCGCCCCCCATTGCATCAACAGCAATTTTTAACATTTTTAGAATTACTCTTCAACCTCTAAAATTTTTCTGCCTTTATAGGTGCCACAATTAGGACATACCCTGTGTGGAAGCTTGGGCTCCTTACATTCAGGGCATAAAGCAAGATTGGGAGCTGTTGCCTTCCAGTTAGCTCTTCTTTTATCCCTTCTTGAAGGGGTATGACGATGTCTTGGATTAGCCATTTTTCTTCATCCTCCTTAAAAGTGATTGTAATACTGCCATTCTTGGGTCTATTTCTTTAACTATACAGCCACAGTTAATTTCATTTAAATCTGTACCACAGACAGGACATATTCCCTTACAATCTTCAGAACATAAAGGCTTCATAGGTATACTGAGCAAAATCTGGTCACGAATTATGTCTTCTGTATCAATTAATCCCTCTCTGTAGAAATCTACCTCCATCTCATCTCGTTTTAGTTCAACGAGTTCTTCTTTATTCAATTCTTCTATAGGATGATAGCTCAATTCTGTTAAACTTCTAATTGGCATTTTATAGTCCTTCAAACATCTACTGCATTGAAGTTCAACTTCTCCACTGATAACTCCTTTTACAAATACTTCTTGCCCGTTTTTCTCTATTCTTAAAACAGCTTTGAATGGCTGGGTGATTTTCACACCGTCTATTTTTGGAGTTTCCTCCAGCTCAATATTTAGTCCTTCTTCAGGTATTTCAAAGACCTCAATTTTCATCTAAAAACCTCAAAAATAAAATTCTCCCTTACGGGAGTTAAACTATTTTAACAAAAAATTAAACTTTCTTTATAGTCTCTATGCTGCTTTTTTCATTTTTTCCATTATTTTCCAGCTCTTTAAAATATCAATAGCTCTTTGCAGTTGGGTATCTTCCTTTTCATCAACTTCCTGTGGAACTTTTTCCTGGGGTTCAACTTTTTCTCCCTTCAAATGTTGTTCAAGGTCTTTTTCTCTAATTACAGGAACTTCTTTGCCATTTTTAGTTTCAAGTTTTACAACTATATCAGGCATTATTCCAACTGCATGAATGCTTCTTCCTTTGGGTGTGTAATATTTTGCTGTTGTAAGTTTTAATGCTGAACCGTCACTTAAAGGAATAAGACTTTGAACAGAACCTTTACCAAAAGTTTGAACTCCAAGAATTAAAGCTCTTCCCCAATCCTGTAACGCTCCTGCAACAATTTCTGAGGCTGAAGCAGAACCCTGATTTACAAGAACAATCATAGGAATCTCAGTATATGAAGGTCTCAATTGTTCTGTATAATACTGCATTTTTTCCCCAACTCTTCCCTGTATTGATACAACAAGATGCTTTGGAGGTAAAAACTGCTCAGAAACATCAACAGCACTTTGAAGAAGTCCTCCAGGATTATTTCTTAAATCAAGAATAAGACTACGCATTCCTGAATCTTTAAGGTTCTGTAATGCATTTGCAAGGTCTTGTGCTGTTCCTTCCTGGAATTGAACCAGTTTTACATAGCCGATTTCCTTATCAATCATTTTATATTTTACGCTCTTGATTTTAATGATATCTCTAACAATGGTTATGTCCCTCGGCTCTTTCCACTCATCTCTCTGAATTGTGAGAATAACAGATTTTCCTTTAGGTCCTCGCATCTTTGATACAGCATCATTTATATTCATATCCTTTGTTGATTGCCCATCAATTTTTATTATTTTATCACCCGCTTTGATTCCTGCTTTCCATGCAGGAGTATCCTCAATTGGAGCAATCACTGTTAAAATCCCCTCTTTTATTCCTATTTGTATTCCAATCCCACCAAATTCTCCTTTTGTTTCAGTCTGAAACTCTTTGTAAGCCTCTGGGGTTAAATATGCAGAATGCGGGTCCAAAGAATTAATCATTCCTTTTATTGCTGAACGAATAAGTTCTCTTGGATTAATATCCTCTACATAACTCTTCTTGACTGTGGTAAAAACCTCAGTAAATGTTCGTAAATCCTCATAAACAGAATCTGTATTCTGAGCTGCTGACCATCTTCCTATTATTATTCCCATAAAGGCAATAATCAAAATCAATGCTGAAATCGTAATTTTTTTCTTCATTTTTTTATTTTTTCCTCCCTTTTATCTTCTTAACCACTGTTCTGGATTGAGTGGTTTTCCTCTATATCTTATTTCAAAATAAACTGCTGTTGTATCTATACTGGATTTTTCTCCAACATTACCTAAAATCTGTCCTGTTTTTACATAAGCTCCTTCTTTTACTCCTATAGAACCAAGATTTCCATATACTGTATAATATCCATCTCCATGACTTATTATAACAAGGTTTTCATATCCTTTAAAATATTTCGCATAAACAACCTTGCCTTCAGCAGATGCTTTCACTTGTGTGCCAGGTGATGCCTGAATATAAATTCCACTTCTAAACATAGGAACATTAAAAACAGGGTCTTTCTGACTACCATAATGTGCAATAACAGGACCGCTTACAGGCCATACAAGAGTTCCCTTTCTTTTTGTAAACTCTCCTTCAGGTAGAGAAATTCCTGGTTTCCCAGTTCTTTTTTCTTTCTTTTCAGTTTCCTGAAGAAGCCTTGCAAGTCTTTTTGCATTTTCTTCAAGTTCTTTTATTTTTTTCTCATATATAGCTTTATTTTGTCTAACTTTAGCAAGTAAAATTTCCTTTTCTTTTTTCTTTTGTTTTTGAGTCTCTTCTGCTGTTTTAAGAGCTTCTTCTTCTTGTTTTAATGACGCGTAAAGCTTTTTCAGTTCTGCCTGTTGAACAATTAGAATATTAAGTTCTGCTTTGTATTGCTGGATAAGTTTTTTGTCAACATTCATAATTTTCTGAGTATTTCTCATAAGGCGAAATGCTTTTGTAGTATCTTCTTCCATTAAAATTATTAAAACAGGATCAGGTTGATTGTTTAATCTCTGGATTCCTTTTATTCTACTTATAAGATAATTTTTTCTTGTTTCAAGCTGATTACTATAAGTTTTTATCCCTTTTTCTGTTTGACTAATTTTTATTTGCAGATTTTTTATTTTCATACGATGACTCTTTATTTTTGTTTCTATCTCATCAAGTTCTTTTGAAACTTTTTTTAAATCTTCAAGAACATTCTGTTCAACTTTTTTGGTTTCTCTCAGCTTTTTTTTATGAATATCAAGCTGTTTTTTTATCTGTTGTAATTCCTCTTTTGGCTGAGCAGCTAAAGTGGGAAAACTTAAAGCAATAAAAAATAGAATTATTATAATCCTTATTTTTTTTAGCATTTTTATTGATACTTTATCTTACCAAGTGCAAAAAATGAAGAAATTATACCAAGAAACATACCCAAAACAGGTAATAGCCCAAAAATCTCAACAGGAAACTCTATCTGAGTAACTGCAGGTAAAAATTCTGAAAAACTTTTTGAATGTAAAACAAAGTATACCAAACAGATTAAAATACCTGCGAAAATAGTTCCTCCGAGTCCTATAATTCCACCTTCAACTAAAAATGGAAATCTTATATAGGAAGGAGTTGCACCAAGAAGTTTTAAAATCTCAATTTCCTCAGTTTTTTTCCAGTAAAAACTTTTTACAGTGGCATAGATTATAAACAAAATTGCAATTGAAATAAGACAGAATCCTGCAATAGCAAGATTCCATAAAGTTACTCTTATTGTTTTTAAACCCACTATAATTTTAGCAGGATAATAAACATCATCAACAATTTGCATTTTTTTTATATTTTTCGTAATCTGTTCAATATTTTGAAGACTTTCCTCTTTTATAAAAGCTTCTATTGTATCAGATAGAGGATTATATCCGATAAGCTCTATAAGTGCAGGATCAATAAGATTTTTCATTTCTTTTATAGCTTCATCCTTTGAAATATATTGAATACGAGAAAAAACTCCCATTTTTTTAAGTTGTTCAATCATTGAAGAAATTTCAGTTCTGCCCGTGTCATCTTTTAAATAAATAACTATAGCAGCTTTTGTTGAGAGCTTTTTTGTAAAAATTTCAACATTATACAGGAGCAAAAAAAATCCTGTAAAAATAAAAAAACATATGCCTATACTGATTATGGATAAAAGAGTTGACCATCTATTAAACCATAGTCCTTTAATTGCTGAATGAAGATGCATCTTCATGGATTTTTCCCTCTTTCAAAGTTAAAACTCTATATTGTTTATTTCTAAAAAAATCTGAATTATGGGTTGCAATTACAACAGTGCATCCTTTGGTATTTATTCTTTTAAAAAGAGCAATAACATCCTGTGATGCTTCGGGGTCCAGATTTCCAGTGGGTTCATCCGCAAGGACAATCTGAGGATTTGTTATAATCGCTCTTGCTATCGCAATTTTTTGCTGTTCTCCACCTGAAAGGGTTTTAACAATGCTGTCTGCTTTGTGCCTGAGAGCAACATCTTTGAGTGCATCCATAACTTTTTGTTTTATATCTTTTTCCTTCTCTCCAATAACTCTCAAAGGAAGAGCTACATTATCAAATACTGTTAAATCCTGTCTTAATCTAAAATCCTGAAAAACAAAGGTAACAGCTCTTCTTAACTGTGGTATTTCTCTTTGCTTTATGTTAGAGAGTTCAAAATTTGCAACTTTTATTTCACCTTCATCTGGAAATTCACTTCCAAAAATTAATTTAAGAAGTGTGGTTTTTCCAGCTCCAGAAGGGCCTGTTATGAATACCAGTTGCCCTTTTTCTATATTAAACGAAACATTTTGTAGGACTGCTATGCCACTGTAATATTTATAAACTCCCTGAAATGTTATCATTTTTTAAAAAATTCTCTGACTGTATGAATGATATTTTCAGATGTAAGTCCATAAAATTTAAGCAATTCTTTCCAAGAACCTGAACAACCAAATGTATCTTTTATCCCGATTCTTTTTATAGGAACAGGATGATTTTCACAGACAAATTCAGCCACAGCAGAACCAAGTCCGCCAATTATAGAATGTTCTTCTGCTGTCACAATCAATTTTGAAGATTTAGCAATTTTCAATAATGCTTCTACATCAATAGGCTTCACTGAAGAAAAATTTGCAACCCCAGCATCAATTCCTTCTTTATTTAAAATCTCTGAAGCTTTTAATGCTTCTGCAACCATTAATCCATTGGCTATTATATTGACATCTTTGCCAAGTTTGAAAATATGAGCCTTACCAATCTCAAACCTATAGTCTTCAGGCATTACTGGTGAAACTTTTGCTCTTCCGAGCCTGATATAAACAGGTCCATAATATTCTGTAGCCGAAACTATGACCTGTGCAGTCTCATATGCGTCTGCCGGAACAATAACAGTCATGCCAGGTATAACTCTCATAAGTGCAACATCCTCAAGTGCCTGATGTGTTGCTCCATCCTCTCCTACTGTAATCCCTCCATGTGTAGCAACAATTTTTACATTAGCATTTGAATAGCAAACAGTCTGTCTAATCTGTTCCCATGCTCTTCCTGTAGCAAATATTGCAAATGTTGATGCAAACGGAATTTTACCTGTAAGAGCCAATCCTGCAGCTACACCAATCATATCCTGCTCAGAAATTCCCATATTGAAAAACCTATCTGGAAAAGTTTTTGCAAACTTTGCGGTTTTTGTGGAACAGCTTAAGTCCGCATCAAGAACAACAATATCAGGATTTTTCTTTCCCATTTCAACAAGTGTGATACCATAAACATCTCTTGTTGCCATTTCTTTTGAATAGAATTCAGACAGTTCATTTAATGCGCATGTGCATTCAATTTTTCCCATTTTTTAACTCCTTAAGAGCGATTTCAAGCTCCTCCTGTGTTGGAGCAACTCCATGATATTGAACTTTTCCTTCAAATATTGAAACCCCTTTACCTTTAACAGTGTTTGCTATAATCATTGTTGGTTTTCCTTTTGTTTTTTCAGCTGCCTCAAGAGCATCAACAATTTCCTGCATATTGTGACCATCAATTGTAAACACATTCCAACCAAAAGCAATAAATTTATCTTCTATTGGCTTAATATTCATTACATCAGAGCAATGTCCATCAATCTGCAGATTATTATGGTCTACTACTGCACATAGATTATCTATTTTATAGTGAGAAGCTGTCATCGCAGCTTCCCAAACTTGTCCTTCTTGAAGTTCTCCATCTCCTAAAAGGCAGTAAACTCTTGAGTTTATCCCGCTAAGTCTTAGCCCTAAAGCCATTCCACATGCAACAGATAGTCCCTGTCCAAGTGAACCTGTAGAAACCTCAACACCTGGTAAATTCTTACAACAGGGATGTCCCTGTAAAGGTGAGCCAAGTTTTCTTAAGCTATTAAGCAAGGATTTATCAAAATAACCAGAAAGAGCCAATGCTGCATAAAGAACAGGTGCAGCATGTCCTTTTGAAAGAACAAATCTATCGCGTTCTTTCCATTGAGGATTTTTTGGATTGTGCTTCATCTTGTAAAAATATAGAGCAGTTACAATATCCGTAGCTGAGAGACTTCCTCCTGTATGTCCAGAACCTGCATTCGTCAACATTTTAACAATTTCAATTCTTATTTGTCTTGCTTTCTCTTCTAAAAATTCTATATCTACCACCATTCCACCTCAAATTTTTAATTAATTTTTTAATTATAAATCAAAATCATAAAAAAAGACATCTCGTATGGTATTCTAAAAATATGCATGAAATTTATTTAGTTGATGGAAGCTGTTTTATTTACAGAGCCTATCATGCCATAAAAGGATTAAGCACATCTCGGGGTATTCCAACGAATGCTATTTATGGATTTACAAGGATGCTTCTTAAACTTCTCAGGGAAAAAAATGTCAAATATATACTATGCGCCTTTGACAGCCCTCATCCAACAAAAAGACACAAAATCTATGAAGAATACAAAATAACAAGACCCGAGACACCCAAGGACTTGCCAGTTCAGATTGATTATATAAAACAGATTATTGATGCTCTTGGTATTACAAGAATAGAGGTTCCAGGATATGAAGCAGATGATATAATAGCTACCGCAGTTGGGGTTATTAATCAGTTTGCACCTTTGAACTTTATAATAATTAGCATTGACAAGGATATGCTTCAGCTTGTTTCTGATAATGTAAAGATTTATGACCCTATTAATGAACTTATTATTGATAGAGAATATGTGATAAAAAAATATGGAGTTCCACCTGAAAAACTTAATGATTTTATGGCTCTGGTTGGTGACGCAATTGATAACATACCAGGAGTCAAAGGAATCGGAGAGAAAACAGCTGCAAATCTTATAAAAAGATACGGCTCTATTGAAAATATATTAAAAAATCTTGATATTATAAAACCTTTAAAAGTATCGGACATTATAAAGAAAAATATTAAATCTCTTCAGCTTAGTAAGGAACTTGTAATATTGAGAAAGGATACGCCGATTGAGATTAAACTTGATGATTTGAAAATAAAACAACAGGATAGAGAAAAACTTGTTCAGATTTTCAGAGAGCTTGAATTTAACACGCTTCTAAAGCAGATAATAAAAGATTTTCCAAACCATTCGTCTTGTTCAGTCCTTCAACTCAACTTGGCGTCAGAAAATAGAAGAAATACTATTGAACTAATTGAAAAAATAAAGGAATATGGAAAATTTTCAGTAACATTTAATAAAGACAGCATAATTGCAGGCGTTAATGGAACTCTTTACGAGATAGCTTTTAATGATACAAGAGTTAATGAGATTTTATCCTCTGAAATATTAAAAATTATATATAATGCAAAGGAGGCATTAAAAAAGCTTAAGAATTCGGGACTTAAACTTTCACCTCCTTACTTTGATCTTATGATAGTTGCATATCTTATAAATCCAAATAGAGGCAAATATAATATTGATGAACTTATCCTTGAATACACTGGAAAGTTTTACGAAAACGCTGAAAATATAAATTTTTACATGTTTGAACTTTATGAGAAATTAAATAAAGAACTAAAAGAAAAAGAGCTTGAAAATCTTTATTTTGATATTGAAATGCCTCTCATAGAAGTCCTTTTTGATATGGAGGAAACAGGTATAAAGGTTAATATTGAAAAACTTGAAACTCTTACCAAACATATATCTATGGAACTTGATAAAATTAAAGAAAAAATTTACACAATTGCAGGCACAGAATTCAACATTAACTCACCAAAACAGCTTGCAGAAGTTTTATATGACAGACTGGGACTTAAAACCAGAAAAAGAGGTAAAAAAGCCCGTTCAACAGAAATGGAAGTACTTGAAGAACTTGCTATTCAACATGAACTGCCTCATGAAGTAATTAATTATCGGACTCTTAATAAACTTTTAACAGGTTATTTGATTCCACTAAGAGACTATATAAATCCTGAAACCAAAAGAATTCATACAAAATGGTCTCAAACTGTAGCAGGAACAGGAAGAATAGTAAGCAGTGAGCCAAACTTACAGAATATCCCTGTAAAAGGTGAATGGGCAGAGTTTTTAAGAGAAGTTTTTATTCCTGAAAATGGATATATGTTTCTCAGCGCTGATTATTCTCAAATAGAGTTAAGACTTTTAGCACACATGAGTGAAGACCCTGCTTTAATCAAAGCATTTTTGGATGGGAAAGATATTCATACTGCTACAGCATCTGAAATTTTTTCAATACCTGAGAACGCTGTTACAGATGAACATAGAAGAATTGCAAAAACTGTAAACTTTGGTATCTCTTATGGAATAAGTCCATTCGGACTTTCTGAGTCAATTAAAATTCCATATGAGAAAGCCGAAGAACTAATTGAACTTTATTTTTTAAGATATCCAATGGTTAGGAAATTCATTGAGGAAACAATCAGTTTTGCCCAAAAAAATGGTTATGTAAGAACACTTTTTGGAAGAATTCGTCCCCTTCCAGAAATTAACAGTCCAAATCAATTCCTGAGAATGCAGTCAGAAAGAATGGCAGTAAATGCAAGAGTTCAAGGAACAGCAGCAGATATTATAAAAATTGCAATGATAAGAATATATAATCGCTTAAAAAAAGAAAAACTAAATGCAAAAATCATACTTCAGATTCATGATGAAATTGTGCTTGAAGTTGAACAAAAAGTTATTGAAAAAGTAAGTGAAATTGTTCAAAATGAAATGAAAGATTTTTCCCTTTCAGTTCCTCTTGAAGTTAATGTATTCTCAGGCAATAGTTTGAATTTATAAAAATGTAAAATTTCAATCTTTTCCTACAACTACAACAATATATGAGTCAGTATTGAGAATTCTTCGGGCAACCTTTTTAATATCTTCCATTGTTACTTTTTCAATATATTCCGAATATTTATTTATATAGTCATCTCCAAGTCCGTAAAAATCTATAACTGGTAGAAATTCACTTATTTTTTTCATCGTATCAATTCTCAATGGAAAACTTCCTGAAAGAAATGCTTTTGCCTCTTTCATTTCCTCAGAAGTTACTGCCTTTTCTTTCATTTTTTTTAGTTCTTCCATAATCAATTTTATGACATTCTGAGTATTCTCATTTTTTGTTTTTACTTCTATATAAAAAGCTCCAGGGAAAAGATATGGATAAAATGTACTGTAAATTGAATAAGCAAGCCCTCGTTCCTCTCTAACCTGTTTTGCAAGTCTTGATGTAAGCCCTCCTCCGCCAAGAATGTAGTTCATTATACTTAAGGCATAAAAATCAGTATCCTTTCTTGAAATTCCTTCAAATCCAAGAACTATGGTTGATTGAGTTAAATCATCTCTTTTTATAAAAATTTTTAAAGGCTCATTCCTTTTAACAAATAAAGGAGGATTTATATTTCGTGTTATCGTATTACCATGCCACATTGTAATAGGATTTTCAATTAAATTTTTCAATTCATTTTCATCTATATATCCAACAACTGAAAAAATCATATTGTTAGGACTGTAGTATTTGTTATAGAAATTCAATATATCCTGCCTTGTTATATTTTTGAGTCCCTCAGGTTCGCCTTCAACTGCTCTTCCATAAGGATGCTGCCCAAAAAGTTCCTTAAGAAAAGTTTTATGAGCTATGAACGAAGGGTCTTGTTCCATCTGTTTTAATGATTTTTCAACTCTGGAAACCTCTTTTTTTATTTCTTCCTCAGGGAACACAGGATTTATAAGAATATCAAAAAATAGATTTAACGCTTCTTTTAAGTGCCTCTTGGTAGTGCTCAGAGTTAGTATTGTATAGTCATGAGTAACTTTTTTATCAATTGATATTGCTAAAAAATCAATCTCATCTTCAATCTGCGTTGCAGTGCGTGTTTTTGTTCCATGAGTAAGCAAATGAGCTGTAAGATAAGCAATTGAAGGTTTTGCTTCATCAAGAGGAGAAGCAGGAATTAAAACAGACACATAGACAATGGGAATATTATCACGATAAAGATATTTAATTTTTGCTCCGTTTTGTAATTTAAATGTTTTAAAATCCATCCTCTCAGCTCCTGCAATAGAATTAAAAAATAAAACAATGAAACAAAAAACTGCAAAGAAAATATTCACTCTGTTCATTTTGGTAGAAGTTCTCCTACTGTTAAATTATCAAAATTAAAGTATTTTTTAGCTACTTTCTGAACATCATCTGCTGTCACTTTCATTATATCTTCTCTGTATCTGTCAATCATTTTCCAACTTCCAAGAATCTCAAATTTGCCTATATAAAGAGCATGTCCAAAAACAGAATCCTGACTAAAAAGGAAAGAAGCCTCTACCTGATTTCTTGCTTTTTCAATTTCTATGTCAGAAGGAGCTTCGTTTTTTATTTTTTCAATCTCTTCTTTTACAATTTTTTCCACTTCATTAATTTTACCCACGTCTTTTACTGATACAACAATAAAAAATAAAAATCCATCCCTGCTTAATGCTGAATTACCTGTTGAGACATCAACTGCTAAAGCAGTTTCATTTACAAGCTTTCTGTAAAGTCTTGAGCTTTTACCTTCTCCAAGTATTGTGCTCAAAACCTCAAGATAAAGACTATCTCTATTAGGATAAGCAGGAACCTTATAAGCCATTACAAGCATTGGCAGATGAGTTTGTCTTTTCAGGATAACTCTCTTTTCTCCGTATTGCTTTGGTTCATAAAGAATCTTTCTGGAAGGAACATCACAAGAAGAAATATTTTCAAATTTTTCTTTTATTTTTTCTCTGACTTCGGTTACTTTTATATCTCCTGCAACAATAATAAATGCATTATGAGGGCAGTAATATTTATGATAATAATTTTTTATGTCATTAAGAGTAATAGTTTGAATGTCCTCGCTCCAGCCAATCACAGGCTTGCGATATGGATGTTGTTTGAAGGCTATTCCAAGAACTTCTTCAATTATAAGGCTTTCAGGATCATCTTCATATCGCTGTCTGCGTTCTTCAAGAACAATCTTTTTTTCAAGTTCAAAATCTTCAAGATTAAATAGCAAATTTGCCATTCTGTCAGATTCAAGGTCAATTGATGTTTGAAGCTTTGAAGGAGAAAGTTTTTGAAAATAAACAGTATAATCCTTTGTTGTAAAGGCATTATCAATTCCACCCTGTGATTGAACTATTTTTGAGAAAACATTGCCTGGGTAATTTTTACTTCCCCTGAACATTAAATGTTCAAGAAGATGACTTATCCCTGATTTGCCTTCTGGCTCATCTATAGCTCCAACTTTATACCATACCTGAAAAGTTGCAACAGGCGATGAATGGTCTTCAATATATATCACCTTCAGACCATTGTTTAAGACTTCTTCCTTAATCTCAGAGAATCCCATAAATGGAAATATTAAAATAAAAATCAAAGATAATACAAGATGTTTCATTTTATTCCAAATTTTTCTGCAATTTCTTTAATCGTCTCCTTCAAAGGAGTCAAATCAGATGATTTAACAACATAGGCATCTGATGCCCATATGGAAAAATCATCTCTGTAATCATAAGCAGTAAGCATTATTACAGGAATATTAGGATTTTTCTGCTTTAACTGTCTTAGAACTTGAATTCCATCAATGTCTGGCATCATTATATCAAGTGTTACTATATCTGGATTCTGAGTTTCAAAAAGTTCAATAGCTTCTTTGCCTGAGTTTGCTGTAATAACTTCATATCCTTCATCTTCAAGCTCAGCTTTATAAAGCATCAATATGTTTTTTTCATCATCAACCACCAAAATCTTCATTCTCTCCTCCTTCTTTATGTAATGGCAAATAAACTCTGAATATTGTTCCTTTATTAATTTCGCTTTCTACTTTGATTATACCACCATGCTCCTCAACAATTCTTTTTGAGATAGCAAGCCCTAATCCTGTTCCACTAATTTTTGTTGTAAAAAATGGGTCAAAAATTCTTTTCAGATTTTCTTTCTGTATTCCGCATCCTGTATCTTCAACTTCAATTAAAAGATACTCTTTTTGGATATCGGGTATTTCTACTGGTAGTTTATCTGCTTTTTCTATTTTTAGTGTTATTAATCCATCTTTTGTTGCTTCATTTGCATTAGAAATCAAGTTCAAAAGCACTTCTTTCAATTTATCATAATTACCAGGCACTGAAAAATCTTCTTTAACTATGACTTTAAATTCGTTATTATTCTCTTTTAAGGTGGACTCAACAAAATTAATTACATTATCCACAAGTCCCTTAATCTTAAATGATTCCTTGCCGATTGGATAAGGTTTTACAAAGCTTAAAATTTCATTTAAAATTCTTTCAAGTCTTTTTACCTCCTCAATTATGACTTTTATATACTCCTTAGACTTTTCCTCTTTCAAGTCTTTATCAAGTCTTTTTGCAAAACCACCAATTGCAAGCAAAGGATTTCTTATCTCATGAGCAACCTTTGCTGCCATTTCTCCAAGAGCTGCCATTTTCTCCATTGATATGATTTTTTCTTTTAAGTTTCTGAGTTCTGTTATATTTTTTGCTACATTGATGGTTCCTATAACATTATTGTTTTTATCAAATATTGGAGAGCTTGATATGAGATAAACCCCTTCAAGATAATTTTCTTCAAGTTCTCCAACCTGAGGTCTGCCTGTTTCAATGGCTTTTCTATGTGGACACTCCTGTAATGGGGAATTAGTTCTGTGAATGAGTTTAAAACATTTCTTGCCAACTACTTCATTTTCCTTTAGTCCAATTGCATTTAGAAATGAGTGATTTACTTTTTTGATTGTATAATTTTCGTCAGTGTAATAAATTAGGTCTGTTATTGAATTGAAAAGCATTTCAAGCTCTTTTTCTGCCTTTTCTATTTTGTCAAATATCCAAGCATTCTCTATTGCACCTGCTACTTGGTCAGCAAATCCCTTTAAAAAATGAATATCCTGTTCAGTAATCGGTTTTCTTGTATACAAATTGTCAACCCAGACCGCTCCTATTGCTTTGTCCTTTGAAAAAAGCGGGATTACAGCATAAGCAAAACTTCCAAGTTGCTGAATTATCACTGGGTCTGCTTCTTCTTTGTGAACATCTTTGATATTAAAAATTTTCCCTTCTTTTACAGCTCTCACAATTGGCGTGTTGTCACTCAAAGGAATTGAAATATTCCTGCAAAGTCTTTCAAGGAAACTATCTTGTTCAAACTCTCTTTTATTCAATTCATCAAGAACTTCAAAGAGAGTTTTCTTTTCCCTTGCCATACTTGACCATATCTGCCATGCTTCTTCGTAACTTGAAGGACCTACAGCCATAATTCCTTTTAAAACATTATTTTCCTCATCTACAAGAAAAAGAACTGCCCTGTTAAAGCCGAGTCCTTCACCCATTGTAATTACTGTAAGTATCATTCTTAAAAGTTTATTGAGGTCTAAGGTGCTTCTTACAGCAGAGCTTATAAAAAGAATTTTTGTAAGTTCTTCATTTCTTCTTATTAAGTCTCTTTCAAGTCTTTTCTTTTCTGTAATATCTCTTATTATTCGGCTGACACCTATTATTTCTCCATTTGAGCTTTTTATAGGCGACATAGTAAGGCTTACCTCTACGAGTTTGCCCTCTTTGGTTACCATTATTGTTTCTATGTCTTTTAAGATTTCATCATTCTTAATCCTTTCAAAATATATTTTTTCCATTTCTCGTAAAAAATCAGGGATAATAGGCAGAGGTTTTTCAATAACTTCTTCATTTGTATAACCAAAAATATTCTCTGCACCTTTATTCCACGCTGTTACAATATTATCCATATCAGTAGCTATAATAGCATCAGCAGAACTCTGAATAAGGCTCTCAAGATAACTTTTGAGTTCCTCAATTTGAGCCATTACTTTCATAGTGTGAATTTCTCTTTCTCTTAACTCATTAAATTTTAAAGATTTAAGAATGATTAGAGAGGCAATTGCTGAAAAAAGTTCTCCAATTGCTACGTCTTCTTCATCAAATTCACCAAAATTTTTTTCAGAAACAGTTAAATTCTTTGTAACTGTGTCATCAGAAAAATATTTTTGCATTTTATTGTAAACAGCAATTGTTCCAATATTTTCTTCTTTTATCTTTAATGGAATACATATTGCTGAATAAGCAGGAATGTCAAGTTGTTTTCCTTCAAGTTGAGCTTTATTAAATGTTTTTACTTTACCTTCTTTTAAAACTTCGCCACATATTCCTTCATCAGATTTCAGGATAGTTTTGTCTGAGCTAATGTTATAGGTGGCAGTAATATGTAAATATCCGTTTTTGATAAGTCTTATAATCCCTCCCTGAGCATTCATTAATTCACAAACATAATAGATAAGTCTTTCAAGCAGAATATCAATATCTTCATATATCTCAAGGAGTTTTAATAATTCAAATAGTGCCTGTCTTTCTTTCTCTTTCACCTATCAGTCCTCTGTATAGTTCAATATATTTTTTGCTGGAATTACTCCAGGAAAAATCTCTTTTCATAGCTTCACGAATCATCTCCAAAAATTTCTGTTTATTGTTATATATTTCAATAAAACGAGAAATTGCATGAGTTAAAGCACTACTACTGTATTCACTAAAAAGAAAACCTGTTACCTTGTCTTCAACTGTGTCTGAAAGACCACCTGTTTTTCTGCATATAGGAATAGTTCCATATCGCATGGCAATAAGTTGGCTCAAACCACATGGCTCATATCTTGATGGAACAAGTAAGCTATCTGCACCTGCATATATTTTATGAGCTAAAGCTTCATCAAATCCAATAAATGCAAATACCTTTGAAGGATAACTGTTTTGAAGTTCTCTAATTTTGTGCTCATAATAACTCTCTCCAGTTCCTTCAAATATAAAACTTATTCCATTTTTAATTAAATTCGGCATTGCATCAACAACTATATCTATGCCCTTTTGATAAACCATTCGCCCTATAAATGCAATGATGGGATCTTGTAAAGAAGAGTTTATCCCTGCAAGGGCTATCAAATCTTCTTTATTTTTCTGTTTATCATTGATGTTTTGTAAACCATACTTTTTAGCAATAAACGGATCTTCTTCAGGATTCCATATTTTATAATCAATGCCATTTATTATACCTACAAGATTTTCTTTTCTTTTCCGCAAGACTCCATCAAGTCCTGCTCCATAATCTGGAGTTAATATTTCCTTTGCATAGGTAGGACTTACAGTAGTAATAATGTCTGCATTGAAAAGACCCCCTTTAAGAAAATTTACCATCCCATAAAATTCAAGTCCGTCTATATGAAACATCTCCTGTCCAAAACCTGTCAGTTCAAGTTTCTCGCGAGGGAATATCCCCTGATATCCAAGATTATGAACTGTAAGGACGGTTTTTGTTTTTTCAAAGCATGAACATTCTCTGTAAAGCGTTTTTAAATAAAGAGGAATTAAAGCTGTATGCCAGTCATGGCAATGAATAACATCAAAATTTAAATTCATAATTTTGCATATTTCAAGAACTGCTCTTGAAAAAAATACAAATCTTTCAGCATTATCAAGATACTCACCATGGTTTGTTCCATAAAGTTCGTTTCTATCAAAAAAATTATTATGTTCAATAAAAAATAAGTTTCCTTTTTTGGAAGGCTCAATAATTAAATTATCATCAGAGTCAACAGAAACCTTTGCAACTCTTACAGCACCAAAAAGAGTGTTCAAACCGATAGGAGCGCCATAAACTATTTCAGCATTTACTACGGAATTGGAAAAATTATCTCTTGTTATTTTATAAAATGGAAGAAAAAGGGTAACATCAATACCTGCTTTAATAAACTCTTTAAAGAGTGAACCCACTACATCACCAAGTCCTCCTGTTTTTGAAAAAGGATAGGCTTCTGCAGAAACAAGAGCTAATTTCATATTTTAGCCTCCCGCATAAACTTAGCAGCTTCTTCGGGCGGAGTTGGATTTATAAAAAATCCTGAACCCCATTCAAATCCTGCTGTCTTTGTAAGCTTTGGAATTATCTCAATATGCCAGTGATAGTATTCATTTATCTCATCCTGAAAGGGAGAAGTGTGAATTACATAGTTATATGGAGGAGTTTCAAGAACTGCATCCAGCTTTTTAAGAGTTGTCTGAAGGGTTTCTGCAAGAAGGCTAAAGCTTTTTTCTCTTGGTTCAAAACGGGATTCGTGTCTTTTGGGTAATATCCATGTTTCAAATGGTTCTCTTGGTGCAAATGGTGCTAAAACAATATAAGCATCATTTTGATAAATTATTCTTTTTTCAAACTCAAGTTCCTGCGCTATTATGTCACAGAATATACATCTGTCTCTTAATTCAAAATATCTTTTAGCTGAATTCATTTCATCTTTTACAATATGAGGAATAATTGGTAAAGCAATTAACTGGCTATGAGTATGTTCAATTGATGCACCTGCTGCTTCACCTTCATTTTTAAAAACAAGAACATATTTAAAACGAACATCTTTTTTAAGGTCTGTAATTCTAAAATAGTAAGCCCATAAAACATCTTCAACTGCTTTAAGTGACATTGTAGAAAGAGACAAAAGATGGTCAGGTGTTTCTATAATTACCTCATGAGCACCGATACCGTTCATCTTATCATAAATCCCTTCACCTCTTTTGTTAAGTTCTCCATGAATCTGCAATGCAGGAAATTTATTCGGAACCACCCTTAATGTCCAGCCAGGTGTATTTGGAGCTGTATTTGGTGGTCTGAAAGCAATTATTTCCTGTGGTGCTGTATATTCATTACCTGGACAAAAAGGACAGAATCCTTTAATTTTTCTTTTTTGACTTACGGATGCAAAATCAGAAGGTCTTTTACCTCTTTCAACTGCAATAATAACCCATCTTCCAGATATAGGATCTCTTCTCAGTTCTGACATGTTGTCCTCCAAATTAATAAAATCTATAGTTAATTTTGTATAATTATACCATTGTGGCAAGACTTTTTCATTATAGAGTTATAAACAATGCCTTTGGAGACCCTTGTGTTTTTTTGCGACTTCTTAGAGAAAGAAGAGCCTTCCTGTTTGATGTAGGAGATATAAGAAAAATTCCATTTAATGAAATTCTTAAAGTAAGTGATATCTTCGTTACCCATACTCATATTGACCACTTCATAGGATTTGACCAAGTTATACGAGCTGTTTTAAGAAGACAGGAACCTCTTAGAGTTTTTGGACCTAAAAACCTCATTGAATGCGTTCATGGAAAGCTTAAAGGATATACATGGAATCTTGTTGCTGATTATCCCCTTCAGATTGAAGCCTATGCTATTACAGAAAATAGGCTTAAAAGAGCAAAATTTGTAGCTTCAAATAGTTTTAAAATTGAAAAACTAAAAGATTTGTCAATAAAAGATAATATAATAGTTCAAGAGCCTTTGTTTAAAGTTAAAGCAATTGAGCTTTCTCATGGCATACCTGTTATTGCCTATTCCATAGAAGAAGATTTTCATATAAATATCAACAAAGTAGAACTTCAAAATTCAGGATTTCAGATAGGACCATGGCTTGGAGAGTTAAAAAAATTAATAAAACAGAATTATGAATATGAACCAATAAAAATGCTTGAACCCAAAAATAAATCTTCAAATATCATAGTAGAAACTCCAAAGGGAAAGTTTAAAATTGAAGAACTTTTTTCTCTTTTAAAAATTACAAAGGGTGAGAAAATTTCCTATGTCATGGATGTCTCTCCCACAGAAGAAAATATTGAAAAAATAGTTGAATTTGTAAAAGGCTCTGATATCCTTTTCTGTGAAGCATATTTCCTTAATAAAGACAAAGACAGAGCACTTGAAAGAAATCATCTAACAGCAGCAGTTGCAGGAACAATTGCCAGAGAAGCAAAGGTTGAAGAGCTTGTAATACTTCATATTTCTCCCAAATATATTGAAAATCCTCAAGAGATTTATAAAGAGGTGGAACTATCAAGATCAGGCGTTTTACTGTAAAAGCATTGATTTTAATTATTGTTCTGCTTTCCTCCGCAAGCCTTATTATAAGCGGATATCTTCTATATAAAAATGCACATAAAGCCACAGAAGAAGCACTTAAGATGCAGGCATTGGGGATAACTATAACTCTAAATAGCTTAATACAGAATTTAAGTATGGAAAAATTACAGATTGAAGGAAGCCTAATAATGTCTCAAATACTTCTTGACGAAAGATGGCAGGGTGTAGCTTTTCTTTCCCTTTATGATAAAAAAGGGAAAATTGTTCTTCATTCAAATCCCAATCTTATTGGAAGCAAGATTAATGGAATAGAGGATTTATTCAATAAAGAAAGTCCATACTATCACAAAGTTATACTTGGGACAGGAGAAGAAGTTTTTTTATCTGATACAAAAATCAATATAAATAAGAATCAATACATATTAAGAGTTGCCCTTCATCTTTATCCAGCAGAAACCCTTTTGAGAGCCTCAAAAATACATCTTATTTTTATATTCTTGTCCGCATTTATTGTAATTTTTGCAGGCATAACCACAATATTCATATTTAAGAAGATTGAAAAAATGCAAATTAAAATGAGAGAACTTGAAAATCTTTCACTTCTTTCAAAAGTTTTAGCTCATGAGATAAGAAATCCTCTTGGAAGCATAAAAGGTTTTGCTCAGTATCTTTTTAAAAAAATTCCAGATATTTCCTTAAAGGAATACTTAGATATCATCATTAAAGAAAGTATGCGACTTGAGAGGTTGACAAATGAACTTTCAATATATGCTAACCCAGAAAATGTCAATCTAAAAGAAGTTAATCTCAAGGAGATTATTCATGAAGTTATCTTGCCCTTTATAAATCAGCATGAAGAAATAAAATTTATACAGCAGACAGACAACATTTATTTTAAAACAGACATTGATAAAATGAAACAGATTCTTAGCAATATTATTCAAAATTCCGTTGATGCATTGACAGATACAAAGGACAAAATAATTACTATCAGGGCATATAAAACCAATGGTAAAATAAAAATTGAGATTGAAGACAGCGGAATCGGGATGGATGAACAAACATTGAAGAGGGCATTAGAGCCATTCTTTACAACAAAACCAAAAGGAACAGGGCTTGGTCTTGCAATAGTAGAGAGACTTTGCGAAGTTTTAAAGATTGATTTACAGATAAAAAGCAAAAAGGGGCAGGGAACAAAAACATGCTTAATCATCTCCGAGTAGCCATAGTTGAAGATGATACTTCTTTTGCTTCTTTCTTAAGGACTATTCTTGAAGAAGAAGGTTACGATGTAGCAGTATTTCATGACCCTGAAACTGCTTTAAAAAACATACTAAATTTTTCCCCCATTCTTATAATCACAGATTTGAAAATGCCTAAAATGGATGGGATAAAGTTTATTGAAAAAGCAAAGGAAATTCTTCCTCACACTGAGTTTATAGTAATTACAGCTTTTGGAAGTATTCCATCCGCAGTTGAAGCAATTAAGAAAGGGGCTATAGATTACATTACAAAACCTCTTCCTTCACCAGAAGATTTGTTAGAACGTGTGAAAAAATTTTTAACTAAAAAAGCTACGCCATACTATACTGAACATCCTGACCTACCTCCATATGAAATCCTATTTGCAGGGATTGAAGATGTTTACAAAGCAATCAAGGAAGTCGCAAAAACTGATACAACCTTAATACTTTATGGAGAAACAGGCACAGGAAAATCAGCAATTGCTAAGGCAATTCATATTATGAGTGCTAAAAAAGGTGCTTTTGTTGAGATAAACTGTGCTTCAATTCCAGAAAGCTTAATAGAAAGCGAACTTTTTGGATATGAAAAAGGTGCCTTTTCAGGAGCGATAAAACAGAAACCAGGTAAAATAGAGCTTGCTCATAATGGAACCCTTTTTCTTGATGAAATTGGAGAGCTTACTGCCAATGTTCAGACAAAATTTTTAAAAGTTTTACAGGACAAAAGCTTTGAGCGTCTTGGCGGACTTGAAGTTATTAAAACAAATGCAAGATTTATAACTGCTACCAATAAAGATTTAAAACAGATGGTCAGAGAGGGTAAATTCAGAGAGGATTTATACTTCAGACTCAATGTTTTCCCAATCACTATTCCTCCATTACGTGAAAGAAGGCATCATATAGTTAGAATTGCAGAATACTTGATAGAGAGAATTTCTGCTAAACTTGGAAAGCCAGTTAAAAAACTTAGCAAAGACTCCATAGAAACAATAATAAATTATCAATTTCCAGGGAATATTAGAGAGCTTGAAAATATCTTAGAAAGAAGCATCATTATGTCTAACTCAGAGGAGATAGAAGTAAAAATTGAAGAAAATTTTACTGAAAATGAAGATTTAAAAAGCATAGAAAAAAAGGCAATAATAGAGGCATTGAAAAAAACAGGAGGAAACAAGAAACAGGCTTCTCAACTTCTGGGAATTTCTCTGAGAACTCTTTACTATAAAATTAAAGAATTCGGTATTGAGTAGTCACTCCTCTTTCCATCCATATTTACCAATTAATGGAACAAAGGCTACAGGAATAAGGTAATGTCTTTCAAGTTCTTTACCTTTCTTAATTGCTTTGAGCATATACTGAGAGTATCTTTCTCCAACAGGAGCAACAATAATCCCACCTTCTTTAAGCTGCTCAATCAATGGTTCGGGTATATCAGGAGTTGCTGCTGTTATTATTATTCTATCAAAGGGAGCTTCCTCTGGTATCCCTTCTGTACCATCTCTGACATAAACTTTTATGTTTTTAATACTAAGTTTTTCAAATTTTTTCTCTGCTTCCTTTGCAAGAGGCTCTACCCTCTCTATTGTGTGAACTTCTTTTGCAAGTTCGGCAAGAATTGCAGCCTGATATCCTGAGCCTGTCCCTATTTCAAGAACCTTTTCATCGCCTTTAAGTTCAAGAAGTTCTGTCATCAGAGCAACAATATAGGGTTGAGAAATTGTCTGTCCATAGCCAATTGGAAGAGCTCTATCATCATAAGCATCATCCATAATGTTTTCAGGGACAAAAAGATGTCTCGGGATTTTCTTCATCACTTTAATCACTCTTTCATCCCTTATACCTCTTTCAACAATCTGAGTATCAACCATCCATTCTCTTAGTTTTTTATATTTATCTATCATCTTAACTCCCGTTTTAATATCTCTCTTGCTACAAGAATACCAGATACAGAAGCTTGAATCAAGCCCCTACTTACTCCTGCTCCATCTCCTGCTGCAAAAAGGTTTTCTATTTCTGTCTCCAGATTTTTGGTAAGCTTAAGTCTCATACTGTAAAGCTTAACCTCAACTCCATACAAAAGGGTATGATTAGAATTAATCCCAGGCATTACACTGTCAAGAGTTTCAAGCATTTCAACAATGTTAACAAGATAACGATAAGGTAAAACAAAGCTTAAATCTCCTGGAGTTGCATCCTTAAGGGTTGGCTGAATAGGATTTCTTATAATTCTTTCTTCAGTTGACCTTCTGCCTTTTTTAAGGTCTCCGAGTCTCTGTATTAAAACTCCCTGACCGAGATAATTCGCAAGTTTTGCAATGCTCTGTCCATAAAGAATTGGTTCACGGAATGGTTCTGTAAAGTATGTACTTGAAAGAATCGCAAAATTTGTGTTATTTGTTTTGTGATCGTAATAACTGTGCCCATTTACAGTCCATATCCCATTTATATTTTCTCTTACCACTTCTCCATAAGGATTTACGCAGAAAGTCCTTACTGTATCATCAAAGGTTTTTGAATAATAAATAAACTTTGGTTCATAGCAAACTCTGGTAAGCTCCTCACAAACTATTGCAGGAACTTCAACTCTGACACCTATATCAACAGGATTGAGTTCTGTAGTTAATTTAAGTCTTTTCGCTTCTTTACTTAGCCAGCTACTTCCAGCTCTTCCAGGTGCAATAACAATATATTTTCCATAAATTTTTCTTCTATCATTTAGTTCAACTCCTGAAACTTTGCCTCTGTTTACAATAATTTTTTCTACTGAAACATCAAAAAGTATATCAATTTTTTTTGACAAGTCATCTTTTAATGTTTTAAGCACCTGTGCACATCTTTCTGTGCCAATATGTCTTATCTTTGACGGAATAAATAAAAGTCCATTTTTTGCAGCCTGAGCTTTTATTTTTTCAACCATTTTATAGTCAGGTTCGTAAACTTTATCTGGAGCACCATATCTAAGATAAATTTTATCAACATAATCAATAAGCTCAATAAGTTTGTCTCTATTTACATATTTATCTAAAAAACCGCCTATTTGAGGAGATAAATTTAGTTTTCCATCGCTGAAAGCACCCGCTCCTCCCCAGCCACTTAGAATATCACACACAGAGCAGTTGAGACATCTTTTATGGTGTTCCATTGGGCAGACTCTTTTTTCAATGTCTTTGCCTTTTTCAATAATTAAAACTGTTAGGGATGAACTCTGAACTATCTCTAAGGCTGTAAATATACCTGCGGGTCCTGCACCAACAATAACAATATCATATTTATTCTTCAATACCATGTTTTCTTAGATAGTCTAATGCCTGATAGTTTGTCAAATCAATATGAAGGGGAGTTACTGATGCGCAGTTTTCCATTATTGCCTGAATATCTGTTCCCTCCATTTTTTGCCATGATACAACTCCTCCTCCAATCCAGTATTGTTTCTCTCCCCAAGGGGAGAAAATTTCATGGATTGAGTTTTCGTAGGACCTCTTTCCCTGTTTTGTTATTTTTATTCCTTTGATCTCCTGTAAAGGTTTATTGGGCAGATTAACATTTAAAAGTGTATCTGGGGGGAGTCCTTTTTCAAGAATAAATTTAGCAATTTTAATTGCATAATAACTTGCTGTTTCATATCTGAAAGGTCTTTCTCCAACAAGGGAAATTGCAAAAGATGGTACACCAAGAATTGTTCCTTCAATTGCTGCTGAAACAGTTCCAGAATATGTAATGTCTTCGCCAAGATTTGCACCCTTATTTATGCCAGATACAATCAAATCAGGCTCACGGGGTAAAAGCTTTTTAACTCCTACAACAACGCAATCTGTTGGAGTGCCATTAACACTGTAACAATTTTCTCTTATCAAATCTACACGCAAAGGTCTATGCATAGTTAAAGCATGACTTACTGCAGAGCGGTCTCTGTCTGGTGCAACAATATAAACTTCACCGAGTTCTTTTAAAGCTTCTGCCAGATATTGAATTCCTTTTGAGAAAAAACCATCATCATTTGTCACCAAAACAAGTGCCACTATTTACTCCTTAGAAGAATATAATCTGCGATTCTAAAAAGTCTTTGTCTGGCATCTGAGTCTGGAAATATTTCAAGTGCTTTTTTTGCTTTATCTACATAGTTTTTCACTATTTCCATGGATGATTCAATACAATTGTATTGTCTTAGATAGTTTAAAATTTTCAAAAGATTTTCTTCTGAAAAGCCATCAGATTTTATTGTATTAATGATTTCTTCTTTTCCCTGAGTTTTTTTAATCAGTTCAATTAGTGGAAGAGTGATTTTCCCTTCCATTAAATCTTTGCCGAGTTTTTTACCAAGCTCGGATTCATCTGCAACATAGTCAAGAATATCATCTATCATCTGGAAGGCAACTCCAATATTATGTCCAAAATCTGTTAAAGCCTGTATTTTTTCTTCTGATAGCTTTGCCAGAATTCCTGCTATTCTGCAAGCAGCTCTAATTAAACCTGCTGTTTTCCCTGTTATAATTTTTATGTATTCATTAAAAGTTATTGTCGGATCTCCTGCTTTCATCAATTGAAGAATCTCTCCTTCAGCCATCTGAGATGTTGCCCAAGAAAGAGCCTCCATTATCTGAAGACTTTCCTGTGCAACAGAAACATGCAGCGCCTTTGCATATAGATAATCACCAAGCAAAACTGTAACCTGATTCCCCCATATTCTGTTTGCAGAAACCTGACCTCTTCTTAGTTCTGCTTCATCAACAACATCATCATGTAAAAGACTTGCTGTATGAAGTGCCTCAATTACCGCAGCCATAATAACTCTTTTATATTCCCTGTAACCAGCAAGGTCTGCACTGATGAGTAAAAATAAGGGGCGAAGCCTTTTCCCACCTGAATTTATAATATATGCTCCGATTGTTGGTATAAGTGTTGCGTCTGATTTAAATATATTTATAAGTTCTTTTTCTACCTCTCTTAATTCAGCTTCATATGTTTTGAATATATCCTGAAAATTCACTGTCTGAGCCTCAAGTGCTTTATCTCTGAAGGTTTAAAAATACCTTTTTCTGTAATTATTGCTGTTACATACTTTGCGGGTGTTACATCAAAGGCAAAGTTTATCACTTTAATTCCTTCAGGAGCAATTTTAACGCCTTTGATTGTGGTAACTTCTTCAAAGCTTCTTTCTTCAATAGGAATCATATCTCCTGAAGGAATGCTTAAATCAATGCTTGAAGTAGGTGCTGCAACATAAAAAGGAACATTGTTTTCTTTGCAAAGAACAGAAAGAGAATATGTTCCAATCTTATTTGCTACATCTCCATTTCTTACAGTTCTGTCTGTCCCAACAATTGCAAAATCAATCATTCCCTTTCTAAGCAGTGCTCCAGCAGTATTGTCACATATAAGTGTAACATCTATACCTGCTTTCATAAGTTCAAAAGCTGTAATACGAGCACCCTGTAAAACAGGTCTTGTTTCGCAGGCAATGACTTTGAACTTTATTCCTTTTTCTTTTGCAAGATACATTGGTGCAGTGGCTGTTCCATAACCTCCTGTTGCTAATGCTCCAGCATTACAATAAGTTATAACAGTGCATCCTTCTTTAAAAAATGCTAAAGCATATTCACCTATTCGTTTATTTACCTGTATATCTTCATTGTGGATTCTTATTGCTTCATTCAGTATCATATCTTTAAGTTCTGAAACAGGGAGAGAAAGATTATTTTTAATTAAATTTTGCATTCTATCAATAGCCCATTTTATATTTATAGCCGTAGGTCTTGTATTGATAAGTCTCTGGAAAACAGGATTTAAATCTGAAAAAAGCTCCTCAGAAGATGATGCATTTAAACTCATTGAAGCAACTGCCACTGCCCATGCTGTCGCAATTCCTATTGCAGGTGCGCCTCTTATTGATAGATTTTCAATTGCTCCTGCTATCTGTTCATAGTGAGTACATTTCAAATATTCAACTTTATCTGGCAGCAATCTCTGGTCAAGTATATAAACAGTATTATTTTCCCACTTTATAGATTGAAGCATAGGCATATTATAACAATTTTTTACATGCTAAATCTTTATGAGGTTGTTCACTTAATAACTCTCATTCTGATTAGACTGATGCCTGGAAGAATCTGAACTGAAAGGTCTCCTCCTCTCTCTTTCATTCCGAACACCCTCAATTGGTGGGAGGAATTTCTCTATTCCTTTGGAGAAAAAAGATGAGATTCCTCACTCCGCTTCGCTCCGTTCAGAATGACAACTCTCTGTCACCCTGAATGCCCATACTGTCACCCTGAGCTTAAGCGAAGGGTCTCCTCCTTTTAATCGGAAGAGATTCCTCGCCTTCGGCTCGGGATGACAGAATAAGAGCGCTCATCGGAATGAAAAAAAGAAGCTCCGTTTGGAATGACAAAAAAGCATTGGAAGACAAAGAAAGGGTCGTAATTACCACAAAATGATGTCTTATAAAAATTTGAAAATGCTTGAAAAAAAGGACTTTTTTATTATATAAAAATTTATGTTACCTCGTATAAAAAATCAGGGATTTACTCTTATTGAACTTGCTATTGTTCTCATAGTAATTGGTTTACTTATCGGGCTTGGGGCAAGCCTTATAGGTCCACTTACAAAAAGAGCAAAAGTAACAGAAACAAGAGAGGCTGTAAAACAGGCAAAAGAAGCAGTGTTAGGTTATGTTGTGAAGAACGGTTATCTGCCTTCAACTCTTGAAGAAGCAGGAGCAAGAAAACTTGATGCATGGGCAAGGGATATTCAGTATTTTAAAGCTTCTGAAATAGTTTCTGGTGATATATGTGGTAAAAATACAACTTCTATTCAAATAAATGAATGCACAAACACAAATTGTTCAGTATATCTCACAAAATCTAATATTGCTTTTATAATCTATAGCACAGGCGAAGATGGAAATGGTAGTTGCACAGGAACTTCTTCTCCTTTTTATGTGAGAGAACAGGGTATGCCGTATAATCCTCCATGTAGTTATACCTTAACTAATCCTCAATATAATTATGATGATATTGTAGCTTATGTTTCCCTTGATGAAATAAGAGCATTAAGAGGATGCCCACAGCCTCTAACAATTGTCTCACCTACTGTATTACCTGAAGGACAGGAAGATTCCTTTTATTCCTATTCATTGCAGGCAATTGGAGGAAAACCCCCATATACATGGACAGGTTCAGTTGGTAACGGATTAACCATTTCACAATCAGGATTAATCTCAGGAACTATAAATGTTAATAATCAACCTCCAAATACAGGAGAACTTACAGATTGTTCTTCTTCTCTAACCATAAATGCCACAGTAAATGATTCAGCTGGTTCACAATCTCAAACCTATACAGGCACAATACCTGTTAAACCAAAGCCTTTAAAGATAATAACAGAAAATTTACCAACAGGATATATGGGGACTACCTATAATGTTTCACTTTCAGGTTCAGGAGGGCGAAGTAACTATATATGGAGTTTATATAGTGGAAGTCTACCAAGTGGATTAAATCTTTCAACAAATGGAATAATTTCTGGTTCAATTAGCAATCCTTCTACAGGTTGTGACTCCTCTTATATATCAAATTTTGTTGTTAAACTGGATGATAACTGCGGACAACCTACTTATAAAGCTTTTTCTATAACTGTAAATGACTCAGATTGTGGGGGTGGCAGTGGAGGAGGCGGCGGTGGTGGCGGAGGTGGTGGCTGTGCCTCATATTCTCTCAGTATTTCCAATCAAGGAAATGAAAAATCTTTTAGAATTGATTCAGGAACATGTATAAATTTAGAAAATGGGGGAAGTAGTTATTTGGGAGGTCTAAGCGGAGGAAGTATATTAACGATATACAGAAATTCCTGGTGCTGGGATACTATTTTATTACAAGGCACAATACAGAGTCTTGACTCTAACGGAAATTGTATTGTTAATGTATCATGTTCAGGTAGTAGTTGCACTGCTAATTAATAGAAGGCTATTTAATTATTAAGGGTCATCTGAGGTGTCCGATGCCCTGAGGAATTTGACACGAAAGGGTCAGATTCTTCGCAGATCCTTCGCCTACAGTTCAGGGCTCGTTTCGCTCGGCTTGGAATGACAGTCTTATTCTGTCACCCCGAGCGTAAGCGAGGGGTCTCCTCCTTAGGAGGCAAGGAGATTCCTCGTCGCTTATTCTCCTCGGAATGACAAGAAGAAGGACGACAGACGGAGGTAATTGAAAAATTATAGAACTTGTAATTTATTGAGTTTCAGTAAATTGCAAGTTTTTGAACAGTCTCTAATAAAATTAGGAGGATAGAGGAGATAAATGTTATCCAAAACTAAAAAGGATATACCGCCAGGTCTTATAGCAACCATAAGAACAGAAAAGAGTTCAAAAAAAACCCTCCTTTTAATGGGGGCTTCAGCATTGATTGTTGCTATAGGCTTTGTTGCTGTTTTTGTTTATAACTATTACCTAATACCAGAATTTAAAAAATCTAATAAACCTGTCCAGCAAAATTCAATGGCACAGATTGAAAAAACTCAGCAAACAGAACCTGTTCAAGCTAAGATGGAACAAACCTCAACACAGGTAAAATCTGTAGAACCAGAGGTTCCTGAGCAAACTACTAAAACAAAGCTTACCGAACCACCTACCAAAAATGTAAAAAACCCTATAGAAAAACATGAAACTTCAACTCAAGAAAAATCATTAAAACAAACTGCTTCAGAAAAAAAAGCAAATAAACCTGCTGAAATTCCATTGGAACAGTTTAATACAGAAACAGTCCGGGCAGCAGATTATCTTTACAGAGCTCAAGATTTGGAAACAAAAGGGAATTATAGTGAAGCAATCTCTGAGTATAAAGAATATCTTAAAGTCACAGGCAAACAAGAACCTAAAATTTTAAACAAAATTGCAACGCTTTATCTTTTAATTGGTAATCTCACAGAAGCGTCTCATTATGCTGAGATAGCTTTACAGCAAGCCCCTGATAGCTTAGCAGTGCTCCTTAATTATGGAGTAATTCATGCTAAAATGGGAAATCTATTAAAGGCAGAAGAATGTTTTAGAAAAGTTCTTTCTGTCTCTCCTGAAAATAAAATTGCACTTTATAATCTTGCCCTTTTAAAAGAAAAGAAAAAAGAATATAAAGAAGCATTAAAACTATACGAAAAACTATATCAGCTTGGCGATTCTCAGGCAGCAGAAGCAATTGAAAGAGTAAGGTCATATATAAAATAATTTAGAAAACATTGTTTAAATTATATTAAGTGCTGCTTGGGGAATTAATTTTATAATGTCTGAGATCTGAGTTGAAGGGTCTGGATTGGCAAGTTTACCAGCAATTCTGTTAATTTTTGAAGCAAATACGCATGCTGTCTGTATCTCGTAGCCAGAATCAATTAAAGCAGATACAATACCTGTTATGCTGTCTCCTGTGCCTCCAATAGGCTCAAGTGCTTCTATAACAGGCTCTGATACCATATCTACAACTTCCCCTTTTTTTACGATGTAATCTGTTTTCCCTTTAACAAGAAGATATTCTGGCGCATTTTCATACTCATAAGCTCGCCTAATAAGTTCTTCAACTCTGCTTTCATCTTGGAGAAGAAAACCTCTTGTATAAAAAGGATGAGGTGCTTCTTCATCAGCCAGAAAAGCAAGCTCTCCGGTGTCTGGTGTAAAAAGGTTAAAATATTTAGCGTTTCCGCTCATCTTTGCTGCATACATAAAACCTGCATCAGCAATTAAAAAAGGATGTTTATGCAATTCCTCAATAACAAGCAAAATTTTATTACACCAGTCAGCATCAGGCATAAGATAGTGAAAGGTAAGTGTTTGAAATTCTCTTTGTCTTATATCCTTGATAAAATATTCATAAAGCTTCTTACTGCCTGTTCCTTTTCCGATGTCTCCTGCGAGATATACATAGGGATAATCTTTTTTTAAAACTTCAAAGATTTTACATGCAGAAGCAACAAGAGCTGGTGTTCCTCTTTGGACTGGGACTCTTTTGCTATCAATAAATAAAAAATCGTTTTCTAACTTGGCTTTTCCGAAAGTAATGGGAAAATCTTCCTCTGGCACAGTTCCTATGATTGCAAGCATAATTCTTTTATTTTATCATAGGCTAACTGAAGAGCATATCCACATAAAGTATGCCCAATTTCATTGGGCTCTGGAACTTCATAAATATTTTTACCAACTAACATGGCAGCTAAATAAGGAACATCCGGGCAACCACCACCTGAAACATTGACAATTGTCAAGCTGCCTTTATGAACAGTTATTTTCATATTAGCTGCCCTGACCATTATAAATCTTCCAAAATCTTTTATATGAAAAAGGTCAACAGGCTTTAAATTACCATCGTTTAAAGGCATATAATCAATCGGTGACAATTCGTAATTTTTAAGAAGCTTTAAAATTCCTACGGTCTCAACGATTGGAAAATCTATTGCAAGGTCACAGCCTTTTCTTACATGTGGAGGTGGTCCAACAACTTTAATCTCATATCCATGCTTTTTAAGAATGTTTTCTGCTCTTATTACCTCAGAGGTATTTTCAAAAATGAGAATTCCTCTATTATAGGAAAGTTTTTTATTATTTCTGAATAATTTTTTAAAAAATTTCATCTAATCCTGCCTGAATATTTGTCATTATAAATTGTTTCTTTTTAATCTTTGCTTATTTTAACCCTATACCATGCCTCTTCCTGTTGAACTTCAACGATTTGCCAGCCCATTGATTGAGCTGCACGGGATACATTTTCTCTTGAAGTATCGGTATCAACAAGAATCTCTATCTCACCCTTACCAAGTTTTTTTATTGTTTCAAGAGTTAAAAGCACAGGCTCAGGACATGAAAGTCCTCTTGCGTCAACAATTTCAGCCATTTTTACCTCCTTCTCATTGTTAATCCAATAATTACACAGACTATTAACCCTATTATTGTTGCCACTGCCCCATTTGGACCTATACCAGCTGGTGAGCTCGCAAGACCAAAGTTATGAGCAATTCCTGCACCGACAATCATACCAGATGCAAAAACAGCAGCATCTGCATCACCTTCTCCAGACATAAAAAGCTGTCTACCAGGACAACCACCCGCCAGAGTGAATGCTAAACCCGCAAGTGTCATACCCAGAAAATTCCAGAGCTGCATTGTATGAGCAATTGGTTGTTTCTCAAATCCTGGATGAAATTGACCAAGTATTAGATTTGTTATCAATGCTGCTATAAAAAATGCTGCCACACCTGAAAATAAATGCCCTTGTTTGAAAAGTAAAAGGTCTCTGAAAGCTCCCATAGTGCAAAATCTGCTCCTTTGAGCAAGAACACCTATTAATAAACCCACAACAAGTGATATAAATAAAGGTGCATGCTGAGCCCCTGGTCCTTTTAAACTATAAAAAAGTAACATTCCCCTTCCTTCTCCTTCTGGTTGAGGATCAATAAATAGAAGAATAAGAAATCCGAGCATCAAAAGAGGAAAGGCAAGCCCTGCTGCCTTTGACGGAGCTGTTTGAGTTCTTCCCAGAGAGTAACCAGCCTTTAAAAATCTTGTTCCAACCCATATACCAAAAATAAGACCGAGCAAACCAAAGATTGCATTTCCGTCTCCACCAGCAAGCCTAAGGAGAGTTCTCCATGGACAGCCCAAAAACACTAACGCACCTATCATTGCAAAAACACCTAAAATGAATCTTATAAATGGTGCAGAGCCTCCGCGAGGTCTATATTCCTTAAATGCCAATGCAGACAAAAATGCTCCGAGCACAAACCCGAGTATTTCAGGTCTCATATACTGAACAACTGCTGCTCTGTGAAGTCCCAATGAGCCAGCAATATCCCTTTCCATACAGGCAACACATATACCCATATTAGGTGGATTTCCAAGATTCTGAAGCACAGGAGCAAGAACCCCAATAACTAAACCAACAAAAATAATACCTCCCCGCGTGGCAAGAAAATTTTTAAAACCCTCCATACCCTCCTCCAGAATTTTTTGAATATTTTACTTAGATATCGCCAATATGTAAAATTGTTTTTTTCAATAAATGATTTAAACTTTCATAGATTTTCCCGATTGCCATTCCAAGCCTTTTCCCCTGTCATTCCGATAGCCGTTCCTTTTCTGTCATTGCAAACGGAGCATTCCTATCCTGCCATTCCGAGGCTGCGTAGGCAGTAGAGGAATCTCCTCAGATTTAAAATGAGGAGACCCCTCCTAACGCTCGGGGTGACAGAATAGGACTGTCATCCGAGCCTTTTATCTATCATTCCGAACGAAGTGAGGAATCTCCTCCTTTTTTTCTGAAACAGCAAGAGAAATTCCTCGGCACATCACGCCCCCTGAATGACAGAAAGAAAGTGAACAACCTTTCTGGAAAATTTCTAAAATTGACAGTTTTTTTTGCTATTCTATAGAATTTAAAATTATGCGAAAAAAAATTCTGAAAAATGCAAAATGTAAATATTGCAAAAACACAGTTTTAATATTTTTTTATTGAAGTAGAGTTGTGCTCTGCTGTAGTGAATGCGGAGCAGAATTCAAAGTGTCTGAATATCTTGAGGATATTGATGAAGAAACATGGGAGATTATTTCAAGACGTTCCTGTGACAGAACTTAGGATACAGACAGTAGGAATCTCTCAAAGTTATCCCAAATAATTTTTCCCCACTTGAATAACCTTTAACTGCTCTGCAAGATTGTTCTTTTTTTCCTCAGCAAGTTCTCTAAGGTAATTAAGAAGAGCACCTATTGCCTGTAATTCTTCAAGATTAAGAGTTGACATATCTTCAACGCTTATCCCTGACAACATAGCAAGGGCTTCCTCAAAGCGATTTTCTTTAAGAGCAAGTTCTGCTTGTATGAGCAGGCTCCTTATCTTAGACTGCTCCTGCAAAGGTTCTCTTTGGTTCATTCTGTTTTTCCTTTAACTGATTTCTTACATCTTCCCATGCTGATTTAATGTTATTCAGAATTTCTATAGATTTTGAAATAATTTCCGTATCGTTAAAAAGATTCGCCTTTACGAGCTCACCTGCAAGAGTTGTATATATGAGGCTTAGATTTTCTGCAATCTGTCCACCTCTTTGTTTATCAAGGATATCATTCAGATAATATAAAATATCAGTTGCTCTGCTTAGTTCTACAGCTTTTTTCTTAACAAGTTCTGGGTCATCAAGTCCTTTCATTATTGAATCTTTAGCAATATTGAGAGAAACAATTGCCCTGTCATAGAGCATTGTTATCAACTCAACTCCATCTGCGCCCATAACTTTGCTCTGCAGATAGGAATCTACATAGGTCATTTCTATTTACCTCCTGATGTCATTTTTGAAAGTGAAGTCATAAAATCTTCAAGCCTTGAACTGATTTGGTTCATCTCATTTATAAATGATTCAAGCTGAGCATATTCTTTACGAAGTTGTTCTTCATATTTGGTAAGATATTCCTGAAGATTTGTTATCTTATTATTAATATTTGTAATTTGGTTCTCGCCAATTTTTTTATAGGTATTTATAGCACCTGTCCAACCATTGAGTTGATTAGTAAAAGAGTCTTTTAAGGTTGTCAATATTTCATTCAATTTTTCAGGATTTGATGATTTAAGTGAACTCAATGTATCACTGTTTATAGAGATTGTTCCGTCTGTATCAGAATAGTTAATTAATCCTGCATTAATTAATGGATTAAGCATTCTTACCATACCTGTCTTAATCGTAGTAATTGTACTATCACCCTGAAACTGTGCTCCCTTGCCTGTCATTGAGTTTATCAGAGATATGATAGAATTATAGTTTGATACAAAGCTATTGAGTGTACTGTCTATCTGGGAGTAATCCTCGCTTATGGTCACTGTCGCAGAACCTGTATCCTTTACAGTTATATCAAGTCCTGTTACGATATTGCTAAAAGTATTTGAGGCAGATGTAACAGGCGTGGTTGAACTACCAATAGTTAATGAAGCATTTTGAGCATTTTGAAGGGTTTCAAGGCTATTAAGCTCTGTGGGCAATCCGCTTGCTTCAATAACATAGGAAGAACTTGCTGTATCAGTCTCTTTGGTTGAATTTGAAGCATCTGATTCTGTTAAAAGCAGGCGATAACTTGTACCTGTATAGTAAATTGATGCTTTAATATCATTCTGTGCTGAATTTATACTGTTTACAAGGTCTTGGAGAGTCTGCCCTGCTGAGTAATTTACATCGTAAGTAACAAAGTTTGAATTGTCTTTCCAGTATTTAAGTGTTATTGTTCCAGAGGATGTAAATGTATCTGTAAGGGATGACATCCCATCTGTACTTGCTCTCATCTCTGTCTGAGCAAGTTTATTAACAGTAAGGCTCATTGTAAGATTTGGTGTATCAGAAGTTGCTGTTGCTGTAAGAACTGATGTATTTGATGAAGTTGCTTTCTTTGTTGAGAAAATACTACTTATATTAAGATTAGTAAAAAAGCTCTGCATTCCATTGAGAGCACTGTAAAGATTAGTCAGGCTTGAAACTTTTGCCTGTGTTAAAGCTTTTTGCTGTGTAAGTTGCGTTAAAGGCTGTTGTTTTATCTTTAAAAGATTGCTTATTATGGTCTCTGTATCTAATGCTCCAGTAAGTCCTGACACATAAAGATCAGCCATGATCAAACCTCCTCATAATAAAAAACGCCCTTTAATTCTTCCATTCTTTTTAAAATATCAACAAGCCATTCTGGAGGAATCTGCCGAATTACTTCTTCTGTTCTCATATCAATAATCTTTGAAATAGGCATTTTTAGCTCTGCATCAATGTCTATTTTAAGATATTTTTCAAGCATGCTAAATTTATGTTTTATCTCATCCATTATTCTGTTAAGTTCTTCCTGAGACATTGTTATTTTTCCAAAATTATCTGAATTCTCTTGTAACAGATTTTTCTGATTGTTCAAATTACTTGAACTTTCTTTCTGGAGGGACTGAGGGTATATAATATCTGACTTAGCCTGTCTGTAAGGATTTATCATTATAACTTCTTTTTCTATCCCGTCCAGCTTCATTTTCTATTCTCCTAAAAAATTTTTGGGGAGGGTAGACCCTCCCCTTTCTTATTAACGAAGAAGCTGAAGCACAAGCTGAGGTAAGGCATTTGCCTGAGCAAGCATTGCAACACCTGCCTGCATTCTAATCTGCATTGTGGTAAATGTGCTCATTTCAGCTGCGAAGTCTGTGTTACGAATGACGTTTTCAGCTTCCTTTGTATTGTCATAAGATGTTTTTTGTCCATCATATATAGCCTGTAGGTTATTGATTACAGAACCAATCTGAGTCCTGACCTTATCAACCTTCTTTATTGCAGTATTAACAATATCTATAGCCAACTCCGCTCCTGAATTATCTGTAACATCAATACTATAAAGATTATAGAAATTTCCTGAACCAGTAGCTGCTACCCCGAGTCCTGCTGATGCAGTGCTTATTCCTGTAAAATCATAGTTATATGAGTCTGTTCCTGTTACTATAAGATTGCCGACTTTAACAGCGGAACCTGTATTACCAACTGCTACAGTACCTGTCGCACCCTGGAGAAACTGTGCCATATTAACAGCCACAGCACCTGTAGCAGATGCAATTTCAAGTCCTATAGTTTCACCTTCTGTTGTAAGAGCAAGCTTATTCCCTGAATTTGTTGCTGTTATATTGAGAGATTTTGTGGATGCCTGTGTATTAATCTGAGAAACTAACTCATCAAGAGTAAGGGTTTCTCCTGCAGCCACTGTAATAGAAATAGCACTTGCAGAAGCTGTAGATGAACCAACATAAAATTTTATAGTAACCGCAGCTGTCCCTGAACTATTGTCAATATTACTCCATTCAGTAGTTGCTGTGCTGGTATTTACAGCTCTTGCTGAAATACCAACTCCCTGTAATGTAGCGTTATTGTTTATTGCATCTGCAATTGATTTTGCATCAACTGCTCCTGTTACACTTGAAAGCGCGCTATAATTCTTTAAATTAACTCCAGCAACTGTCACTGTATCAGAAGCAGAATTATACTGCCAGTCTCCAGCAATCAATGATGTATAGGCTGATGTAGCACTTGATGTAACCTGTCCACTTCCCTGAACAACAAATGCACCAATATTTGTTGCTTTTACATTGCCTATACTTGTTGTAATTGTCTGGTCTGCTCTTGCTCCGTAATGAATAACCTTGTTTGCGAATGTTCCATCAAGAAGCTTAATTCCATTATATTCTGTGTCTGTCCCAAGTTTTTGAATTGCATCAACAAGATTTGCAATATCTCTCTGTAAAGCTGCACGGGCATTCGGGTCATTGATGTCATTTGCTGCAGATTGAGCTTTTGTGTAGATTGTCTGAAGTTTGTCAAAAATCTGTCCTACATTTGTTTCTGCAATCTGGAGAGCACTGATACCGGTCTGAATATTACGATTACCTTGGTCAAGTGCTGCTCCAACTGTTGCAAGCTGGTCTGCAATAAAAAGACCTGCTGCATCGTCAGCTGCTGAAAGAATTCTCTGCCCTGTTGAAATTCTTAAAAGGGACTTGTTCATTGCCTTCTCGTTTCTGAGAAGGGCTGTGTGTGTTGTTGCGGCTTCTGCGTTAAAATTAACTCTTAATGCCATGGTTTAAACCTCCATGTTTTTTATTAAGGATGCCTCCTGCATCCAGACAGCACTGGATGAATATCTGGACTCTTTCACCTCCTTCCCATCCTGCTGTCTTAATTATGTAAATCGGTGGATTCCATAAAAAGTTTAGTGAAAAAAATCAGAGTTCAGGCAAATTGTTGATTTTATTGAGGCATTTGGAGAAACAACCCCCTATGATGTCATCGCGAGCATCCGAAGGTGAGAGACAATCCTAATATCTTATACCTTTTTTACCAATTAGGCAAGTAAAATCTCACTTTTAAATTACCAACAGATAATAATTTATCCTGTTGCCCATCTTTGCTTGGGAAATTTGGGTAGTATAACGTCTATTGACCTAAATATCAATTTTTTGTATCTTATATAAAACTTATTTAAGGAGAATTAGCCTAAAAATGGTGGGTAAATATGATGTAGGACAAATTATTAAATACAAAGAAGGCTCTAATTTAAGATTTGGGCTCATAATTTCAAAACCTACTAAAACAAGTTATATTACTGCCTCTGTGGAAACAAAATCTGATTATAATGACATAGATTTTTTCTTTGAAATTTTAGCGGATGACATGATTGCAGGTATTCTTAATGAACCTCTTATCGCAAAAATTGACGAAATTAAGACAATTAAGAGAGCAGAGATTGTTGAGACAGTAGGACTTCTTAAGCCTCAAAAGATAGGCTTAATTCTTAAATATTGGGGAAAAATGCTTGCAAAAACTTACTATGAAACAATTCATGTTCCAATGCAATCGCATTTTCCTACTGACAAGATAAAGATAAACTACGGTGGAAGAGTTTTTAATGAGCAAGAGATTTCTAATTTAGTTGATAGTGCTCTTGATTTCTGGTTGACTGCTGGAAAATATGCTCAAGCTTTTGAGCATAAATTTGCTCAGTTTTTGGGAGTAAAATATTGTAGCCTTGTTAACTCAGGTTCATCAGCAAATCTTTTAGCTTTCATGACACTCACTTCATCAAAACTGGGAGGAAGAAAAATAAACAGAGGAGATGAAATCATTACTGTTGCTGCGTCTTTTCCAACAACAGTGTCACCCATAATTCAGTATGGTGCTATCCCTGTTTTTGTTGATATAACACTTCCCACATATAATATTGATTGCTCAATGCTTGAAAAAGCTATTTCTCCAAAAACAAAGGCTTTAATGCTTGCTGACACAATGGGAAATCCCTTTGATATTGAAAAGGTCAAGGCTTTTTGCGAAAAATACAACCTCTAGCTCATTGAGGATAACTGTGACTCTCTTGGAGCAAAATACTGAAATGAGAAAGACGGTAAAGAGTATAGAGTTGTAGGAGACCTCAAATGGACAGATAAAACAATGAAAGATACTTTTTGGGTTGGAGTATATCCTGGGATTACTGAAGAAATGATTGATTACATGGTTGAAAAAATTAAAGAATCTGTAAAAAACAAAAAATAAGACGATATAAAAGGTGAAACTATGAAAAAACTATGTTTTGCAATTCCTACATGGAACAGGGCAAAAAAGCTTGAGATATGTGTAAGAGAAATGGCACGGCAGATCATTGAACTTGGCAAACAGGATGAAATTGGAATATTTGTTTCTGATAATTGTTCCGATGATGATACTCCAAAAGTGCTTGCAAAACTGAAAAAAGAGTATCCTTTTCTGGATTATTGCAGATTGGAAAAACATGTTGATTCCGCTGACAGCATTGAAGCTGTAATGCGTCGTGCAGAAGGAGAATATTTATGGCTTTTTGGCGATGATGATATTTTATTAAAAGACGGATTAAGAATTGTCTGGCACAATGTAAATACAAAACCAGCAACTGTAATTCATGCTGGAAACGGCTGGCTAAAGCCTCACAGTCACAAAATTTATGAAGGAAATGTCTTGGAATTTGCTAATAAAATGGGATTCAATCAATTTATTGGGTGGGCAACTTCAGTAATATTAAAAAAGGAAAAAATTAATGAAATGGTTGAACTGCCTAATTATACTAAATATAAAGAAGCCGCATATACACATGTTCTCGGCATCCTTCATGTAGCTTATCATGAACCTGCTGTTGTTATTGACTTTCCCATCTGTCAGCCTATGGAGACTCAAACAACAGAAGATATTAAAAGATGGGAAATGGAAAACATTGGATGGAGATATTTCATTACTGTGGAGGGATTACAGATACTTTTTCAACTTGGCATACTGAAGGAGAAACTGAAACCTATGTTTTTTAAGTATCTTACCTATTATTTGTGGGATAGATTCATTACCAATATGATAGCTCAGGAACTAATAGGAAAACCTTTTCCTTCAAAGGGATGGGATCTTATACTTGCTATGGCAGATATGATTGATGACCCTGACATGGCAAAAAGAATCAGAAGTAATACAATCTCTGCCTATCAACTCTGCGCTACAAGAAATACTCTTATTAATCAGATTACAGCAATAAATACGATTCTGAATGGTATAATTAATGAAACAAATAAACAAATATTTGAGATGGGCTGGGCAGGAGGACAAAAATGAAGGCTGTAATCCTTGCAGGAGGGCTTGGGACAAGAATAGCTGAAGAAACTCACCTTAAGCCAAAACCAATGATTGAAATCGGTGGTAAGCCAATCCTCTGGCATATTATGAAAATATACTCTGCTCATGGAGTTAATGATTTTATTATCTGCTGTGGATACAGGGGATACATGATTAAAGAATACTTTGCAAACTACTTTCTTTACATGGCAGATGTTACGTTTGATATGAAATTTAACCAAATGATTGTTCACAACTGCGAAGCAGAACCATGGAAAGTTACTGTTGTAGATACAGGAGAACACACTCAGACAGGGGGAAGGCTCAAAAGAGTTGCAAAATATCTTGAAGGAGAGGAACTGTTTTGCTTTACATATGGTGATGGAGTAAGTGATGTAAATATCAAGGACGAAATAACCTTTCATCAAGCTCATGGAAAACTGGCAACAGTTCTTGCTGTTCAACCGCCTGGAAGATTTGGTGCTCTCGTTACTGATGGAGACTATGTCAGGGATTTTATGGAAAAGCCCTCTGGAGACGGTGGATGGATAAACGGAGGATTTTTTGTTCTTTCACCAAAAGTAATAGAGCTTATTGAAGGAGACCATATGAGCTGGGAAAGTAAACCTATGCAAACACTGGCTGAAAAAGGAGAGCTTGTTGCTTATAAACACACAGGTTTCTGGCATCCCATGGATACTTTAAGAGATAAAAACTATCTTGAAGAACTATGGAAAAGTGGCAAGGCACCATGGAAAGTATGGTAAATAAATCTTTCTGGATTGACAGACCCACCTTTGTCACAGGTGGGACAGGACTTCTTGGAAGCTGGCTTGTAAAGAAGCTTTTAGAGTTAAAAGCAGATGTTGTCTGTCTTGTGAGAGACTGGGTACCTCAAAGTGAGTTAGTGCTTTCAAAAACTATAGAAAAAGTTAAAATAGTCAGAGGTGATATAAGGGATGAAACCCTGCTTGAAAGAGTCCTGGGAGAATATGAAATAGACACAGTTTTTCATCTTGCAGCTCAGACAATTGTCACAATTGCAAATCGCAATCCTATCTCAACACTTGAGACAAATATACAGGGAACATGGGCTTTACTTGAGGCATGCAGGCGTTCTCCCACTGTAAAACAAATTATTATTGCATCCTCTGATAAAGCTTACGGAGAACAGGGAGTGTTACCCTATGATGAAAATACACCCCTACAGGGCAGACATCCCTATGATGTGAGTAAATCTTGCGCTGATTTAATTTCTCAGATGTATGCCTATACATTCAACCTTCCAGTTGTAATAACAAGATGTGGAAACCTCTATGGTGGAGGAGACCTAAACTGGAATAGGATTGTTCCTGGAACAATCCGCTCAGTGTTAAAGGGAGAAAATCCCATTATTCGCTCTGATGGAACTCTCGTGAGAGACTACTTTTATGTGGAGGATGCGGTATTAGCATACATAATGCTTGCTGAAAAATTAGCAGAAGACAGAAAACTCACCGGTGAGGCTTTTAACTTTTCCAATGAAGAACCGCTAAGTGTATTGGAAATTACAGAGAGAATTTTAAGGCTTATGAAGTCAGAATTAAAACCTGTGATACTAAATGAGGTTTGCTATGAGATACCAAAACAGTATTTGAATGCAAAAAAAGCAAGGGAAATTCTTGGGTGGAAGCCGATTTATAGCCTTGATGAAGGACTAACTCTTACAATAAAATGGTATAAAAAAATGGGGTGCATTAATGAAAGAAATTTTAAATTGTAAGTGTAGAATATGCGGTTCAAAAAGATTATACGAAGTTATTACCTTAGAAAAAATGCCATTGACAGATGAATTTATTACACAAGATGATTTTGGGAAAGAATTTTTATCAGATATAGTTATTGGAATATGTAGTAATTGCGGGATAACTCAAAATTGTAATGATCTGAATATGTCACTATACTATGATAAATATGAATATTCTGTTGGATATTCTCCATTATTTAATCATTTTATGGAAAAATTGGTTGAAAAAACAATAAAATTTTTTTCTAAAAAAAACTTACAATCTGTTAAAGTATTAGAAATTGGTTCAGGTAGTGGTGAACTGTTAGAGAAGTTTAAAAGATGTGGGGTTTCTGTTTTGGGAATTGAGCCTTCTTCATCCTTATGTAAATTTGCCAATAAAAAAGGTATTCCAACTTTAAACAGCTTTTTTTGTTACGATATGGTAGAAAATATCCCTGCAGATTTCAAAACTGTTGATTGTATCATTTCATGTTACACATTTGATCACTTGCCAGATATTAATGATGCACTCCAAGCATGTAGAAAAATACTCAATAAAAATGGCAAACTCATTATAGAAATTCACGATTTAGACCTAATAATAAAACGTAAAGAATTCTGTTTGTTTGAACATGAGCATTACTTTTATTTAAATAAAGAAACAGCTGAGTTTGTATTTAATAAAAATGGGTTTAACATAATTGATTTTAATTTACTAAGAAATGAAGAAAGAAGGGCTAATTCACTTCTTATTGTAGCTGAACCAAAATATGATGATAATTATATTAATCTAAACCTTGAAATTGAATTAAAGAAAGTTTCAGGATTAAAAGAGAATATTACTGAACTGATTAATAAAATTGATGCCTGGCTTCTTAATAATTCTAAGTATAAAATAGTTGCCTATGGTGCTGGTGGACGGGGAGTTATGACCATTGCAGCATTAAAAAATTATAAATATTTCAATGTAATTATTGATAAAAATCCTAAAGGTGACAATATTTATTTACCAAAAACTCATATTCCTATAAAAAAACCTGAATTTTTAATCAATACCAGAGTTGATTATATTTTTGTTTTTAGTTATGGTTATTTTAAAGAGATTATTCAAGAACTATCTAAATACGGTTACAGTAAAAAACAATTTGTTTCGTTACTGGATTTTTCATGAATCCCAAAATTATTATACATGGTGCCAGTAGTTTTTTAGGCAAAAATTTTACAAAATCATTAATAGAGAACGGATATGAAATTTTTATTTTATCACGGCCTTCTTCAAATCTTTCATTTTTGCCCAATAAAAAAGAAATTAAAATATTTAGATATAACCATATTGAAGAAATATTACAGAAAAAAATATTGAGCAACCTAAATTATAATATTTTTTTTGAATTTTCCTGGTATGGTGTTTTTAATGATAAAAGAAATGATCCACAACAGCTTACTATTAATATACCCTTAATCATAAATTCAATCAAAATAGCAAAACATTTACATTCAAAACATTGGATAGGATTTGGTTCACAAGCCGAGTATGGTATTCATAACTATAAAATTTCAGAAGAAACACCCTGTAATCCAACAACACTTTATGGAAAAGCAAAATATATTTGTTCACAAATTGCTAATATACTTTGTACTGCATATGGAATTGAATATACTTGGTTAAGAATATTTTCACTTTATGGTCCCAATGATAATCATAAATGGTTTATCAATTATTTAATTGAGAAATTATTGTTAAATGAAGAAATTGATATGACCTTAGGAGAACAAAAGTGGGATTACTTATATATTGATGACGCAGTTGATGCGTTGATGAAATTAATCACCGTTGAAAAGGGTTTAGGAATAATCAATCTAGCATCTGGTAATAGTATTAGACTAAAGGATCTTGTTTTATTGGCGAAAAAATTGACACAATCGGATTCTAAAATTAATTTCGGCAAAATACCTTACAGAGAAGACCAAGTAATGAATATGGAAGCGGATATTTCAAAAATATCTCAACTATTAGGTTGGAAACCTAAATATGATTATTGGCAAGGATTACTTAAAATGATAAATGAGTATAAGAAAGAATGGAACTTGAGCAAATAGCCCGAAACATAAGACGAGAGATAGTTATTATGCATGCTCGTGCAAATGCATCTCATATCGGTTCAGCACTTTCAATAGTTGACATTTTAACTATTTTGTATTTCAAAGTAATGAATATTGATCCTAAGAATCCCAATTTTAAAAATAGAGACAAATTTATTTTAAGTAAAGGACACGCCAGTTCTGCATTATATGCAACATTAGCTGAAAGAGGTTTTTTTGCCAAAGCTTTATTAGAGAGTTTTTATATGGATCATGGGCAATTGCCAGGGCACTTGGATAAAGAAAGTGTGCCAGGTATAGAAGTTTCTTCAGGTTCTTTGGGACATGGTTTATCAATTGGGGTTGGTTTTTCAATTGCAAATAAAATTGATAATCTTGACAGTCATGTTTATGTATTATGTGGTGACGGAGAATTAAACGAAGGCTCTGTCTGGGAAGCAATCATGTTTGCTTCTCATAAAAAGTTAAATAACCTAACTTTAATAGTGGATTATAATAAACTCCAAGCTTTTGGAAAAACAAATGAAGTTGTTAATTTAGAACCTTTGAAAGATAAATTTTTAGCATTTAACTGGTACGCAATTGAAATTAATGGTCATGATTTTAAAGAAATAGAAAAAGCATTACTCATAAAACTTGATAAACCAAAGGCAATTATAGCTCATACTATAAAAGGGAAAGGAGTTAGTTTTATGGAGAATAAATTAGAATGGCATTATAAATCCCCTAATAAAGAACAATTACAACAAGCATTATATGAACTTAATGATAAGTAAATATATTTTCAGTGAGGAGTAATTGAGAGATACATTCATTAAAACTTTAATTAAATTAGCTGAAAAAAATGAAAAAATATTTTTACTAACACCAGATTTGGGTTTTTCAGTTTTAGAAGAGTTTGAAAAAAAATTTCCGGATAGGTTTTTAAATGTAGGAATAGCAGAAGCAAATGCAATAGGTATTGCCGCGGGTTTAGCCTTGAGTGGCAAAATAGTATATGTATACAGCATAATACCTTTTGTTACAATGAGACCGTTTGAACAAATTAGAGTAGATGTGGCGTATATGAACACTAATGTTAGACTTGTAGGTGTAGGTGCTGGTTTAACTTATGGTGCTCAAGGAGCAACACATCATGCTATTGAAGATATTGCTATCATGCGAGCTTTACCTAATATGACAGTTTTATGTCCTTCAGACCCTTATGAAGTGGAAAAATTAACCATCCAAACCATTGAGCATAAAGGTCCTATTTATATGAGATTGGCAAAAAAAGGCGAGCCTATTATAAGTAATATTTCCAATAAAATAAAAATTGGTAAGGCAAATTATATTCAAAAGAATAAAAATAGTAATATAGCAATTTTATTCACAAGTAACGCTTCTGATATTGCTATAGAAGTAAATAAAAAACTTAAAAAATCCGCTTTCGAATCAGATTTAATTAGTATGCATACTATAAAACCGTTTGATTATAAAACCTTAGAAACTATTATTTCTACCAAAAAATACGTATTTACAATAGAAGAACATAGTAGTATCGGTGGATTAGGTAGCATTGTATCTGAATATATTGCAGAATCTAAATATAAACCCATTTTTAAAAAATTTTCTTTACCTGATGAATATTCCCATTATATTGGAACTCAATACCATATTAGAGATAAATTTGACTTAAATTCTGAATTTATTTTTAACACGATATTAAATTTTTTAAGTAAAAATAAATTATAATACTAAGTTAAGTAAAAATAAATTATAATACTAAGTCAATCAATTCCTTTTATTCTCTTATTTCTTCAAAGTTTAAAATATCCATGTAATCCCAATTTCTCCAGCCCATTACATAGATGCCCTGTTTGCTTGCATATTTGATCACTTCTTCTGGAAAAGTTATGCTTCCCAATATTAAATAAAGCTTTTTAGTCTTAAATTCAGGGAAAAATTCAAAAAATCTCTGGCTTTTCTCTTTTATTTCATCTATATACTGTATTCTTGGTGTAGACCTTACCTCTATCATAAATACCTTGTCCTTGCATGCTGCTATTGCATCTACTTCATAGTTTTCTCCCTTCTTCCTTCTCAGCATTCTCTGCCCTTCAAGTATTGCTTCACAATTGAAGTACTTGGAAAGCACTGAATCAAGAGCAGGTGCGATAAGGTCTTCATAGAGGGTACCAAGCTTTTTTGCAAGATTGCTCCATTCTTTATTTTTGCGTCTGTTTTCCTCTTCCTGATTTTTCTTAAATTCAAGCATTTCATCCTTGAAGGCTCTCATCTCTTCCTTAAAGGCTTTCATTTCATCCTTGAAGGCTCTCATCTCTTCCTTGAAAGCTCTCATCTCAGCCTCAGTGCGCATCTGAGAATTATATAGTTTATTAAACTCTATACCAACACTTAATATAAAGTCTTCAAGCACTTTTTCTAATCTGTAAACTCTTTCTTCAACAGTTTGCATTTTTCCCTCCAAAACATTTCTCTTTTTTAGAATATCAAAACATTCTCAGCATGTCAACCAAAAGGCATTATAAATGAATTGCTTATTTAGTCTATTAAAATAATAAGAAAACACACCATCTCTTAAAGAAATTTATCAACTTTCAATTTCTATTGTAAAATTTTCAGCAATTTTTACATAATAAATAACACTTAACTTTATATCGGAGGCATAAATATGCTAATTGTTCAAAAATATGGTGGCACTTCTGTTGCAAATATTGAAAGAATAAAGGCTGTTGCTGAAAGAGTTTCAAAAACAGCAAAAGAAGGAAACAAAGTAGTAGTTGTTGTCTCTGCAATGGCTGGAGAAACTGATAAACTTATAGGTCTTGCCCATCAGGTATGTTCAGACCCACCAGAAAGAGAAATGGACCTTCTTCTTTCTTCAGGAGAAAGAGTTACAGCTGCATTGACTGCAATGGCTTTGTATGGACTTGGACATAAAGCTATTGCTCTTACTGGAAGGCAGATGGGAATAATTACAGATGCAGTACATACGAAGGCAAGAATTGAGAAAATTATTGCAACAAGAGCAGTCAAAGCTCTTGAAGAAGGATATATTGTTGTGGTTGCAGGATTTCAGGGTATTACAGAAGATGAAGATGTAACTACACTTGGAAGAGGCGGTTCAGATTTAACAGCCGTAGCAATAGCAGCAGCATTAAATGCTGATTTATGTGAAATTTACACAGATGTTGATGGCGTATTTACAGCTGACCCTAATATTGCTCCAAATGCTCGGAAACTTGAGAAAATTTCCTATGAAGAAATGCTTGAGCTTGCTTCTCTTGGAGCAAAGGTTTTACAGACTCGTTCTGTTGAATTTGCTATGAAATACAATGTTCCTGTAGTAGTTCGTTCAAGTTTTAACTGGAATCCTGGAACATTAGTTACAAAGGAGGATAAAGATATGGAAAAAGTTGTAGTTTCAGGCATTGCCCATGACAAAAATCAGGCAAAGATTACAATTCTTAAAGTCCCTGACAGACCTGGAATAGCAGCAAAACTTTTCAAAGCGGTTGCAGATGCCAATATTGTTGTTGATATGATTGTTCAGAATATAAGTAGTGATGGCAAAGCAACTGATATTTCTTTCACTGTTCCAAAAACAGATGCTAAAAAGGCTTTAGAACTTACTGAAAAAATTTCTAAAGAACTGGGAGCTGAAGGTGTTCTTTTGAATGAAGACATAGCAAAAATTTCCATTGTAGGAGTCGGAATGAGAACTCACTCAGGTGTTGCAGCACAAATGTTTGAAGCTCTTGCAAATCATGGGATAAACATAATGGCAATAAGCACATCAGAGATAAAGATTTCATGTCTTATCAATGCTAAATATACTGAACTTGCTATAAGAGTGCTTCATGATACCTTTAAATTGGGTGAACAGTAATGGATATTGTTTCACCAAAGGGTTTTTTGTATTCAATAGCAAAAGCTCAAATTAAATATCCTGATAGATATGATATTGCATTAATTTATTCTAAAAAACCCGCTCAGATAGCAGGAGTTTTTACTACAAACCAAATCAAAGCTGCTCCTGTAAAAATTTGCATGAAAAGAATACGTTCAGGAATCGCTCAGGCAGTGGTTTTAAACAGTGGAAATGCCAATGCATGCACAGGCAAAAAAGGAATTGAGGATGCCTTAAAAATAACAGATTATTTAGCTGAAAAACTTAACATCAATACACATTACATATTCCCTCTTTCTACAGGAGTTATTGGAATGCCCATGCCAGTTGATAGAATACTTAACGCATTGAATGACCTTATAAAAAATCTTGGTAATGCCCAACCAATGCAGGTTGCAGAGGCAATAATGACCACTGATACTTTTCCAAAGATTACATTCAGGCAAATTCAAACACCATCACCAATAACAATTCTTGGGATATGTAAAGGCGCAGGAATGATTTCTCCAAATATGGCAACAATGTTATGCACAGTTTTAACCGATGCAAAAATCAGTTCAGATTTAATGAAAGAAGCATTAAAAGATGCTGTGGCACAGAGTTTTAACTCAATCACAGTTGATGGAGATATGTCAACCAATGATACAGTGCTAATGCTTGCAAATGGAGAATCTGATATCAAGATAGAAAGGAAAACTGCTTTATGGAAACAGTTCAAAAGTGCTCTTAGCGACCTATGTAGTGAGCTTTCTAAGATGATAGTAAAAGACGGAGAAGGAGCAACAAAGTTTGTGACCATTATTGTCAAAGAGGCTAAAACAACTCAAGAAGCAAGAAGAGTGGCAAGAGCAGTAGCTAACTCTCTTCTTGTTAAAACAGCTCTTTACGGGAATGACCCCAACTGGGGAAGAATAATTGCTGCAGTTGGATACTCTGGAGTTCCTGTGAAAGAAGAAAGAATTGAAATTTATATAAATGGCATATGCCTTTTTCAGAAAGGACTGCCAACAATGAAAGAAGAAGAATTAAAAGAATCTTTAAAACAAAAAGAGATTGAAGTTTTGATAAACCTGAATTCAGGGAAAGGACAGACAAAAATATTTACAACTGATTTATCAGAAGAATATGTCAGAATAAACTCAGCATACAGAACATAAACTGATACATATGGAAGAAAAAATCTTCTTTGATGAAAAAGAAGAAATTTCAATTGACAGACCAGAACTCTACAGAGTTTATCTTCTAAATGATGATTACACTACAATGGATTTTGTTGTGTATGTTTTAATGACAATTTTTGATAAATCAAAAGTAGAAGCCACTGCAATTATGCTTCATGTTCACAAACACGGAAAAGGTCTTGCAGGTATATATCCAAAGGAGATCGCAGAGACAAAGGTATATCAGGTTGAAAGCCTTGCAAGAGCAAAAGGTTTTCCGTTAAAATGCAGTATAGAAAGAAATGATCAATAAAGATTTACAAATCATAATATCAGCTACTGTTGAAGATGCCATTGAAAGAGGACACCAATATCTTACAGTTGAACATCTTCTTTATGCTATTCTTCATGATGAATTTGGTATAGAAATCATTAAAAACTGTGGTGGAGATCCTGAGCAAATTAAAAGAAATCTTGAAAGATTTCTTGAAGAACAGATTCCTAAGAGAAAAAATAAAGGACAGACACATCCAACAGTAAGTTTTCAAAGGGTAATGGAAAGAACACTGAATCATATAAAAAGTGCAGAAAAAAAAGAAGCTGATGCAGGAGATTTTCTTGCTTCCATGTTCCTTGAAGAAGATGCATATGCTGTAAATCTTCTTAAATCATATGGCATAACAAGAATTGACATTTTAAATTACATTTCTCATGGAATTCCTAAAACAGGATTTGAAGAATCTCTTAAAAAAGAGGATAAAAAAGAAGACCCTCTTAAAACCTTTACGATAGAACTTGTAGAAAAAGCACGCAAGGGTGAAATTGACCCAATAATTGGAAGACATCTTGAACTTGAAAGAGTTATTCAAGTTTTAAGTAGAAGAAGGAAAAATAACGTTGTTCTGGTTGGAGAACCCGGAGTTGGCAAAACAGCAATTGTAGAAGGACTTGCTCTAAAAGTCGCTGATGGAGATGTTCCATCACATCTTAAAAATATCAAAATCTTTGCACTTGATATGGGTTCTTTGCTTGCCGGGACAAAATACAGAGGAGATTTTGAGGCAAGAATGAAGGCTTTAATAAACTCTCTTTACAAAATCAAAGACTGTATACTTTTTATAGATGAAATTCACACAATTGTTGGTGCAGGTTCCGCAAGTGGAAGCACAATTGATGCATCCAATCTTTTAAAACCTGTTTTGATTGAGGGTAAAATTCGTTGCATTGGAGCTACAACTTATGAAGAATACAGAAACTACTTTGAAAAAGACAGAGCCCTTTCAAGAAGATTTCAAAAAATAGATATTTCTGAACCATCAGAAGAAGAAACATTTGAAATTCTTAAAGGACTTAAATCTTACTATGAAGAGTATCATGAAGTTAAATATACTGATGAAGCATTACGCTCAGCAGCGCATCTTTCAGCAAAATATATAAATGAAAGGTTTTTACCTGATAAAGCAATTGATGTTATTGATGAAGCAGGTGCGGTTGTAAGACTCTATCACAATGAGAATCCCGTGGTTGATGAGAAAATAATTGAGCAAGTAATTGCAAAAATAGCAAGAATACCCTCTCAAGAGGTAACTTCAAATGAAGTTGAGCGTTTAAAAAATCTTGAATCTGAATTAAAGTCTGTAATTTTTGGACAGGATGAAGCAGTCAAAGCAGTTGTAAGGGTAATTAAACTTGCCAAAGCTGGACTAAAAGAACCTCAGCGACCAATAGGTTGTTTTCTTTTTACAGGTCCAACAGGTGTTGGTAAAACAGAACTGGCACGTCAACTTGCAAAGATACTTGGCATTGGTTTTATAAGATTTGATATGAGTGAGTATATGGAAAAACATTCCGTTGCAAAGCTTATAGGTGCTCCGCCAGGATATATTGGTTTTGAACAAGGTGGGCTTCTTACAGAACAAATCAGGAAAAATCCTCACTGTGTGCTTTTGCTTGATGAGATAGAAAAAGCTCATGAAGAAATATTCAATATATTACTTCAGGTTATGGATTACGGAACCCTAACAGATAACACAGGAAGAAAAGCAGATATGAGAAATGTTATCCTTATTATGACTTCAAATGTTGGAGCAAGAGAAATGGAAAAAGCTGTAATAGGCTTTGGAGATAGAACTTCTGAGCAACTTCAAAAAACTAAAGATGCAATAGAAAGACTTTTTAGTCCTGAATTTCGTAATAGATTGGATGCAGTAGTGACATTCAATTCATTGCCTGAAGAGACTGTTTTAAAAATAGTTGACAAGTTTATAAATGAACTTAATGAGCAGCTTTTATCAAAAAATATTTATGTTGAAATTACTGACGAAACGCGAAAGTGGCTTGCTCAAAAAGGATTTGACATAAAATTTGGAGCAAGACCTCTTCAAAGACTTATACAAAAAGAGATAAAAGCACCTTTGGTTGAAGAGATTCTGTTTGGAAAACTTAAAAATGGTGGTAAAGTTCTTGTAAATATCCATGAAGACAGGCTTTTCTTTGAGATAGATGACAGCATATTTGCTTCATGATGAATTAATTTTTCCTCATCCAGAATACGCAGACCCTGATGGATTGCTTGCAATTGGAGGAGACCTCAGTCCCGACAGACTTATACTTGCATACAAATCAGGAATTTTCCCATGGTATAATCACAAACCAATTCTCTGGTGGTCACCCTCTAAAAGGCCACTGATATTTCCGAGACTCTTTAAGATGTCAAGAAGTCTTTATCAGACTTTAAAAAAAGATATTTATAGAGTAAGCTTTGATAAAGACTTTGTCACTGTTATTAAAGGATGCGCCACTGCTCCAAGAAAAGATTCAACAGGAACATGGATTACAGAGGAAATGATAGAAGCTTATACACTACTTCACAAGCTTGGATTTGCACATTCAGTAGAAGTGTGGTTTAATGATAAAATTGTTGGAGGACTTTACGGAATCTCTATTGGAAGAGCCTTTTTTGGAGAGTCAATGTTTACACTCATGAAAGATGCTTCAAAGGTTGCTATCTCATGTCTTGTTGAGCATTTGATTTTAAATAATTTTTATTTTATTGACTGCCAGATTACAAATAAACATCTCATTCGGCTTGGAGCTTACGAAATACCTCGTTCAGTTTTTCTCATTTTGCTGAAAGAGGCGGTCCAGAAGGAAACCCTTACAAACAAATGGGATAGAGATTTTGAATTTACATCAAAAACAGCAAAGTTTTTAAAAGAAAAACTTATACCGAGGTAAAATATGAAGCTAATTCTTTTTGATATTGATGGCACTTTAATTAGCGCTGGTGGCGCTGGAACGCGTTCGCTTAATAAAGCCTTTGAAGAAATTTTAGGAATTAAAGACGCGTTCAAAAACTTTGAAATGGCAGGCAAAACTGATATCCAGATAATAAAAGAAGGGCTCATGTTTGCAGGAATTGAACCTTCCATGTCTTTGGTTAATGAACTAATTGAGAGCTATCTTAATAATCTCAAAGTTGAAATTAATAACAACTCAAAACACCTAAAACCTGGAGTAAAAGAATTTATAGAGTTTATTTATTACGAATTAAATTATCCATTAGGACTTCTTACAGGCAACCTTGAAAAAGGAGCGAGAATCAAACTTGAACCATTCGGACTTAATTTATTTTTCCCTGTGGGTGCCTTTGGAAGTGATCATGAAGATAGAAATCAGCTTTTACCTATAGCAATTGACAGATTTTCAAAAAAATTTAAATATTCCATAGATTTTCATCAATGTATTGTTATCGGCGATACCCCAAGAGATGTAGCCTGTGCAAAGCCATACGGAGCAAAGGTGATAGCTGTTGCTACAGGTCCTTATAGTGTAAAAGATTTACAAACAACAGATGCAGACATTGTGGTTGAAAGCCTATCGGAAACCACTAAAATTTTAACACTGCTTTCTTAAAATGGGGAAATTTCCTGTAACTGAAAAAAAAGAAAAAGAGCTTTTAGAAGAAATGCAAAAGCTGGGCATAAAGGAATCAGATATTGAAGAGAAATTTATCAAATGTTCAGGACATGGAGGGCAGAAACTTAATAAAACATCAACAGGAGTTTATTTAAAACACATACCCTCTGCCATTGAAGTAAAATGCACAAAAGAAAGATCGCAGGGATTAAATCGTTTTTTTGCGCGCAGAATGTTGGTGGAAAAAATAAAAGAATTCATAGGGATTCCTACAAAAAAGCAAATAGAAATAGAAAAAATAAGGAAGAAGAAAGTTAAAAAGCAAAGAAATTCACAACTGTAGCTAAAAGTCTTAGCCCTTTAAATAAAAAGGGGGATTCCTCAGGCTTTCAATAAAAAAGGGGAGCAAATTTGCTCCCCTCTGCAAAAAATAAGAAAAATTACTTTACAAAAGGATTTGCATAGAAGGTAATAAGAACAAATACGAGAACATAAATAACCAGAGACTCAATTAATGCAAGACCTACGATAAAGAGTGTCATGAGCTTTCCTGTGACTCCAGGATTTCTTGCAGAACCCTCAAGAATACCTCTAAGACCCTGTCCCATTCCAGCTCCACCACCACCAGCTGCTGCACCAAGTCCAATCAATGCACCGGCTGTAGCATATCCATAATAGTTAAGCTTTGCAGGATCAGAATCAGCTGCAAATACTGCTGAGGCTGTTAAAACAACCACAAGAGCTACCATAAGAATTACGAAAAATTTTCTCATTGCTTCTTCCCTCCTTTCTTTTTATTATTTAGTGAGCTTCTTCAACTGCACCTGCTATATAAACAGCGGTTAATAACATGAAAACATATGCCTGAAGTACGCTAACCAGTGTTCCCAAACACAGAAAAGCAACTGGCACTATCAATGGAGCAAGAATTCCCAGTACCATTAACAGTAGATGTTTTCCAAACATGTTACCAAAAAGTCGGACACCCAGTGTAAGAGGTCTTGCTAAATGGGTGATCCACTCAACAACAAACATAAACAACATAAATGGAATAGCATAAATACTTCTTATTGGACCAAAGAAAAATTCTAAATAACGAATGCCATGTACTTTAAATCCCATATACTGATAAATAAAAAATACAGGAATAGCCATTGAAAAAGTAACATTAACATTAGAAGTCGGAGACTCAAATCCAGGAATAAGACCAAAAAGATTGCCGACTAAAATATAAATAAAAAGAGTCCCCAAAAGAGGTAAAAATTTGTCTCCCCAATGATGTCCTATGCTTGTTCTTGCCTGTCCTTGAAGAAATTCTACCAGAACTTCCATCAAATTCTGCAGACCTGCTGGAACCATTTTAAGATTACTTCTAACAATTAAAGACACAATAATAATTAATATAATTGCTAACCATGAATAACTAACAAAGGGAGGAATTGAGGGTATTAACATTCCTAAAAAAGTTGGTGCTTCCCTTTAAGCCTCCTTTCTTATTTTTTGATTAAGTTATAATACATAAAAATTTTTCAAATGTCAAGCATAAAATAAGACTTCTTTTATTTATTTGATTTTCTTATTCTTCGGCTTCATCTCGAGAAAATTCTTCAAATTCTGTTACAATTTTTTATGGATCCTGTTACACATACTCTTTCTGGATTTGTCTTGAGTAAAACTATAACTAAAAATAAAACCATTCTTGCCATCATTCTTGTTACTTCATTAATTCCTGATTTAGATATCCTTTTAAGATTACATAGTAAAGAGCTTTTTCTAATGCATCATAGAGGAATTACTCACGGAATTGGAGCTTTATTTTTATTTCCTCTTTTACCTGCAATAATTTTTCGCAGAAAGTTAGGTTTTTTTAAAGCATATATCACCTCTTTCATAGCTTATGCACTTCATATCTTTTTTGACCTTACAAATCAATATGGAACAAAAATTCTTTCTCCCTTTGATTGGAACTCTTATAATCTTTCTTTAACTTTCATAATTGACCCTTATGTTTTATTGCCTCTTTTATTAGCAGTTGTATTTTCAATCAAATTCAAAAAGCAGGCAAAATTTCTGTATATATTCTCAATGATATTTATTACCGTATACATAGGAACTAAGGCATATCTTAAAACAGAGGCAAAAGATTTTCTGAAACAAAAAATAGAAGCCCATCAATACAGAGTTTATCCTCTTCCAAATGATTTTTTAAGATGGTGGTTTATAGCAAGACATTCAGATGAATATATAACAGGATTTGTTGACTTGTTTACAAAAAAAGTGTATTTTGATGAAAGATATAAAATTAAGAATGACCCTGCAATTGTAAAATCAAAAGAATCCGAATCTGTAAAAGCATTGCTTTCCTTTGCAAAACATCCAGTGGCAGAAATTAAACATGAAGGAGATGTGACTGTAGTGCTTTGGCGAGAGCTATCCTATGGATTTTTACCTGATGACAGATTTACTGCTAAGGTCTGGCTGAAAGAATCTCCACAAGGTTATAAAATAATAAATGCTAACCTAAGAATATGAAAGTCTGCGAAATCTTTACAAGTATTCAGGGAGAGAGTTCTCTTGCTGGAATTCCAATGGTTTTTGTAAGGCTGACTGGATGCAATCTCAGATGTAGTTACTGTGATACAAAATATGCCTATTATGAAGGAGAAGAACTTTCAATAAATAAAGTTTTAGAGAAAATTCACTCTTTTCCCTTTCAATATGTTGAAATCACGGGAGGAGAACCTCTTTTACAGGATGAAACATACAAGCTCATAAATGAACTTGTAAAAAGTCATAATGTCCTTATTGAAACAAATGGTTCTATCCCTATTGAAAAAGTCAATCCTGAAGTAAAAATAATTATGGATATAAAAACTCCAGGAAGCGGAATGAGTGAAAAAAATTACATTGAAAATTTGAGATTTCTTAAAAAAATTGATGAAGTTAAGTTTGTCTTAACAAACAGGGATGACTATGAATGGGCAAAGAATTTTATAAAAAATCACGAAATAAAAGCTAATGAAATTCTATTTTCTCCTGCTTATGGAATACTCAATCCAGCAGAGCTTGCAAAATGGCTAATTAATGACGGAATTTCAGTAAGGTTAAATCTTCAGATTCATAAATACATTTTTGGTAATATAAGAGGTGTTTAGGGTTTGTAATATTTTTTCTTTTCAGGAAGATAATTCTGTTCTACATATCCTCCATAATCATGTGGATATTTATAACCTTTCCCATGACCGAGCTTTTTAGCTCCTGGGTAATGAGCATCCTTAAGATGTTCTGGAACAGCAAATGTCCGTTCTTTTTCTACATCCTTTAGAGCTTCTTCAATTGCTCTGTAACAGGCATTGCTTTTAGGTGCTAAAGCAACATAAATTGCTGCATGAGAGAGAATTATTTTTGCCTCTGGCATTCCAACAATTTCAACAGCTCTTGCAGCAGAGGTTGCCAAAATCAAAGCCATAGGGTCAGCATTTCCAACATCTTCACTTGCTGCAATTATTATTCTCCTTGCAATAAAACGGGGGTCTTCTCCAGCATATATCATCTTTGCAAGCCAGTAGACTGTTGCATCAGGATCACTGCCTCTCATACTCTTGATGAATGCTGAAGCAGTATCATAATGTTCATCTCCTGCTCTATCATAAACAATATGTTTTTTCTGAATGCTTTCTTCAGCAACCTTAATATCAATTCTGATAACACCCTCTTTATCAGGCTCAGTAGTCAATACAGCAATCTCAAGAGCTGAAAGAGCTTTTCTTGCATCACCATCTGAAGATTTTGCAAGATGTGATAGAGCTTCAGATGTAATTTCAACTTTTAAGCTTCCAAATCCACGCTCTGTATCAACTATAGCTCTTTTGAGAATCGTAATAATTTCTTGCTCAGTCAAAGGTTTAAGCTCAAATACGTGGCTACGTGATAGCAAAGCTGAATTAAGATAGAAAAAAGGATTTTCAATTGTTGCTCCAATAAGTATAATAGTGCCCTCTTCAATATCTGGAAGTAAAGCATCCTGAGAAATCCTGTTAAGCCTATGAATCTCATCAATAAAAAGAATTGTTTTTTCACCTCTACTAAGTCTCTGTTTTGCCAGTGAAACTTGCTTTCTTATTTCCTCAATATTCAGTGTTGTTGCATTTAGCCATTGAAAATATGCTTTTGTTTTATTAGCGATTATTCTTGCAAGTGCTGTTTTTCCAGTTCCTGGAGGTCCGTATAGAATAAGCGATGTTATTTTATCCGAATCAATTGCTCTACGAAGAAGCTTTCCTTCTGAAATAATATGAGACTGCCCAACATACTCGTCAAGATTTCTTGGTGCCATTCTATAAGCAAGAGGCTCTGTTTTGTAAGTCTCTGAAGGACTATCAAATAAATCACTCATTTTATTTTACCAAGCATTTTTATAAAAGTTTTTAAAAGTTCAGGGTCATGGTCTCCTTTTTCTCTGACAACTATAGAGAGTGCAAAATAGGGAGTTAATGCAGGTTTATATGGTCTCTTGGTTGTTAAAGCATCATAACAGTCTGCGATTGCTGTAATCCTTCCCAAAAGCTTTATCTCTTCTGCCTTCAACCCAAAAGGATATCCTCTACCTGAAAGCTTTTCATGATGTTGAAGCACTGCTGGCAATGATTCTGTAGGAAATTCTTTTTGTTTCTCAAGAAGTTCATGACCTAATACAACATGCTGTTTTATAATGTTGTATTCTGTATCGGTCAATTTACCCTGTTTATTGAGTATTTCATGAGGAATCTGGGATTTTCCTATATCATGCAACATCGCACCAATTCCCAATTTATATAAATTATCTCTGTCCATGCCTATCTGTATTCCAAGTCCTATTGATAAAACTCCCACATTAACAGAGTGAATATAGGTATAATAATCATAGTTTTTCAAATTTAAAAGATTATAAATTGAATCAGGCTTATTAAGCATAATTTCTATAACACTATTTACAACTTCACCTACTTTTTTTATATTTTCTCCGCTTCTTGGCTCATTTAAAACTTCGGTCATCAAAATTTTTGCAGATTCTCTTATTACTACGTGTCTGATTTCTTCATCATTTTCTTCAGCTATCTTATCAAGCTTTTTACTTAAAAATTCAATGTATTCCTTATATAAAGGCAAGTCCTTTTTTTCAATTAAAATATCGCCTTCTTCAGGAATTGTATCTTCATAAATCATAAACAGTTTTTCTGGTGAAGCATCAACAATCTTGGTAATTTTAAAATTTTTTAATAGGTAAATAGAAAAATCAACTTCCATCCCTGGTATTAGAAACATTCTCTCTATCTGATATAGATTTTCTTTATAGAAAGAATAATTTTTAAAATCTATAGGTGATTCTAAGGCTGTTTCAGATAATAATTTTGACGAGTAAGCTTTTAATTGTTTTTTCTCTGACTCATATATATAAACACTGTCTATATTCTTTTCTTTCAGTATCTCAAGAAAAATATTTGAAAATACAATCCCTTTATTAAAAAATTTTTTATATGTCCCTGATTCCTGGATATAAACATCAAATGGAAGGGGTTTATTTAATTGTAATCTGTTAACATCAATTTTAAACAACTCTTTTTCAGGAACTTCTATTATTTTTGATTTATATGCCACTATCTAATTATTTCAAAAAATGCCTATAAAATGGAATATGTTTTTATTAACTATGTATAATAAGACATGATAGAACATCCAGAAATATTTAAAGGGCATCAAATAGAGGCTTTCTTCACAAAAAAGATAAAAGAATTTGAAGATTTTAAAAAGCTCTTATCCTTTAAATTTTATATACCAATTCAAAAACATACTGACAATATACAAATCCTTAATAATTATACCGAGCCCGTTATAGCAGATGCTGTAATTACAGATAAAAGAAATTTATTTATAGCTATAAAAACCGCAGATTGTTTACCTGTATTGATTTTTGATCCTATAAATAAAGTGATTGGAGCAGTTCATGCTGGCTGGAGAGGAACAGCCAGAGGAATTTTAAAAAAAACAATTAACAAGATGAAGGAAATTTACAGATGTGATTCTAAAAATCTATTAATTGCTTTTGGACCTCACATTAAAGGATGCTGTTATGAAGTTGGTGATGAAGTAATTGAAGAAATAAAAAAAGAAACCCCTGAGGAAGAATATATTTTTAGAATAAATGGTAAAAAACATATTGATATTGGTATAGCAAATTTTATTCAGGCTCTATCAGCAGGAGTAAAAAAAGAAAATATATGGATTTCAAAAGACTGCACTTACTGCAAACATGATGAATATGCCTCTTACAGATTTCATGGTAAAAAAGCAGGAAGACAATACGGAATAATAGGAATGTTATAATAAAAAAAACGGGGTGTAGCGCAGTTTGGTAGCGCGCACGGTTCGGGACCGTGGTGTCGGAGGTTCAAATCCTCTCACCCCGATAGGAATCAAAAAGGGAGATTGAATGCCACACAAAAATTATTATTTCTGTTTTAGCTTTTACTTTAACTAATCTGCCTCTGGCAGTTTAGTCTGGCTTAAATATTTCAAGGCAGACAACACAGGGGCGGATTTAGCCTCTGTATTGTCTGCCTTTTTATTTGAAACCATTGATAATAAAAAAACTGGAGGTTTTAAGATGGTAATTGTAATGAAACCAGAAGCAACAGCAGAGCAGCTTCAAGAAGTAATATCCAAAATTGAGGAACTTGGGTATAAACCCCATGTAATCTATGGCACTACAAGAAGTGTAATTGGAGCTGTAGGCGATGAAAGAGGCAAGTTTGTTCTTCAAAGCCTTGAAGTTATGGACGGAGTTGAATCTGTTATCCCCATATTAAAGCCGTACAAATTAGCCTCAAAGGAAGTAAAAAAGGAAAAAAGTATTATCAAAGTTGGAAATGTATCAATAGGCGGAAAAGAACTTATTATAATTGCCGGTCCATGTGCTATTGAAAATGAAGAACAGATTATTAATACTGCAAAAGCTGTAAAATCAATGGGTGCACATATTTTAAGAGGTGGTGCATACAAACCAAGAACCTCTCCCTATACCTTCCAGGGACTTGGAGAAGAAGGGCTAAAACTTCTTAAAAAAGCAGGAGAGATAGCTAATATGCCTGTGGTGACAGAAGTCGTAAACCCTGAACATGTTGATCTTGTTTGTGAATATGTTGATATTCTTCAGATAGGAACACGTAATTCTCAAAATTTTGAGCTTCTAAAAAGAGTTGGACAGACGGATAAACCTGTTATTTTAAAAAGAGGAATGTCAATGACTATTAAAGAATGGCTTATGAGTGCTGAATATATCCTAAGCGAAGGCAATAGAAATGTTATTTTGTGCGAAAGAGGAATCAGAACTTTTGAGACTGCAACAAGAAATACTCTTGATTTATCAGCAATTGCTGTACTTAAAGAAGAAACACATCTTCCTGTAATTGTTGATCCATCTCATGCAACAGGTTTTGCAAAATATGTTCCTTGTATGGCTTATGCTGCGGTTGCTGCTGGAACAGATGGATTAATGATTGAGGTTCATCCACAACCTGAGAAAGCTTTTTCAGATGGTCCACAATCTTTGAATTTTAACTCTTTCGGTAAAATGGTTGAAAAGTTAAGGCAGTTTGCCTCAATAGCAGAAAAGATTTAGCCATAACGGATTTTCATAAAAATAATTAAAAAAATTAAAATTAAAGAAATTAGGTTTGCTAAAATTACGGGAATCTCTTTAATCAAAACTCCGTAGAAAAACCAAAGTGTTATTCCTATTGCCATAAAAATAAACATTGCAAGAGAAACATCTCTGGCAGATTTTGTTTTATAAATTTTTAATGCCTGCGGAATAAGAGCAGAAGTTGTAATAGCTCCTGCTATGATTCCAATTAAATTATTTAAATCTATTGAAAACTCCATAGTTTATATTGTATTATTTAGAATAATTTTAAAGCAAGAAATAACAATGAATTCATCAACTCATGACATAAGAATTGATATTCAAAAACTCAAAAAACTTCCAACGCTTTCTTATACTGCTGAAAAAATAATTAATCTCACTTCAAAAGAACTTACACATCTTGACGAGCTTGTAAATATTATTGAAAAAGACCCACCAATCATGTCAAAAGTTTTAGGAGTTGCCAATATAGTTTATCTTGGGCTATATAAACCTATTACAACTGTTAAAGATGCGCTGTTAAAAATAGGGTTCAAAACTTTAAAAAATATTGCTTTAAGTGTGTCAATATTTAGCCTCTTTAAATCATCTGAAGAAAAAGAAAAAAGTTACATGAACCTTTTTAAACACTCTATTGCTACAGGAACAATATCTCAGATTATTTCGGAAAAATTTTTGAAAGAACCTTCAGATGAAAATTTTACAACTGGAGTTCTTCATGATATAGGTCTTTTTGCCCTTCATTATGCTTTCTACGACCAATTTAAAAAAATTGAAGAAACTCTTACAGAAGAACATTCTTTAAAAAAAGCAGAAGAGAAAATTTTGGGAACAACTCATTCAGAAATAGGAAAATGGCTTGCTGAGATATGGGGGTTACCTGAGATAGTATGTGATGTTATTTTTTACCATAATGATTTCCCTCAGAAATCTATAAAATATTCAAAAACTGTTGCATTGGTTCATCTTTCAAATTTTATTGCTAACCAACTTGATTATTATCCTTTGGAGGTTAAGATTGAGTGTCCATTCTATAAAGAAAGAGTTTACAAAATTTTAAATCTGCCAGATGTGGATGAGCTCATTTTAGAATTTAAAGAAATTATCAAAGAAGTAGACAAGCTATGAGAGATTTACTATTAAAAATTGGTAATGTTTTAGAACTTAAAAATCTTGAAAAATTTGATGATGAGCAATTGAGCAATTTAATATTACAACATATTACAAAAAGACTTATTCTTGAAAAATCTCTTTTTCAATTAAGTGAAGATTTTTCTTGCGGTGCTGAACTCTCAATAAGAATTATGTCTTCTATTAATCGCATTATTGACAGAATTTATACTGAGAAAGATATCTATAGTTTTATCTCATACTGTTTTGATGAGTTTATAAAACTTCTTCCAGCTGAAAATATATCATTCATGGAAAAACATCCTGAATGGAACTGGCTTATTTTAAAGGTTGCTTCAGGTAAAATTAAACTAAAAGATTTTAAAAGTAAATTATTTAATATTAACAACACACTTGCAGGAGAGGTTTTTAAAGAAGGAAATTTTATTTATATCCCTGATATAACAAAAGATAAAAAATATAATTCAAAGCTATCTACATTAGTTTCAATAAGGTCAGTTCTTGCAGTTCCTGTAAAAATACAAAATAAAATCATTGGAGTAATAAACTTTTCCCATCCAGAAGTTAATGCCTTTGATGAATTTTGTATTTTCTTTTTTGTTTCAATGGTTCAATTATTCTCTGCCATAATAACGCTTTTTAAGCTTTATCATGAAAACTCAACATTTAATGAACAACTACAAAAAGAAGTGAACAGAAAGACATTGGAGTTGCAAAAAATAAACAAAAAACTTTATAAAGCCTCTATAACAGATTCTCTTACAGGAATATACAACAGAAGATTCTTTTTCCAACGGCTTGAGGAAGAATATGCAAGGACTTTAAGATATGGAAACAGTTTCTGCCTTATTCTCTTTGATCTTGATAATCTCAAAAAAATCAATGATACATTCGGACATCCTGAAGGAGATAGACTTATCAAGCTTTTTGCTAAGATTTTAAAGACCAATAAAAGAAAAGAGGATATTGCTGCAAGAATCGGTGGAGATGAATTTGGATGCATCTTTATTGGAGCTTCTCTGGAAGGAGCAAAAAAAACTGCGGAAAGAATAAAAGAAGAACTTAAAAAAAGATATAAAAAAGCTCCTGTTAGTGTTAGCGGTGCTTTATGCTGTATTGGTAAGGGCGAGCTTTTCAAGTTCTATAAAAACTATAAAGACTTCTTTAAAGAATTAGATAAAGGGCTCTTTAAAGCAAAAAAAATCAGAGACACAATAGAAATAATTGAAACAAAATAAAAAAATATGATAAATTTTAAACTTAATGTAAAGAGTCTTTGACTCTTATAAAACACACGCCTTAAAAATTCTCCGATGGTCCTTTTAGGGTTAAGGAGAAAAGGCGGAGGAAAAACCATTTTGGGAGGTTTTTATGTCAGTAGTCACAATGAAAGAGCTTCTTGAAGCAGGTGCTCATTTCGGACATCAGGTCAAACGATGGAATCCGAAAATGAAAAAGTATATTTTTGCAGAGAGAAATGGTATTCACATTATTGACCTTCAAAAAACTGTTAAAGGCATTGAGGAGGCTTATGAATTTTTAAAAACTGTTTCAGCAGAAGGAGGAAGCATTCTTTTTGTTGGCACAAAAAAACAGGCTCAAGACGCAATTCAGGAGGAAGCTAAAAGAGCTGGAGTTTTTTATGTAAATCATCGCTGGCTTGGAGGAATGCTTACTAATTTTGCCACAGTAAGAAAAAGTGTTGAAAAATGGCAAAGAATTGAACAGATGAAAGAAGACGGGACATTATATTTACACACTAAAAAAGAGATTGCAAAATATGAGAAAGAAAGACAGAAACTTGAATTAAACCTGATCGGAATTAAAGACATGATGGAGATTCCAAAGGCAATCTTTATTGTAGACATAAAAAAAGAAAAAATAGCTGTTGAAGAAGCAATAAAACTTGGAATTCCCATAGCTGCAATAGTTGATACAAACTGTGACCCTGATCTTGTTGATTATGTAATACCTGGCAATGATGATGCGATCAGAGCAATAAAGCTCATTACATCAAAGATGGCTGATGCTATATTGGAGGGCAAAGAAATTTTTATGAAGAAACTTGAAGAAGAAGCTGAAAAAGCAGCAATAAAAGAAAAGATACTTCAGGAAGAGGAGTATCAAAAATCAATGGATGAATACATTGAAGAATAAAGGAGGAATTATATGGCAATAACTGCTCAGATGGTAAAAGAACTCAGAGAAAAAACAGGTGCTGGAATGATGGAATGTAAAAAAGCACTTGAAACCTCAGGAGGAGATTTTAATAAAGCAATTGACATTTTAAGACAAAAAGGGCTTGCAACTGCGCAGAAAAAAGCATCAAGAGAAGCTAAGGAAGGAATCATAACTTCTTATATTCATATGGATAAAATTGGGGTAATGCTTGAACTTAACTGTGAGACAGATTTTGTTGCAAGAAATGAGGAATTTCGTCAACTTGCTAAAGATATTGCAATGCAAATAGCAGCATCAAATCCTCAATATATACAGAGAGAAGATATCCCTCAAGAGGTCATAGAAAAAGAAAAAGAGATTTATAAATCTCAAATAAAAGGCAATAAACCACCCCAGGTTATTGAAAAAATTGTTGAAGGAAAACTTGAAAAATTCTTTGAAGAAATGTGCCTTCTTGACCAACCTTTTATCAAGGAACCTGAAAAAAAGATAAAAGACCTTATTACTGAAAAAGTTGCCAAATTTGGTGAAAATATCATGGTAAGAAGATTTGTAAGATTTCAAGTAGGACAAACACAGGATGAATAAACCTTTCTACAAGAGAGTGCTTTTAAAACTCAGTGGAGAAGCCCTTATGGGAGAAAAGGGATATGGTATTGATCCCTTTACTGTAAACTACATGGCAGAAGAGATAAAAAAAGCTTATCAACTGGGAGTTGAAATAGCTGTTGTAATAGGTGGAGGAAATATTTGGAGAGGCTCTGAAGCTCAGGCACAGGGAATTGAAAGAGCAACAGCAGACTATATGGGAATGCTTGCAACAGTAATCAATGCACTGGCACTTCAAAATGCTCTTGAAAAGCAGGAAGTTGATACCCGAGTTCAGTCAGCAATTGAGATGCGAGAGCTTGCTGAACCCTACATAAGAAGAAAAGCTATCAGACATCTTGAAAAAGGTAGAGTAGTAATATTTGCTGCAGGCACAGGCAATCCTTATTTTACAACTGATACAGCAGCTGCCCTAAGAGCAATTGAAATCGGTGCGGACGTTATTATGAAGGGAACAAAGGTAGATGGCATTTATTCATCAGATCCTGTCAAGAATTCTAAGGCAAAAAAATTTGATATACTTACTTATATGGATGTAATAAGAAATTCTCTTAAAGTGATGGATTCTACAGCAATTACCCTTTGCATGGATAATAATCTTCCTATTATTGTATTTAATATCCGAAAATCAGACAATTTAAAGAAAATAATTTTAGGGCAAAAAATAGGGAGTATTGTTTTAAAAGAGGTGAAAAATGATACAGGAATTCAAGAAGAAAGCTAATGAAAAAATGAATCAAGCATTGGAAGTATTTAAAAAAGATTTATCTACATTTAGAACAGGAAGGGCTTCCTTAGGAATTCTTGACAACATTAAAGTTGAATATTATGGCAGTACAGTACCACTTAATCAGGTTGCAACGCTTGGAATTCCTGAACCAAGAATGATTACAATTCAGCCATGGGAACAAAAAATGATATCTGAGATAGAAAGAGCTATAATGAAATCAGATCTTGGACTTACACCAATTAATGATGGAAAAATGATTAAAATAGTTATTCCGCCCTTAACAGAAGAAAGGAGAAAACAGCTTGTTAAAGTTGTCCGCAAGAGAACTGAAGAAGCCAGAGTAGCTATACGAAATATTCGTAGAGACATAATTGAAGAAATAAAAAAAGCTGAAAAAGAAAAAAAATTGAGTGAGGATGAGTCTCGCAGAATACAGGAAGAGATACAGAAAATAACAAACTCCTTTATTGAAAAGATTGACCATGCTCTTGAACAGAAAGAGAAAGAAATTATGGAGGTTTAAATGAATATAGAACAGGAAAGAAAAAATAGACTTAAAAAGATGCTCAATCAAATGAAAGAACAGATTCTGAAAGAAGCCCGTGAAGAGATAAAAAAATTTCAGACAGGAGAAAAAAGACAAATTGTGGAAGCTGTGATGGATGATGCTGATTTAAGCGTAATTGATCTTTCAGAAGATATAAGTTTAAAACAACTAAGTACGCACAGAGATATTCTTAAAAAAATTGAAGAAGCTTTAAGAAAGCTTGAGGAAGGCACATATGGAATATGCGAGATGTGCGGAGATGAGATTCCCGAAGAAAGGCTGAAAATTCTTCCCTTTGCAATATATTGTAGGGATTGTCAGGAAAAGATAGAGATGATAGAAAAATTTGAAAGTGAAGAAGGTTAATAAATTACTTTCTCTAAGAAAAGACCATTTGAAGGGGCTGTCTGCATAGTAGATGGCCTCTTTCCTGACTCAAAAGCCTCTTGAATTGATTCAATCCTTAATTTTCCTTTTCCAATTTCAATAATACATCCAACTAAGTTTCTTACCATGTATCTTAAAAATCCATCTGCTTCTATGCGAAATTTGATAAAATTACCATTCAGACACATATCCATAAAGCAAAGCTTGGTAAGTAGTTGCATTGTAAAATCATGCACAGTTCTTATTTTATTTTTAACATCAGTGCTACCTGAAAAAGCTGTGAAATCCTTTGTCCCTGTAAATAAACTCAAAGCCTCCTCCATTAAAGACAAATCCAATTTCCAGGGATAATGCCATACATATCTTTGGATAAAACAGGAACATTCTTCATCAAAGCATAAGTAGTAAATATAAGACTTTCTTTTTACTGAATGCTGAGGATGGAAACTGTCTTCAACGTTCTCAAGTTTTATTATTTTTATATCATTAGGCAACAAAGAATTTAAAACCTTTTTAAGAATATCCAATGACATTTTAAGCTCAGCTTTAAATGTAGCAACCTGTCCTAAAGCATGAACTCCTGCATCTGTTCTTCCAGCACCGCGAATTTTAATCTCTCTTTGAAAAATTTTTCTTAAACATTCTTCTATAGTCGCCTGAATAGTCCGACCTTTTCTTTGCCTCTGCCATCCAAAATAGTTAGTTCCATCATACTGAATGGTCATCTTAATGTTTACCATAGTTTAAAATTATAACATCAATTTTTAATGCTAATTAAGGCACTCTCAGGTTAAACAGTTTTAAAAAGCTGTTCAATTGCTGACTGTTACTGTCATCTGGAGGTGTTGATGCCATGAAAAATCTGCCCCATAAGAGTCACTCTGAGGCTGTTAGAGATACAAAAGTTTAATAAGTTATAATTAAATAATGTATAAAACTGGCGTTGCAAATCTTCCCCTTCATAGTGGAAAAGCTCCTCAGTGGCTTTTTAAACGAATGATTGCACTGTCAAGAGCTATTATGGAATTAATGGTTATTGAACTTGGAAAAGAAGAAGTTTTAAGAAGACTTTCAGACCCTTTCTGGTTTCAGGCTTTTGGATGTATTTTAGGGTTTGACTGGCATAGTAGCGGAGTTACTACAACTGTAACTGGTGCTATAAAAGAGGGATTGCGCGGCATTGAACACGAATTAGGTTTATTTGTTGCTGGAGGAAAAGCAAAAAGAGCACTCAACACACCTCATGAGATAATGCAATATGCTGAAAAAATTGGCTTTAATCCTGATAGTTTCATTTATGCAAGCAGACTCTCTGCAAAAGTAGATAATGTAGCTGTGCAGGATGGATTTAATTTATATCATCATACAATCATCTTCACTCAAGAAGGACACTGGTGTGTTATTCAGCAGGGAATGAATGAAAATCTTTCAACAGCAAGAAGATATCACTGGTTAAGTTTTTCTCTTAGAAGTTTTGTTGAAGAGCCTCATGAAGCAGTTTGCTGTGACATAAAAACTAAAACATTAAACTTTACAGCAAAGGAAGCATCAGAACTTAGAAAAACCTCAGTGATGGTTTCGCAAGAAAATCCTGAAAAAATAATAAGAGAAATTAAAAAGTTCAGAGAACTTAAACTCCCGCGAAGACATTCTATAATAATCAATGATGTAAACCCAGAAAATTTCTATAAGATTTTTTTAAGGACTTATGAAAAACAACCTGCTAATTTTGAAGAACTCCTTGAAATCAAAGGACTTGGAGCAAAGGCTTTGAGAGCAATTGCACTAACATCAGAACTTATATATGGAACTCCTATCACCTTTAAAGACCCTGCCAGATACAGTTTTGCTCATGGTGGTAAAGACAAAATTCCATATCCAGTTAACAGAAAACTTTACGACAAAACAATTGATGTAATGAAAAAAGCTATTGAAGATGCAAAGATTGGCAGAATAGAAAAACTCTCAGCATTGAGAAGAATATCAAAAATTACACCATTCCACTCATAATTCTATTGTTGATAGTATTTTTATCACTTCTTCAGGTTTTATATCAAAAAGACAGTTGCTTATTTTAGTTCCTTTACAGCCATCCTGTCCACATGGAATGCACTGCCAGTCTCTCTGGATAACTATGTTTTTACCAAATTTCTGGATTCCATTTCTTTCTGGGTACGCATCCTTTTCAGCACTATTATCCCATGGACCCCAATGAAATGCTCCACTTGGGCCAAAAAGAGCAACTACTGGTTTTCCCAATGCTGCTGCTATATGCATTGGTGCGGTGTCTATCCCAAAATACATGTCACAGACAGATGAGACTGCTATTAGTTGTCTTAATGTTAATTTGCCTGCAAGGTTGATTAAAAAAGGAAACTCCTTACTACACTCAAAATGACATAGGTTATCTTGGGTGTTCACTATTTGAGAGTTATTACAGGAATTGAACTCAGTAGATGTCCTCAAAAAATTAAGTATAGAATTAACTTTATTTATCTCTTTTTCAGCGTGAGCAGAGGTGATTACCACGTTAAAGCCTTTATCCATAAACCATCTTATAACCTCAGCCATGTATTCATCTTTCCAGCATTTAAAAAGCCATCGGGATGTGGGATGAATATGAACAACTTTTTTTATATAGGGAGATTTTTCGGTATTAAGTTTGCTTGGAACAGGCTGAATATATGTCTCAGAATGACAAGAAAAAATCAATTCTCTTGCCCATTTTTTCTCATTTTCTGTAACATTAAGAATAACTTCAGGTCTTGTAGTTTTTATTCCAATCCTTGCAAGTACTTCAAGATTCTGTAATACAGTATGTTTACATCCATCTATCTCAAAAAGTTTAGTATAAAAATATTGTTTACCTAAAAACCCTCTGGATTTTATACCGATTCTTATTTTAGCACCTGATAAATATGATATCACTGCTGCTCTATCCCCTCCTGTAAGGTCTATGCTGGTATCAAATCCCATTTTCCGTATTTTCCTTAAAAATTTTACTTCCTCTAAATACCTTTTAAAAGCTGGTAATTCTTTTATGCTTCTATCATAGGTAATAATTTCATCTAAATAAGGATTATTTTCAAGCACATCCTCTGTTCCTTTGTTTACAAGAGTGGCAACAAATGAATCAGGGAAGTTTTCTTTTAAGGCTTTGAAAACCGGAGTTGTGAGCAAAACATCTCCTATATGACGAAGTTTTATTACAAGAATCTTTTTATACACTCCATAAACTCCTCTGTAGCTCTTTCAATTGGAAATTGTTCTGCCTTTTTTCTTGCAAAATCTCCCATTCTTTCAATATCCTTTAAAGCGAGATTTATCTTATCTGCAAGTTCTAAATGGTTAAATGGATCTTCCAGACTGAACCCTTCTTTACCTTCTTCAATTAATTCTGAAGCACCATTATTTTTCGTTGTAATAACAGGAAGTCCTGTTGCCATTGCCTCAAGAGTTGCATTGCTAAAAGGATCATAAATTGTGGGAAGTATGAATAAATCAGCTAATGCATAAAAGTTTTCAATATCTTTTCTAATACCCAAAAATAACACTTTTTTTTCAATATCAAGATTTTTACACATTTTTAAATATTGTTTTATATCACCTTTTCCTATAACAATAAGAAAAATTTCCTGATCTTTCAAAATTGTCAAAGCTTTAAGAAGAGTATCAACTCCTTTTCTTTTAAATCCTGAGCCAACAAAAAGTAGAATCCTTGATTTAAGTGGTAAATTAAATTTTTGCTTAAAATAGTCCTGTTTTTTTCTATTTTTTGGTGAAAAATTCTCAACATCAACCCCATTATAAATTACTGTAATTTTCTCTGGAGAAACACCATAATAATTAATTATTTCATTTTTTACCATGCTGGAGTTTGCAATAATTATGGGAGTTTTCTCAAAAATTTCTTTTTCAAGTTTGAGATAGTATCTGTGTAAGGGATTTATCTTCAATGAAATCCGTTTAAACATAGGTTCAATCTTAGAGCGTAATTCAAGCCATCTGATATGACAGCCCTCCCCAGCTCTATAAATATGTTGAGATGTTGTTCTTTCAAAACTTATTACACAGTCAAAATCCTTAAAATTAACTTTTTTAAGATTATGGTTAAATGTATAAGCCTTTAATAAAGAACCAAATTGTAAAATTGGCACTTTATGAAATACAATCTCCTCATTTTTTATCCACTTATTTGAATAAATATGAATTTCGCATTTCTTTTTTTTTAAAGAGTTTATAAGTGTAGCAAGATATCTCTCTGCACCACCATGATATGAAAAGTTTCTTTTTATGAAAGCTATTTTCATCAAAATCTTATTTTAGAATATATTTTTGTAAGCAGTGAAGAGTTGTATATCATTAACTTCTTATTGAGCCATCTTCTACCTTTACATTTTACAGCTAATCTTTTTATATGAAATGTGTCATATACATTAGCTCCTCTCTGAGTTGTATAAAGAGCCTTAAATCCAAGTTTTACTGCAATTCTCATTACTTTATCATTATAAACGCCTTTAGGCCATGCAAGATGAAGAGGTTGCTTATTGAGATACTTCATTAAAAACTCTTGCCCCAAAAATAAATCATTTTCAACTGCTGCATAATTCGCTTTTTCTATAAAATCAGGAATTTTATGAGTGTGTCCGTGACTCTGTATATCAAAAACTCCTTCAGATTCCATCTCTTTAAGTTCATTCCATGTGCACATAACCTCATAGTTTCTTTCTGAAAAAGCAATTTTCCACATTTGTTTGTGAGGCATTGCTATAAAATTTTCTCGTTTAATGTCTAAGTCAGTTATAAAATCAGTTGCTATAAAAAGTAGTGCTTTCATTTTATATTTCTTAAGAATTGGATATGCATAAAGATAGTTGTCCACAAACCCATCATCAAATGTTAAAAGAACGCATTTTTTTCTTGATTCTTTTGGATTTTGCAGGAAATATAAAAACTCTTTACTGTCAAGTGTTTTCCAGCCATTTGTTTTTAATCCACTCAACTGTTCTTCAAAAAGCTCTGGAGTAATATTGAGTGAACTTGTAACAGGCATTACGTGATGATACATTAAAACAGGTATAGAGTCGTAGAGAATCAATTTATTTGGTTATATCTTCTATGTTTTTTTCTTCAGTCTCTACGAATTCATCTGAATGGGTATAAATCTCTATTCCAAGCTTTTCTGCCACAGGTTTAGCACGAGGATCTACCATAGGTGAAATTACTATAACTCTATCAACTTTTCTTTGATGTTTCCTCTCGTAAAACTCCTTTTCCCGCCATAAAGTATACATATCAGATTTGCTCATAGAAGATTTGATCTCGCATGCAATTACCATTCCGTTTCTTATTATTAAATCAAGCTCTATTTGATCAGGATGACCGAAAACTTCACCCGTATGATCATAATCAATGTATCTCATAACTTCTATACGGAAAGACTCCTCAATGATTGCTTTAAGTCCGTTGCGGAAGGACTCTTCTGAGTAAAGTCCCCATCTTGCACCAAGTGCCCCAATTGTATAGAGATGTCTTCTATCAATTTTTTCCAGTCTCAGTAAAATTTGATTAATTGTTTTTTGGTTCTCTTCCCATTTTCTATTCCATTCTGCTTGTGTCTCTTCCCATCTCTTCTGACTCTCTTCCCATTTTCTATTCCACTCTGCTTGTGTCTCTTCCCATCTCTTCTGACTCTCTTCCCATTTTCTATTCCACTCTGCTTGTGTCTCTTCCCATCTCTTCTGACTCTCTTCCCATTTTCTATTCCACTCTGCTTGTGTCTCTTCCCATCTCTTGCTCCACTCTTCCCATTTTTTCTCAAATCTTTCTTCAACCTGCAAGATTTGCTGATAAATCTGTTCTATTCTGTCTTCTGTTTTTTTCTTGGGAGGATAATACAGTTTTGTTACTTGCAGAATATACCTGCGGAAAGAGGGATCACTCTTTAAAATTTTAGGCAACTCATTCTTAATTATTTTTTTGACTTCTTCAATGTTCATCTCAACCATAAACTTATAATATCATACAATTCTGTCAGCTTCCAATCTTTTTTGCAAACTCTATCTCTTCTTCCTTTGATAAAAGTCTTCCCTGAAGTTTTTCTCTTAGTATACTTTCTAAAATTTTTCTATAAACTGGTCCTGGTTGAATTCCAAGTTTTTTTAAATCTTCTCCTGTTATTAAAGGTTTTATGTCTTTAAGTTTTGTTAAATAATTGAAAATTGCTTTTTTTTGCCACTCCTTCGCATAAATCATCATCAAAATAATTGTTTCTATATTCAAAGGCTTTAAAAGATTATATATCTGCACATTAAACTCCTGAGAGTTCTCTGCAGTAAACAATTGCAAAGCTTTCTGAGCAGAACTAATATTTTCAATAAGTTCTCTCTTAATATTAACAGGTGCGCATATTCTATGAAGGAGTTCTTCTCTTTCAGATAAGTTAAGATTCCAAAGAATAACCATTAGATAAATAAATTCTTTCCTGTATTCTTCTTTTAAGAAAAGAAGTTCTATGCCTTGTATTGTTTCATAAGCCTTCGCAAGATCATTATAAATTGTTCTTTCTTCAATAGCTGGATGGATTAATTTAAGCAAACCATAATCTCCGAGTCTCTTTATTGAATGATGCGGTAAAGTTTCTTTTAATAATAAAATAAGCTCTTCATAAAGTCTTGGTCCTTTAAGCTTTTCAAAAATGTTCATTTTAACCGCAAGTTTTATAAGATTTTCAGTATGTTTTGATATTTTAAATCCTAATTTCTCTGAAAATCTTATAGCTCTTATAGCTCTGGTGGGATCTTCAACAAAACTCAAATTGTGAAGCACTCTTATTTTTTTATCTTTTATGTCTCTCTGCCCTCCAAAAAAATCTATGAGCAATCCAAAATCTTTTGTATTGAGTTTAACTGCGAGAGCATTTATTGTGAAATCTCTTCTGTATAAATCCTTTTTTATTGATGATGTTTCAACTTTTGGCAAAGCCGCTGGTGATTCATAGTATTCTGTTCTTGCAGTTGCAATGTCTATATAAAATCTTTTTATTTCACCATCTTTTTTTATTTCCTTTAAAATTTTTGCTGTAGCAAATCTTGGATGTGGAGTCACCTTGCCATCTATTTTTTTTGCAAGTTCATGCGCAAAAGCTATTCCATCTCCTTCAACTACAATATCTATATCTGGACTGGGTCTTCTCATAAGGAGATCTCTTACTGTTCCACCTACTAAATAAGCTCCAGATCCCATCTCTTCAGCAAGATTTCCAGCAATGCGCAGGATTTCATAAACTTCCTCAGATAAAAATTCTTTCATTAAATTCGCCACATTTCTTCTGGATTCTTCAGATTCTTCCTTAGGCTTTGAAATCTTAAATTTTCTTATAAGTTCTTCATATAAATTTCGTAATATATCAGTTCTTGTAATCACTCCAACTACTTTTTGTTCTTTTAAAATTGGAACAAATCTCTGATTGAGTTCAACCATATTTTTTTCTATTTCCCACAAAGGTGTATCCTCTTCCGCTGTATAAGCATCTGTTGTAGCAAAATCTACAACCTTTGAATTTTTAAGTCCATGAAATATAGCTTTTTCAACCACTCCTCTGGTTATTACTCCAATAAAACTTTCTCCTTTAAGCACAGGTATAGCATTTATCCCGTATTTTGTCATCATTTCTTCAACTTCTTTTATTGTTCTGTTCCATTGCACAGATATTACAGGAGTTGTCATCAAATCTCTGGCAATGCTCTGAGGTTTTATATATCCCTTTATAAATTTCAAAAGTTCCTCAATCAATAAAGTTACAGGCATCTCTTTCAAAGTAGCACTACCAGCAGCCCAATGTCCTCCACCGCCAAACTGACTCAGTATCAGACCAACATCAACCTGAGGGGTATTACTTCTTCCAATTATTAAGATTTTATCCTGCATCTCAATGATAAGAAAAAGAGCTTCTGTGTCAATAATATCCATTACTTTGTGTGCAATATGAGAAATATCCTGAGGCTCTTCCTGAACACCATATCCTATATTAATTCTTACTCCATTGATTAGATGCTCCTGTAAAGAGTTGAGTAATTCATTAAGTAAGAATATTTCTTCTCTTGAAAGTTCTTCTTTAAGAAATTGAGAAACAATATTTAAATTTGCTCCTCTTTTAAGTAAATATGCCACCGCTTCTACATCTCTTGATGTTGTAGACGGGAAAAGAAGGCAACCTGTCTCCTCATATATTCCAAGACATAAAAGTGTTGCCTCAAGAGGTGTTATTGATATATTTTTTTTCCGAAAAATCTCTGTAAAAAGTGATGCAAGCGCTCCGATTTGCTCTGTTATTTCAAAGTCTGCTTTTATATCATCCTCACCCCTTGGATGATGGTCATAAAGATGAACCTTTACTCCTTTTTTTAAAAACTGAGAGAGTTCTCCAATTCTCTGAATACTTCTTGTATCAACAACTATCAGAGTTTTAACTTTATCTGGCTCAATCTCTTTAATTTTTTTTATTTCAAAGGGATGGAAACTTTCAAAAAAAAGCTTTACTCTCCTTTCCATTGAACCGGGCAGTACAACAACTGCCTCTGGATAAAGTTTTTTAGCTGACATACAGGATGCGATAGCATCAAAGTCTGCATTAAGATGAGTAGTAATTATCTGCATCTATTTAAATTTTTCTAAAACTTCTTCAAAAACAACAAGTTCTCTACAATCATAAAGAACTGAAATAGCAGTTGTATATGTCTGAATATTATTCTCTTCAATTGCAGCAATTGGATTAAGTCCTCCAACAACTATAATACCTACTCTATCCATTCCTACAGGGATATCAAGTAGAGGCTGATTTGGTTCGCCAAACATCATTATTCCCTGAAAGCCTCTTTTTTGCATAATTGAGTAAATCTCTTTCACTTTATCAAGACATACAATCGGCACCTCTCTGAAACTTGCAAGGACTCGACCAAAACCATTTTTTATAGTTCCTAAAACATCTGTCATCTTACCTCTTATAAATATTTCAAGAGGGTCTAATGAAGTACCATCATAACTTATAAGTGCTCCGAATCTATATGATTCACCTTCTCTTATTTCAAGTACCCCTCCAAATCTTGATATTATAGGAATGCCATGTTTTAATAAAATAGCATTTAAAGTTACACTACAAACAGTACCAATGCATACATGGTCCTCTGGCACAAGTATGTTTTCGCTGTCTTTCTCAAGAACAAGAATTCTATCACTCATAACATAAGGAGAAGTAAAAACATTCTCCATTGCTTTAAGAGCTTTTCTAAATTTATTTTTATGTATATATGTGATATTTAAAATAAGACGGCCTTTCATAGCATTTATATCAAAATCTGAAAGATAGCTTAAGGTCTCAATTTTATTTATTATAAAACCAACTTTTTCAACTGTACTTGCTGTTTCAAGTTCCTTTCTGCCTCTCTCAGTAATTCTTCTTCCTTCTTTTCCATAAACTTTTGTTAGTCCTCTTTCATCAAGAATTTTTAAATGATACCTTACTGTCCTTTCTGATAAATTTACCCCATACATTTTAAGTTTTTTGGCAATTTCCTTTGAACCAATAATTTTATTTTCTTTTGAAAGGATTTTTAAAATAGAAAGCAGTGTACGATTCATAATTCCTCCCTTTTATACTTATCTAAAATTATAACATGGGTTGATTTTTATTATAAAAAATTGTTTAAAATATCACGTTTTTTAATTTCTCAAAACTTTTCTGGAGTCAACTATGAAAAATGCACCTCCTTACATACATGGTGAAGGCAAATGAGAAACTTTAAAGGTTGTTTTCTTCTTAAGCATAGCATAGATTACTCTCAAAAGCTTATGAGCAACAGCAAGGATTGCCTTCTTGTAAGGAAGTCCCTGTTGCCTTCTACGGTTAAAGTACTCCCTGAAGTAACTGTTATACATCACTACAGAGACAGCCATAAGCCAGAGCACTCTTCTGAGATGTCTATTCCCTCTTTTAGAAAGTCTGCTACTACCTTTGAACTTTCCAGATTCATAAACCGTGGGGTCAACTCCACAGTAGGCAATCAGTTTCTTCGGAGAGCTAAATCTATTGATATTTTCAATTTCAGCAATAAAATGCATTGCAGTAGTGTCACCTATTCCTTTGATAGATTTAAGAATTTCAATATCCTGACAGAGGGCTGCTTCCTCACAGGAACGTTTAAGTTGCTCAGTAATTACCTCAAGCTGCTCTTCAAGGAAGAAAAGCTCTTTAATCTTACTCTGAAGAAGTATCTCTCTTACAGGGAAGAACTGAGCAATAGAGTCTTGAGCCCATTGTTTAATCTGTTGAGCAGTAACACTCAGTGCTCTACCCCTCTTAAAGCAAAGGAGTCTTTCTATATCAGAGGTTTTAGCAGCTTTAAGTGCCCATGCAGAAGGATATTTTTCAAGAAGCCTCAGGATGCCTTCAGTGTAGATATTTACTCTTCTTTCAAGCTCAGGGAAGAGGACAACCAGAGCTTTTTCGATATCATTTTTAAGCCTTGCAATCTGCTGAGAGAGTCTTTCTCTTTCACGAGCAAGCTCACGAAACTCATGAGACAGGAAGGACTTCTGAGGAAGGCTATGTTGAGCAGTATAAAGAGCAAAGGCAATTCTACGGGCATCGGAGCGGTCAGTCTTGGTTTTTCTGATTTCCATACTCTGAACACCTTTAACGATAAGAGGATTAAGAACAACGCAACTGAAACCTTTGTTACTGAGGTAGACAAAGAGATTCACATAGTAGCAGCCAGAGGATTCTTTACCGATAAGAATAGACTCCTTAGGGAAAGCACTAAGTTTGCGGATAAAAGCCTTAAATCCGTGGGAGTCCATAGGGAATTTTTCTTCAAAGATGATTTCCTCTGGGGAGTGGATAGCACAGGCAGAGAAACTTTCTTTGGAGATATCAATACCGACAAAAACTTTAAAATTGCTCATATGGGCACCTCCAATTTAAGTAATAAAGCAGAGAAGGGCATCTGCCTACCAATCCTCCATGATGACGAGGGCTACAAAGCCCAACCAACTTATCATGATTTAGGCAGAGAGGCAACAAACTCCCGAAAGGACTTAAAAGTCCAGGTGAAATGGAGCTGTCCTTCTCTGCCAGCATCTTATCTGGGTAAAACCCATACATATAAAGTTTATAACAAAAATTATTCGTAGGAGGTTAAAATGGATTTCTTTTTATCGCTTTTCCCGATTCTTGTTGTTCTGATCGGTATGCTTGTTTTTTATCGTTCAGGCAGTTTTGTTTCTGTTATTGGATGGATTCTTGCTGTAATTGTAGCTGCTTACTACTTTAAAACTCCATGGAATGTTATAATGGGTGCCACACTAACAGGAATTGTTAAAGCATTTGGAATCTCTCTTGCTGTTGTTTTTACAATGTTTCTTATATTTTTAATGAGAGAAACAGGAGCATTAAAGAAAATTATTGAATACGTAAAAGGAATTGCCCGAAACAAAGAAGAGCAGACTCTTTTCATTGGTATGGGATTTGGTTCTTTAAGTACATCATTGGGTATGGTAACTCCTGCAATGTTTCCACCAATTTTTTTATTGCTAGGATTCTCTCCTATTGCAGCCATTGGTGTAAGCATACTCTGTTATGACCCTCTTACTTCATTTGCTCTTTTTACAATTCCTTTAACATTACCTTCAAAAGTTGCAATGGCATTTGGCATTAAACCTCCAGGAATAGAAAATTTAAATGAATTTATTTGGGATTATACTTTTAAAGTAACGGTTCTTTTACCTGTTATATCCATAATATTTGCTTTTTTAATGTTGAAAGTTGTTGGCGGGAAACAAGCTATAAAGAAAAACTGGAAAGCAGCATTGATTTCAGGGCTTGTGTTATCAGGTTCTGCTTTAGTAATTGCTGGTTTCAGAATTCTTCCTGTAGAGATAATAGGAATTATATCAGGATTAATCACCATGATTACAGTTTATTTTATTTATCGCAAGCATAATAATAGAGCAACAGATACCAATCTTCCTTTTAATAAAGAAATGTTCAAAGCTTGCCTACCATTTATTTTGCTAATAATAATATCTCTCATTGTGAATATCCCTTCTTTAAAAATGAATCTTGAAAACATTTTAGGTCAGACAGAAGTAATCAGAATCATAGCAGATAAAAAGGAAGACTTGAATATTCTCGGAAATGTATGGTTCTGGATAATGGTTGTTTCATTTATTTCAATATTTATATTGAAACCAACAGGCAAACAATTAGGCAATGTTTTCAAACTTTGGATAACAAGAATATGGGGACCTTTTCTTGCATACTCTCTTTTCTTTGCTGTAGCATTTATTATGGCATGGTCTGCAATGGAGGTGGTTAATGGAAAACTTGTTCCATCACAGTATTTTGCCCAATATAACATGGATAGAATAATAGGAATAACACTTGCAAATATTTTTGGTCCTGCCTATCCCTTTATAGCTCCGTTTTTGGGATTGTTTGGAGCCTTTGTTGGTGGAAGTGAGACAGCTTCAAATGTTCTTTTTGCAAAGATTCAATGGGAAGCAACTCTTTCAACAGTTGGAGCAAATGCTTTTATGTGGATTTATGCTGCTCATGCAGTAGGTGGAGGTATAGCATCCGCTATAACACCGTCCAAAATAACAAATGCTGCTGCAACAATAGGAGTAGGTGGAAAAGAAGAAGCGCAGTTTATCAAAGCAGTTTTAGTACCTGTCTTGCTCATGTGTGTTATTACAGGAGCTATGCTTATGGTAATTGTCTATTTATAACAGGTATAAAAGAGGCTCATACATCTTAAAAAAATAGATTGCTCACCTTTTTCAGAGCTTCAGAATAACAAACAGAGGTGGACGATTACTCACGGAATTCATTCTGAGCATTTAACCATGCTCAGAATGACTATTTATTTAAATGAAAATACTTATGACATCTACTTTTAATTTCAAAGGAGAGAAAACTAAAAGGTTTTCCAAGTTTTGTAAAAAGTAAATAAAATAAATTATCATTAACTCATGAAGCCAAAATTAAAAAGAGTTTTTCAATGCCAAAGTTGCGGATATATTTCACCTAAATGGATAGGCAAATGCCCTGATTGCGGAGCATGGAACAGTTTTGTTGAAGAAGTTATAGAAGCTGAAAGCATAAGTAAGAAAGCAGAAACAGCGAGATTGAAAACTTTAGAAGATATTCAACCTGTTCCTATTAGTTCAATCAAAATCACTCTCTCAGACAGACTATCAACAGGCATTTCAGAACTTGACAGAGTTCTTGGAGGAGGAGTTGTAAGAGGTTCTCTTGTTTTAATTGGCGGAGATCCTGGAATTGGAAAATCCACTCTACTGCTACAAGCAACTGATAATCTTGCGAAAAAATATGGTAGGGTTCTTTATGTATCAGGAGAGGAATCTCTCACACAAATTAAATTAAGGGCTGAAAGACTTGGAGCTATTTCAGAAAATATTCTTCTTCTCAGTGAAACCCTTGTGGAAAAAATTCTTGATTGGGCTTCAGAAGAAGAATTGAATGCTTTAGTAGTTGATTCAATTCAGACAGTTTATACAGAAGAGGCTATGTCAGCACCGGGTTCAGTGAGTCAGATAAGGGAGTCTGCTACAAAATTCATAAATTTTGCTAAACAGAAAGGTATTCCTGTTTTTCTTATAGGACATGTAACAAAAGAAGGAGCAATTGCAGGTCCGAGAGTGCTTGAGCATCTTGTAGATACAGTTCTTTATTTTGAAGGGGACAGAGGATATGCATACAGAATTTTAAGAAGCGTAAAAAACAGATTCGGACCAACAAATGAAATAGGTGTATTTGAGATGACAGGAACAGGATTAATTGAGGTGGAAAATCCTTCACTAATTTTTCTTTCCGAGCATTCTCAAAACAGTGGTTCTGCTATCACAGCAACTATAGAAGGAACAAGAGCAATTCTTACAGAAATACAGGCACTTGTTGCTCCGTCAAACTTTGGTATGCCAAGAAGAAATTTTATTGGAGTTGATTATCAGAGAGTTAATCTACTTGTAGCTGTTTTAGAAAAAAGGGGCAGAATTAATCTCGCAGGAGCAGACATATTTGTAAATGTTGTCGGTGGACTTAAAATTACAGAACCGTCTTCTGATTTAGCTGTTATTTCAGCAATTGTTTCTTCTTTCAGAGATATTCCTTTACATGAAGGAATGGTTATTTTTGGTGAGGTTGGATTAAGTGGAGAGATTAGAGCAATCTCTCAAACAGAAATGAGACTAAAAGAAGCCTCACGAATAGGAATGAAACATGCCATAATACCTAAGAGTAATCTTGAAAGACTTAAAGAAAAATTCAATTTAAAAATAAAAGGTGTAGGGTCAATAAATGAACTTATTGAAATTATTGGCAGTTAGCCTGATTATCTTTCTATTTTGGGGCTGTGCTGAAAAAAAGCCTATTACAGTCAAGGAATTTTATGCTGAAAATATTGCAGATTTCATTAAAAAAATGCAGATTTATGATTCTCTTGAGGGAGTATTAAATCTTCAGTATGAAACAAAAAACAGTGTGTTAAATGGGGATGCCTCATTAAGGATTTCAAAGAATGAGCTTCTGCTAAGAGTTTACTATATGGGGTTTCCAGCAGGTGAGATTTATGAAGAAAATGGAGAAGTTTCATCAAATCTTCTGATTGAAAAAGACCGATTAAAGCAACTCGCAATTGGAATCAGAAAAGGCTTTATATGGTGGAATGGTAATTTTACAGTAAGTGAAGACTCTGAAAACTTTTTTTTAAAGGATGGAGAAAGAATTATTATTTTAAAAAAAGATGGCTTTATGCCTTTAAAACAAACCCTTACTGTTGATAATCAGACAATATTAATCATCTATAATGAATATAAAAAAATTCAAACTGAAGATGGCACTACACTTAATATGCCTTCAAGCATATCTGTTTATTACAAAAATAGAACTCTCAAAATAAAAATAGAGAAAATAAAGATCAAAAATGCATAAAACTATAAGCAAGAAAAAACCAAAACTTGGACAGCATTTTTTAAGAAATGCTGAGATTCTTGAAAAAATAGTAAAAGTTTCAGAAATCAATAGCAATGACAAAGTTGTTGAAATTGGAGCTGGAATGGGAGATTTAACAGAAATTCTATTAAAAAATGCTAAAGAAGTAATTGCAATAGAAATTGACCCTGTTCTTTATAAAATTCTTAAAGAGAGATTTTATGGAAAAGAGAATCTTGTGCTTATCAATGAGAATGCTTTAAAATTCCCATACGAAGAAATTGGACAATTTAAAGTTGTTGCTAACATCCCTTATTACATTACAAAACCTATAATTTTCAAACTTCTAAAACTAAAGAATCTAATATCTATGACTCTTACCATTCAGAAAGAAGTCGCAGAGAGATTGGCAGCAAAACCATCTACAAAAGCTTACTCTGCTTTAAGCATAATAGCTCAGTATTATACACAGGCTGAGATAAAGTTTTATATTCCTGCAAGTTTTTTTAATCCTCCTCCTGAGGTTGAATCTGCTGTAATAAAAATGGACAGAAGAGATAAATCACCTGTTGAAGTGATAGATGAAAAACTTTTTTTCAAAATTATAAAATCAGCTTTTGGGCAAAGAAGAAAAATGATATCCAACTCTTTGAAATCAATTATTGATGAACCTAAGGAGTTTTTAATAAAAATTGGAATAAACCCAATAAAAAGACCCGAAGAACTTTCAATTGAGGATTTTGCTTTTATTTCCAATGAGCTTTGCAAAATTTGCAAAAAATAATGCAATTTTTGCAAAAATAAAGTCTTCTCTATACTAATAATTTTAAAAATCCTTTTAAATTCAAAGCATTTCAATTCTGGCATATAAATTGTTATTTAATAAATAAAAAAAATTCATGAAAGGAGGTGAAGGATGATGAAAAAAACACTTACAATGATAATGGTGGTCGCATTTATAGTTGCACTGATAGGTGGAGCAGCTTACGCATGGAAAGGTGCTGGGTATAGTGGATATGGTTGTCCTGCTTATACGTCAGTTGATCCTCAAAAAGCTCAAAATTTTTATAATGATACGCTCCCTCTCAGACAGAAGCAGCTCCAATTAAGAGGAGAGTTGATGCAGCTTTATGCACAGCCAAATCCTGACTGGAATGCTATATCTCAGAAAAAACAGGAAATGGCAAAAGTTATGACAGAGTTTCAGAAGAAAGCACAGGAATACGGAATTGGATATGGACCAGGATTTGGTAGAATGCACGGATTTGGAAATTGTGGTAAATGTTGGTAAAATAAGAGGGGCTTTGCCCCTCTATTAAAAATTTAAGGAGGCTTAAAGATGAAAAAGTTTTTAACAGTATTTACACTAATGGCTATATTAACAGTATTTGCAGTTGGTGTATCCTTTGCTCAGAAAGGAATGATGGGACCTCAGTATCCTCCTGGCATTGACTCTGCTAAAGCACAGCAATATTGCAAGGAAGTTCAACCACTTTATCAGAAAGACTTACAACTAAGAGGAGAGCTTTTAACCCTCTGGGCACAGCCAAATCCTGATTGGAATGCTATCAAGCAAAAAGAGCAAGAAAGAGCAAACTTAAGAGTTGAAATGCACAAAAAGGCTTATGAAATGGGTCTCCCATATGCACCCGGTGGTAAAAAAGGCTTAAATATCAGAAGAATCTGTGGATGGTAAAAATAAAGGGGGCATAAAGCCCCCTTTTAAAGGGCTAAAATGATGAGATGGAGTATATTCATAATGTTTTTCTTAATAACCATAGGAAAATTTGCAATGGCTCAGCAATTTGAGGAAAGTTATGATCTAAATACAGAAATAACTATTAAAGGTAAAATTGCTGAAGTTATTCAAAGACAGCATGGACCTATAGTGATAGGTATTTTAAAGCAAGATAAAATATATCATGTTTTGACAGCTCCAGGCTGGTATATTGCGCAGGAAAAAATAGAACTTAAACTTGGTGATGAAGTAGTAGTGCATGGTGCAAAGTTTTTTTCAAAAAATGGAGAACTTTTTCTCATCGCAAGGTCAATTCATAACATATCAAACGGGAAAATATATTCTTTCCGTGACGAATTTATGAAACCATGCTGGCGAGGCAAAGGAAATAGAAAATTTATCCCTCAATAGCCGCTTTTTCTGTAGCCTCAACCATTCCTTCAGTTTCTTCTTTGCCAATAAGTTTATCCATATCAAGCAATATGATAAGCCTGTCTTCAAGTTTTGCAATACCCCATATAAATTCTGAACTTACAGAATAAGTCATCGGAGGTGGTGGCTCAACTATATCAGTTGATATTCTTAAAACTTCAGAAACTGAGTCAACAATAAGTCCGATAGTTATACCCTGAATATCCATTATCATAATTCTCTGTTTTGAAGTTTCTTCTTCTTCAGGCAATCCAAATTTTTTTCTTAAGCTAATAACAGGAATAACTTTACCTCTAAGATTAATCACTCCTTCAACATAGTATGGAGCATTTGGAACTCTTGTTATTTCTTTCATTCTGTTTATTTCCTGAACTTTAAGGATATCAACAGCATATTCTTCACCACCAAGAGTAAAAGTGACAAGTTGAAGAATTTTTGTATCTCCGCCTGTTTTTTTCTCGCTTACTACTAATGCTGTATCCATAATGCCCTCCTTAAAATTTATAAAGCAATTTATAATGAAGTGTAACCTATTTTTTAATAAGAGTTCAATACTTTCTTGACATAATCAATTTTTTTCTGATAAACTGAACATTAGTTCACATGAACAGATGTTCAGTTGTATGAGTACAAAATGAAGAACTAAAATTTTTGAAATAAATGAGGATGTTCAATTACTAATGATCATTCCGAGCACCCTCAATGGGTGCGAGGAATCTGACCCTTAGGGTCACCCTGAGCGAAGCGAAGGGTCTCCTCCTTAAATCGGAAAGAGGAGATTCCTCGTCGCTAACGCTCCTCGGAATGACAGATGGAGGTAAATGAAAAATATTAAATTCTAATTCCTTGATTTATAAGAAACTGGGAAATTTTGAACAGTCTCATATAAGAAAGGAGGGCTGAAATATGGAAAGCAAAATAGCAAAGGCTTTAAAAATGGAATTAAATCCTGTGGCAATCATATGGTCAGATAAAAGACCAGAAAATGCCTTGCAATTTAAAGAAGGTAAATGGGGATGCGTTATGTGGTTGTTTGCAAATGCTGTAAAAGGTAAAATAGTTGTTTTTGATAGAAACACGTACGGTTGCTGGGGTGGAGGCGTTGGTCTTGGTTTTGGTAATACATATTTAGATATGGTTGGAGGAATAGAATGTTTTTATTATTTCCTTTCATCAGGTAACAAAGAATGGGAGATTGGGAAAAATGTAGCTGAACAAATTAAACCCCATGTAACTAAAGAATTCTATGAGGAGTTTCTTGAAGGAGAGAGATATTTAAAAACTCCTGAACATGTTAAAAAATTTGTTGAACAGTTACCTATCATTGAGATTCCTACAAAATATGTTATTTTTAAACCTTTAAAGGAAGTAAATTTAGACGAAGAGGAGCCAATAGTTATAGTATTTCCTGTAAATCCTCCTCAGCTTTCTGCCCTCGTTGTTCTTGCAAGTTATGGAAGAGAAAGTTTTGAGAATGTAATAGTTCCATGGGGTGCAGGCTGTCAAACAATGGGAATATACGCATATAGAGAGGCAAAATCAGATTTCCAGAGAGCGGTTATTGGTCTTACAGACCTTTCAGCAAGAACACATGTAAAAAAACAGCTTGGAGATAATCTCCTTACTTTTACTGTTCCTTTTAAAATGTTTCTTGAGATGGAAGAAAATGTTGAGGGAAGTTTTTTTGAAAGAAATGTATGGCAATATCTTATAAAAGAAATCTAAAAAGTAATTTTTAAAATTGGAGGTAGTTAACATAAGCAGGCGTTCAGGATATCAATCAAAGAAAAGAATAATTGATGCAGCCATAAAAGTATTCTCCCAGTATGGCTACAGTGGTGCTACTATGAGAATGATTGCAAAGGAAGCAGAAATAAGTGTTGGAGGAGTTTACCTTTATTTTAGGAATAAGGAAGAACTTTTCCTGTTTTTAATGAGAGAAAAAATAAAAGATTTAGAATTAAAGCTCTCTTCTATTTTGAACAGAGTAAGAAGTTCTAAAGAAGCACTTAAAGAGTATGTCAAAAGTGTTATTGCGCATGCAACAGAAAATAGAGAATTAATACTTATACATACCAGAGAACTGGGTTTTACCTTCGGAATGGAAATTAAAAAGGAGTTTTTTGAGAAACAAAAAAAATTACTAAAAGGTGTAATTGAGAAAGGTGTTCAGTTAGATGAGTTTAAAGAATATAACTCAGAGGAGGCTGCAAAGCTGATAATGCATATCATAAGAGGATATGTATTGTCAGTGGTTGAAGATCCTGAAAATCTCATTGACCCCGATGAATGCGTAAAGATTATTTTCAATGGGTTGCTGAAAGTAAAAGGGGATTCTTCGCCCTCGCTTTGCTCGCGCTCAGAATGACATGAGGAAAATAAAAAGCTATGCTGAGAATGGCAGAAAAAGTTGAAGCTTAAATAAAGAGGTGTTAGAATGCGGATAAAGTTAATGTTAATTTTGTTTCCACTTTTGTTTGCCTTATTTCTTTTAGGATGTGAAAAGAAAAAGCCCATGCCTCAGATACCTGAAGTATCGGTTATTAAAATAGACACAGAGGAGATTCTTCTTACCACAGAGCTTCCTGGAAGGACGTCTCCCTATAAGATTGCTGAGATTAGGCCTCAGGTAAGCGGCATAATTCTTAAAAGATACTTTACTGAAGGAAGCAATGTTAAGGCTGGAGAGGTTCTATATCAGATTGACCCTGCTCAATACAAAGCAGCCTATGACAATGCCAAAGCAGCACTCTCACGGGCAGAGGCAAATCTTCAATCAGTCAAGGCAAAATATGAGCGTTATCAGGAACTCATAAAGGTAAATGCCATAAGCAAGCAGGAGTTTGATGATGTTAAAGCTCAGTATGAGCAGACCCTTTCTGAGATTGAGGCATTGAAAGCACAGGTAAGAAACGCTCAGATTAATCTCGGATATACAAAGATAACTGCTCCTATATCAGGAAGAATCGGCAAATCAAATGTTACAGAAGGTGCTCTTGTCACTGCCTATCAGGCACAGGAACTCACGAGGATTCAGCAACTTGACCCAATTTACGTTGACATTCCTCAGTCAACAAAAGAACTAAGAGAGCTTGAGAAAAGGCTTGAGCAAGGAAGGCTTAAATATGCTGGCAAAGAGCAGAATAAAGTTAAGCTCATTCTTGAAGATGGAACAGACTATCCTCTTGAAGGAACATTGCAGTTTAAGGATGTAACTGTTGACCCGACAACAGGCTCGGTTACTCTGAGGGCAATATTTCCAAATCCAAAGGGTATTTTGCTTCCTGGAATGTTTGTAAGGGCAGTTATACGGGAAGGTATTAACAAAAAAGCTATTCTTGTCCCTCAGCAAGTTGTTTTTCGTGATACAAAGGGTAATCCCTTTGTGTATATAGTTGACAAAGAAAACAAGGTTCAGATAAGGCCAATTCAGGTTGACCGTACTATAGGTGACAGATGGCTTGTCTCAGAGGGACTTGAGGTGGGTGAGCAGGTTGTTATTGAGGGAGTTCAAAGAATAATGCCTGGTGCACAAGTTAAACCTGTGCCTTATACCGAACAAAAGAAGGAGCAGAGCAGATAATGCTATCTAAATTCTTCCTTGAAAGACCAGTCTTTGCATGGGTTATTGCCATTGCTATTATGGGTGCTGGTTGCCTTGCCATTTACAATCTTCCTATTGCCCAGTATCCATCCTTAGCTCCTCCGTCTATTTATATCCAGGCAACCTATCCTGGTGCTTCTGCTGAAACAGTTGAAAACAGTGTCACGCAGATTATTGAAGAGAAAATGACAGGACTTGACAGACTCCTCTATATGTCTGCTGTGAGTGACTCTTCAGGTTCTTGTCGAATAGAGCTTACCTTTGAACCAGGCACAGACCCAGACCTTGCATGGGCAAAAGTTCAGAACAAGCTTCAGCTTGCTATGCCAAGCCTGCCAGAGGCTGTTCAGAAAACAGGAATAAGTGTAGGTAAGGCAACAAGAAACTATCTTTTGATTGTCTCACTCATTTCAGAGGATGGAAGGCTTGATGCCTATGACCTGAGAGACTATCTTAAATCCAATGTAGAAAAAGTTCTTGCAAGAATAGAGGGTGTTGGAGAGGTTGAAACTTTTGGATTTCCCTATGCAATGCGAATATGGATAGAGCCTCACAAACTTGTGAGCTATGGGCTTACAATAAGCGATGTAATTTCAGCAATAAAAGCTTACAATGTGGAGGTTTCAGGCGGACAGCTCGGAGGTGCGCCAGCAAAGGAAGGGCAGAGACTTAATGCTCCTATAATCGTTCAGAGCATGCTTAAAGAGCCCGATGAGTTTGCATCAATTCCTGTAAGAATTAATCCAGATGGTTCATCAGTAAAGATAAAGGACGTTGCAAGAGTTGAGCTCGGCACAGACTATTACGATATAGAGGCTTTTTACAATGGTAAACCCGCTGCTGCCTTAGCTGTAAGACCACTTCCAGGAGCAAATGCCCTTGATGTGGCTGATAAAGTAAAGAACAAGATAAATGAATTAAGCAGAAATTTTCCAGCGGGTGTAAAGGTTGTCTATCCCTATGATACAACGCCTTTCACAAAGGTTGCTATAAATGAAGTTGTAAAGACACTCATAGAAGCGATAGTTCTTGTTTTTCTCATAATGTGGCTTTTCTTGGGAAGCCTGAGAGCCACCCTCATACCTACAATTACTGTTCCTGTTGTGCTTCTTGGCACTTTTGCCGTCCTTGGATTAGCGGGCTATTCAATAAATATGCTTACCATGTTTGCCATGGTGCTGGCAATTGGGCTTCTTGTTGATGACGCTATAGTTGTAGTGGAAAATGTGGAGAGAATAATGCGTGAGGAGAAGCTTCCTGTAAGGCAGGCTGTCATAAAATCAATGGAACAGATTACCAGTGCCTTGATAGGAATAGGTGTGGTTCTTTCTGCTGTTTTTGCACCAATGGCATTTTTTACAGGTTCAACAGGCATAATTTACAGACAGTTTGCCATAACCATTATCTCTGCTATGTTGCTTTCTGTTTTTGTTGCTCTTACCCTTGCACCAGTGCTTTGTGTTACCTTTCTTAGACCTCACAGTGAAAAGCAGAGGGAAAGAAAAAATATTTTCTACTACTTTAACTTGATTTATGAAAAATTTTATGGCTTCTTCTTCAAATCCCGATTTGTTTATACAAAGGTAGTTGAAAACTCCTTCAGAAAAGTGCCTGTCTATATCTGTGTTTACATTATCATTGTTGTGGCGTTAGGGATTATTCTAATGAAGCTTCCTACTTCCTATTTGCCTGAGGAAGACCAAGGGATGATGCTTGCACAGGTCATTCTGCCTTCTGGTTCAACTCTTGAGCAAACAGAAGAGATTTTGTCTGAAGTGAAGGATTATTTTCTACAAAAAGAAAAAGATGCAGTAGATTCAATAATTACACTCGCTGGTATGAGTTTTTCAGGCAGGGCACAGTCTGCAGGGATGGCATTTATAAAGCTTAAAGACTGGCATTTAAGAGATAGTTCAACTCTGAGGGTTAAGGCTATTCAGGCAAGGGCAATGATGCATTTTTCACAGAATAAGAAAGCTATGATATTTGTTTTCCCTCCTCCTTCAATTATAGAGCTTGGTAATGCAACAGGTTTTGACCTTCAACTTATGGATATGGGAGGGCTTGGACATCAGAAACTGATGGAAGCACGAAATCAGTTCTTGTATCTTGCCAATCAGGACAGAAGACTTAAAAATGTAAGACCCAATGGTATGGATGATATCCCCGAGTATAAGGTTGATATAGACTGGCAGAAGGCTGGAGCACTTGGCGTGCCTATTAATTCAATCAATAACACCATATCCGCAGCCTTTGGAAGCAGCTATGTTAACGACTTTATAAAAGGTGGGAGAGTTAAAAGAGTTTATGTGCAGGCAGATACTCCTTACAGGATGCTACCAGAAGATATGAACCGCCTTTATGTGCGTAATAACGATGGGAAAATGGTTCCCTTTTCCTCCTTTGCCTCGGGCAAATGGATCTATGGTTCACCGAGACTTGAAAGATACAACGGCTTTCCCTCTATGAATATATGGGGTGAGCCTGCTACAGGGACAAGTTCAGGAGAGGCAATGAAAGCAGTGGAAGAGATCGTCTCAAAACTTCCAAAGGGAGTAGGTTATGCATGGACAGGTTCATCCTATCAGGAAAGACTTGCCACAGGACAGGCACCAATTCTCTATGGTTTCTCAGTTTTTGTCATTTTCCTATGCCTTGCAGCCCTTTATGAGTCATGGACAATTCCTATTACAAACTTAATACTGCTTCCTCTTGGTATATTTGGTTCTGCAGTAGCAACATGGCTTATGGGACTTTATAACGACGTTTATTTTCAGATAGGATTTCTTGTAACAATGGGGCTTTCGTCAAAAAATGCAATTCTTATTATTCAGTTTGCAAGAGATAGAATCAAGCAGGGAGAGGAATTTCAGAGAGCAACAGTTGAGGCAGCAACAATAAGATATAGACCGGTAATAATGACCTCCCTTGCACTTTTCTTTGGAATTCTTCCACTTGCCATAGCAAGAGGCGCAGGTTCAGGAGCGATGAATGCAATCGGAGTTGCCATTGAAGGTGGAGTTCTTGCAGGAACCTTCGTAAGCATAGTGTTTGTTCCCCTTTTCTTCGTGCTTATTTTGAAGCTCTTCAAAGTAAGGACAGTGAAATGAAGTTAAGAAAGATTAAGGAAAAGATTCTTCGACTGCTTTGCAGGCTCAGAATGACAAAACAAGCCTTAATTTTAATGCTATCCCTGTTGCTTCTTTCCTGCACAATGATTCCCGAATACAAAAGACCTGATGCACCTGTGCCTAAAGAATGGCCTCAAGGTGATGCTTACAGTTCCATTAATTATGAAAAATCACCAAAAGCAACAGAAATTAAATGGAATGAATTTCTCACTGAAACAAAACTTCAGAAAATAATTGAAAAAGCTTTATCTAACAATAGAGACCTTCGACTTTCAGCCCTTAATGTTGAGAGAGCCGCTGCCTACTATGGTATTCAAAGAGCAGAGCTTCTTCCAGCAGTGGATGCAATAGGCACGGGTTATAGAGAGAGAACCCCTGCAGACCTTTCACGGACAGGCAGGGCAGAGACAACTTCTAAATACAGTGTAAGTCTTGGGATTACCTCTTGGGAGATTGATTTATTTGGAAGGCTTCGGAGTCTAAAAGAAATGGCACTTGAGCAGTATCTTGCCCAAGAACAAACTCACAGGGCAGCAAGACTCTCTCTTATTTCTGCTGTTGCTACTGCCTATTATACCTATGCAACAGATAAAGAGAATCTCAAACTGGCAAAAGAAACCCTTAAAAATCAGCAGGAATACTATGAATTAATGAAAAAACGATATGAAGTTGGAGTAATCTCAGAAATAGACCTTCACAGAGTGAGGACACAGGTAGATACAGCCCGTGAAGCTGTAGCACGATATACTCAGGCACTGGCTCAGGATAAAAACACCCTTGACCTTCTTGCTGGTGAGATACTAACTGAAGAACTTTTGCCAGAAGGACTTGAGGTCTTAACCTCTCCAAAGGATATTTCACCAGGGCTTTCTTCTGATATACTCCTTAATCGTCCTGATATTATGGCAGCAGAGCACACACTTAAGGCATACAATGCTCAGATAGGTGCAGCAAGAGCAGCTTTTTTCCCGAGGATTTCACTTACGACGCTTTTTGGAACAGCATCAGCTGAGCTTTCAGGATTGTTTGAATCAGGCTCTAAGGCATGGAGTATTCAGCCCCAGGCAATAATGCCAATCTTTGATGCAAGAGTATGGGCAGCCCATGAAGCTGCAAAGGTCGAAAGACAACTTGCTCTTGTTAATTATGAAAAGACCATTCAGACAGCTTTCAAAGAAGTATCCGATGCCTTAGCAGTGAAAGGCACAGTAGATGAACAGCTACAGGCAATTGAATCTCTTGTGCACTCTCTAAGGGAGACCTACAGGCTTGCAAAAATAAGATATGAAAATGGAATTGACAGCTACATGAGTGTTCTTGATGCGCAGAGGTCTTTGTTTCAGGCACAACAGCAGCTTAACAGCCTTAAGCTTCAAAAATATGCAAATCTATTAACCTTATATAAAGTTATTGGAGGAGGAGAATAAAAATGAAAAAATGTTTTTTTGAAAAAATTTTACTTCCTGTGGACAGAAGTGAGCATTCAAGAAGAGCAGTTAATTTTGCTGGATTATTACTTTCAAAAATGGAAAATATTCTCCCTGAAGTAACTCTTTTTCATGTCATTACAGGTCAACATTTAAGTGAAATTTTAAAAAGTATACATTTGAAAGAAAAGGATATTAAGGATTATGAATTTTTTAAAAAAAGCAAAGAAAAATATATTAAAGAATTCATTGAGCCTTTTTTAAATGAATATGCAGAAATATTAAAAGAAGCAGGTTTTAAAGGAGAAATAAAACAAGAAATAGAAGAAGGAGATGCAGGAAACAAAATAATTGAAATTACAAAGGAACAAAAATTCTCTGCTATCATGATGTCCCGAAGGGGTATGTCAGAAATAAAAAGTCTTATTCTTGGCGGTGTTTCAAACAAAGTTATCTGCAGTCTAAAAAATCAAAATATATATATCGTAGGACAAAAAATTTATGAAGAAAATCATTGCCCAGTTCCTTATATCCTTATTCCTGTTGATGGCTCGGAATATTCTATGAAAGCAGTTGAGCATGGTGCATGTCTTGCAAAATTTGTTAAAGGAATAAAAAAAATTACCATTTTACGAGTAGTCAATATTTCTTTATATCTTGAAAGAATACGACAGGGTATAGACCCAGAGGAAGAAGCAAAAGATATTCTCATAAAAGCCCAAAATGTTTTTCTTAAAGAAGGTATCTCTCCTGAATTGATTAAAACTAAAATCCTCGTTGGATTACCTGCTGAAGAAATCGTCAGAGATATACAGGAACATAATTACAATCTTGTAATCATGGGAAGAAAAGGTCGCTCTGCATTAAAAAGTTTAATTTTTGGCGGCGTAAGTTCAGCAGTGATAAATAGATGTCTTGAGCCGACAGTTGCAATTATAAATATGTAAACAATAAGACAGTCATGAACACAATAATTGTAATTGGCTTAATTGGGAAAGAAGGTTCAGGAACAGTTTGCATAAATTTTTTAAATATTTTTTAAATCTGGTATGATTATCTCATACCAGAAGGGAGGTGTTATGTGCCAAAAGTAGTAAAAAAAAACGATTTCTCTTCCATTTGATTTAGCAAAGGAAGTTGAAAAAAAGGTATCTTTCTTGAGAGTAATTTTTGATGCAAATATTTACATTTCAGCTTTTGTTATTCCAGGCAGTTTAGCAGAAAAAGTTATTTTAAAAATATTAAGAGAAAATTACACACTTTTTATTTCTAAGGAGATTATTGATGAGATTCTTTCGGTTCTTTCAAAAAAATTTGATTATCATAAAGAAATTTTGAGTAGAACTGCACTTTTTCTTACAGAGATAGCAGAAATAATTCATTCCAATAAAAAGATTAATATTTTACAAGATGAAGCAGACAATAAAATTATTGAATGTGCTATTTTAGCGAAAGCAAATATGATTGTTTCAGGTGATAAAGAATTGTTATCACTTAGAGAATATGAGGGTATCAGAATAATAACTTTAAGAGAATTTTTAGAAAGCACTTAATTTTACTTAGCAAAGGTTTTTCTGAAACGGTAAACGGAAAAACCAAATAGAATAACACCAAGAAATACAATTCCCACTATATCATGCCAAACATATTTTATTCCGTTTCCCTTAAAAAGCACACTGTAGCCGAAATCAATAAAATATCTCATTGGAGAAACAAGGCTTAAATACTGCATAATAGGCTGCATTGACTCTGGAGGTGTCCATGCACCTGAGAGCATAAGCATTGGTGTAAGAATTACAAGCATAAGCATCATTGACTGAGCAAGATTTCTCGCAACAGTTGCAATGGCTATACCTAAGGATGACATGGTGAAAACATAAAAAAGCATCACAGGATAAAACAAAAATAAACTACCTCTTATTGGAACTTTAAAAATTCCTTTAATCACGAAAAAAATGCTTAAAAAAGACAGAACCCCCACTGCAAAGATTGTAGGAGTTATCTTTGCAAAAAATATCTCCCATGTCCTGGCAGGTGTTACAAGAAGCTGCTCAATGGTTCCGTATTCCTTTTCTCTTACAAGGGCTGCTGCAGTTACAAGAAGGGAAACCATAGTGGTTACATTAAAGAATTCAAGAAGGCTCATAAACCATGCCGTTAAAATATTTGGGTTAAAATGAACCCTTGTTCTTTCATCTATAAATGGAATTTCATTGAAGAATCTATTAGTTATTCCCATTTTTCTTTCAAAAACCTCTATGGCATAGTTATATGTTATTGATGATACATAACCAACAGCCATAGTTGCTGACATAGACATAGTTCCATCAATAATTACCTGAATTTTTGCTCCTCCACTGTCAATCTTTCTTTTAAAATCAGGTGGAATTACAACAGCCATGGAGGCTTTCCCGCTGTCAAGCCAATCAATGATTTCTCTGTCAGTCTGGACAAAGGCAAGGATTTTAAAATAGGGTTTTTGAAACCTGCTAATCAGTTCTCTACTTTCAGGACTATGGCTCATGTCATAAACAATTGTTGGAAAATTTCTTACTTCCATTGATACTCCATGCCCCGCAGTATATATCATGCCTGTGAATCCCCATAGAAGAATAAAAAGTAAAACCTTATCACGCATAAGATGGGTCATCTCTTTTTTTATAAGTGAAAGAAGTCTCATCCTATTCTTTTCCTGAAAAATAGAATTGTTAAAGAATATACAAAAACAGCATAGAGAAAAAGTGACAGAAGATTAGGCAGATAGTAACTGAACCCAAGTCCTTTAAGATATACCCCTCTTACAACTCCGATAAAGTATGTTGCAGTAATAAATTTGCTCATTATTTGACCTGTAAGTGGCATGCTTGTAACTGGTGAGAAAAATCCTGAATACATAAATGAAGGTGTAATTGTGCCCAAGAATGCAATAAGCATTGCTGAAATCTGAGTCTTTGCTATCATTGATATAAATATCCCGATTCCGATTGTGCATGAAAGATAAAGCAGAGTAGCAAGGGTAAGTAAGAAAAAGTTTCCAATAAATTTTGCTTTAAAAAAAACAACTGTGATAATGAAAAGTATGATATATGTGAGAAAAGATACAGTTATGTAAGGAATTGCTTTACCAAAGACAACCTCCCATTTTTTTACAGGTGAACAGTAAAGATTAAAAATACTGCCTGACTCCTTTTCCCTAACAACAACCAATGAGGCAATCAAGACAGGGTAATACATAAGAGTTATGACAAGCATTCCAGGAAGTATAAAGTTTTTACTTTCAAGTGCTGGATTATACCAGGCTCTCATTTCAGTTTCTATTGGAAAACTTATTGACATTCCCTTCATTGAAGTATAATTTTCAAGAATTTTTTGATTGAACTGATTGTTAATTGCAGATACATATCCTTTTATTACTTCTGCACGAGATGGGAATGAGCCATCAATGAGAAACTGCACCTGAGTTTTCTGTCCGCTATAAAGTTTCCTTGAAAAATCAGGAGGTATCACTACAACAACTCTGCATTTACCTGATTGAATTAACTCATAAGCTTCATCATAACTATCTATAAGAGCATAAAACCTGAAATACTCCGAGTTTGTAAATGAGTATCTATAATCCCTGCTTAAAGCTGAACGATCAAAATCAAGAAATGTCACAGGAATGTTCTTTACATCAAGAATCAATCCATATCCCATCAGTAACATGATTACTACAGGCACAAAAAGAGCCAAACTAAGATAAAGAGGGTCACGAAGTAATTCCCTGAACTCTTTCTTAAGTATGGCAAGCAGACGTTTGGGCATTTTCATAGGTTTTAGAGTAATGAATTTTGATATAATAAATCAATTTAAATACATGAAATCCCATACTAAAATAATCATCGGGGACAGTAGAAGGATGTTTGAAATTGAGGACAGCAGTATTGATTTAGTTGGCTTATGATATACTTTAAATATGAATGCTTCAGACAGGGAAAAATTTGAGGAACTGGCAAAAAAATTCAGAATCCATTTTATCCTGCTTTTTGGCTCAAAGGCTGAAGGCAAAGATACATCTGAAAGCGACACTGATATAGCTGTATATGCAGATCATGTGCTTTCTGAGGATGAAAAAATAAATATCATCTTTGAACTTTCCTCTATCCTAAGGACTGAAAACATTGATCTTGTTGATTTAAAAACTGCTTCACCATTACTTAAAAAGAAAATTTTTGATAATTATAATGTCCTGTTTGTAAAAGATAGTTTTCTACTATATCAAGCTGAACTGTCCACTTTACATGAATATGAGGAAAGTAAAATACTCCGTGAAATATTGAATGAAAGACTTAAAGAGTTTGCCCGTGATTGATAAGGAGTTCATAAAAACAAAACTTTTTCTGATTAAATCATATTACGAGGAGCTTGAACAGATACTTTCCTTCTCTGATTCAGAAATAAAAGAGGATTTTATAAAATTGAGAGCTATAGAAAGAGTAATTCAGCTCATTGTAGATGAAATTATTGATATTAATAATCATATTGTGAGATATCACCCATTAAAATTACCCAATGACTTTCAAAGTAGTTTCTTGATTCTTGCCGAAAATAATATTCTTCCAGAGTCTTTCGCAAAAAAAATCGCACCAGTTGTTGGATTGAGAAACAGGCTTGTTCACAGATACGAAAAAATTGATCTGGATCTCCTCTTGAATTTAATCAGAAAAAATAAAGACGACTTTATTGAATATGTCAAACATATTCTGGATTTTATTCAAAAATCCTAATCTTTTTCACTCTCCTTTATATAATCAACAAAGGCTTCTTGAAGGGGAACATGACTAAGGGTGGTTTCAAACTGTTTAATCCCTGCATTTTTTAATGTCTCATTGATCTTTTGTTGGGTAACCTCAGGTTCAAAGCTTCTTATGAATATTTTACTACCATAGATTGAGATTTCTTTAAAATTTTTCGTGAGTAAATCATACACTTCCATAAATCTTTCACTCTTTATCTGAATAAGGCTTCCAGAGATTTTTTCAGAGTTTTTCTTTATTTCTTCAGGGCTTCCTTCTGCTATTACTCTTCCCCGATGCATAAGACAGAGGCTATCACAGTTTTCAGCTTCATCCATGTAGTGAGTTGAAACAATCACTGTTACATTTTTGTCTCTTGAAAGCTTAAAAATAATCTTCCAGAAACTTCTCCTTGCAACTGGGTCAACTCCGCTTGTTGGTTCATCAAGAAATAATACAGGTGGTTCATGTAAAAGTGCACAGGCAAGAGTAACTCTCTGCCTTATTCCAAGTGGTAGGTCTTTGGTTAGTCTTTCCTCAAATCCTTTCAGTCCAAGCATTTCAATTACTCCGCTGAAGTCATTATTTTTTACACTGTAAAGTCCTGCATAAAGCCTCATGTTTTCCTTTACTGTAAGGTCTCTGTAAAGAGAGAATCTCTGAGACATATAGCCGATAATACCCCAGACTTTGCTTCTGTCCTTTTTTACATCATAGCCAGCAATTTTAATTTCTCCCTCTGTTGGCTCAAGTAGTCCACACATCATCTTTATTAGAGTTGTTTTGCCTGCACCATTTGGTCCAAGAAGTCCAAGTATCTCTCCCTGCCCTACTTCTAAGTTAACTGAGTCAACCGCCTTAAACTTTCCAAATGTTTTTGTTACTGAATGGCATGAAATGATAATTTTTCCACCCTCTATGGAGATTCCTCGCAGACCCTTCGCCTGCGGCTCAGGGCTACGCTTCGCTTCGGCTCGGAATGATGAAGGATAACTAATATTCAGTTCAGCCTTTTGCTTTGCTTCTGCTACTTTCTCTATGAAAACCTTTTCCAGATTACCCAGTTCCTCAGGTCTGTCCTGAAGAAGTATCCTTCCTTCATGCATTAAAGCAATCCTGTGGCATCTCTCTGCCTCATCCATGTAGGATGTGGAAAGCAAAACAGTCACACCTCTTTGTCTTACAAGTCCGTGAATAATATTCCAGAAATCCTGCCTTGAAAGGGGGTCAACTCCTGTTGTTGGTTCATCAAGAAGAATTATGTCTGGTAGATGTAGCAGAGTACATACAAGGGCAAGCTTTTGTCTCATTCCACCAGAAAGTGCCTTTGCCTGTCTTTGAAGAAATAGAGTTAGCCTTGTTATTTCAAGTAATGTTTTTTTGTTTTTTTCAAATACCTCATCAGGAATTAGTCTAAGTCCTCTGAAAAACTCAATATTTTCCTCAATTGAAAGGGAGTCATATAGATTAAGTCCCAATCCCTGAGGCATGTAGCCGATAAGAGCTTTAACTTTCTCAGGATTTTTGGTAACATCTATGTCATTGACAAAGGCTTTGCCACCATCTGCCTTAAGCACCCCCGCTAAAATCTGTATTATTGAGGTTTTTCCAGCACCATCTGGACCAATAAGACCAAAAACTTCGCCTTTGTTAACAGAAAAAGAAACATTATCAACTGCTTTGATTTTTTTATAGCTTTTACAGAGATTTTCAACTTTTATGACAAAATTTTTCTCAATCATGTGCCACTTTTTTATTATTCTTATGGCATGAAAAACTTAAAGGATGCTCTTTTTTTGTTAGAGATTCCTCGGGACATTTAGTCCCTCGGAATGACAAAAAAGGATGTGGACATTTGCTTTTGATAAATATTATCGTGGCTTTATCCAAGGTGCGTCATCTTTCCACTTTATTACAACATCAGCAGGCATTCCTGGCTTAAGCAATCCTTCAGGATTTTCAACTGAAACTTCAACTCCAAAAACAAGTTTCACTCGCTCTTCTTTTGTTTCAACATTTTTCGGAGTAAACTCTGCTTGCTCATAAATTTTTGTGATTTTGCCATTGAAATATTTGTCAGGATAGGCATCTATATACACTCTTGCTGGTAGCCCTATCTTTAGCTTTCCTATTTCTGGTTCAGGAATATAAACCTTGACATAAAGCTTGTTTAGGTCAACCATTACATAAAGCACAGTCCCTGGATTTACAACCTCGCCAACCTCTACAGGTCTACTTAAAATCACTCCTCCAGCTGGTGAGTAAATCTTTGTCTCATTCAAATCAGCCTGAGCTTCCTTTATTCTTTGTTCAGCTGCTCTGTAGCTTGACTCTGCTTGAGTTATAGCTTTAACTGCTGCCTCAACTTCAGCCTGTGCTGATTCATACTGCATTTTAACTCTATCAAAATCGCTTTTTGAAACAAGTTCCTCTTTAAGAAGGCTACTGTAACGGTCATAATCCTTCTTTGCCTTCTCATAAGAAGCCTGAGCCTTTATAAGATTTGCTCGAGCCTGAGCAATTGAAGAATAATAAGCCTGAGCCGTCTCAACCGCATTTCTATATCTTGCTGTAAGTTGTTCGGAGTCAATCTCGCAAAGAAGTTCTTCCTGTCTGGCAGTATCTCCTTCATCTTTGTAAAGTTTAGTAATTCTACCCTGAATTTTTGGGGATATATTTGTTTCTCTGCCTTCTATTCGTCCACTTAGGATAATAAGTCCTTCTGGAAATTTGGTTGTTTTTGTTATGACTATGTAAACTAAAGAAAAAATAAAAATCAAAATAACAAAAACTATTAAGAGTTTTTTGAGATTAATTTTCACTGTTTTTATTATATAGATTGTTTTTTCGGAAATTCAATCTGATTTGACATTTATAGAGTTTTTTCTGGCATCATAAAATATGATGAATATATTTGAAAAAATTGCTGAAGAAAAAATTCGTGAAGCAATGGAACAGGGGCTATTTGATGACCTTCCAAATAAAGGAAAGCCCCTGAAATTTGAAGACATGAGCTTTGTTCCTGAAGACTTAAGACTCGCATATAAAATCCTTAAAAATGCAGGATGCATACCTCCTGAGATGGAGATAAGAAAAGAGATAATAGACTTAAAAGATTTACTCAAAACAATAGATAACGATGAGGAGAGAATTAAAAAAATCAGAGAACTCAATTTTAAACTACTCAAATTCAATATAGGCAGAAAGCGTCCCTTTTATCTTGAGGATTTTCCAGAATACGAAGACAAAATACTTCAAAAATTTATCGGATAACGGAGAGGGAGGGATTCGAACCCTCGGTGAGGTTACCCCCACAGCGGTTTTCGAGACCGCCCCAATCGTCCACTCTGGCACCTCTCCAGAAAGTTTATAATAAATTATATCACCAAAAGCTGACTTATGGAAAAAGTTCTATTAGCAATGAGTGGAGGCATTGATTCATCCGTAGCAGCCTATTTACTGAGAGAAAAGGGAATGGCTGTGGAGGGAGTTTTTTTTATTCTCTTTGATGAACCTGCAAATATTGAACTCGCAAAGCAGACAGCTAATTTCCTCAATATAAAGCTTCATATAGAGGATTTAAGAGAAAAGTTTAAAGCTGATGTAATTACACCTTTTTTTGAAGGCTATAAAAAAGGAATTACACCAAATCCCTGTGTGATATGCAATAAAAAGATAAAATTTCCCCTGCTGAAATTCTTAGCAGAAAAAGTTAAGGCGAATTACATAGCAACAGGTCATTATGCAAGAATTGTAAGAATAAACAATATTCCCCTTTTAATGAAGGGAATTGACCCCAAAAAAGACCAGTCCTATTTTCTCTATGGAATTGAAAGGACTTTGTTATCTCATATTATCTTTCCTTTGGGAGAATACACGAAATATAAGATAAGAGAAATAGCAGAAAAAGTGGGGATTCCATCAAAGGTAGCAGAAGAAAGCACAGAGGTATGCTTCCTTAGAGATAAAAGGTACTACGAAAGTATCAGACCTACAAAAGGAGGCCCAATAATTGAAATGTCTACGGGAAAAATCATAGGGCAACACAGGGGAATTCATCTCTATACTATTGGGCAAAGAAAAAGATTAGGTATTGCCTCACCCCATCCTCTTTACGTTGTCAAGATAGAGCCTTCTGAAAATGCCGTTTATGTGGATTCTAAGGAAAAGGCTTTTATGAGAGAGTTTGTTGTAAATGAGCTTAACTGGCTTTGTGATATAGAAAAAGAAGAATTTAGCTGCCAAGTAAAAATTCGCTATGCAATGAATCCAGAAAAAGCTACAGTTACCCTAATTAATAAAGACAGAGCCAATGTTGTTTTTGAAAAACCTCAATTTGCACCTACCCCTGGTCAGAGTGCAGTTTTTTATAATGGGGATATTGTTTTAGGGGGAGGAGTAATTAAGGAGATAATGCAAGGTTTTTAAGGGCTTTTGTCTCATCAATTCCGAACATGATATTCATGTTTTGAACTGCCTGCCCTGAAGCCCCTTTTACAAGGTTATCTATCGCAGAGATAAGAATTATTCTTCCTGTTCTTTGATTAACAACAACGCCTATGTAGCAGTAATTCGTGCCTTTTACATATTTTATAGCAGGAACCTGTCCCTCTGGCATAATTTTAATAAAGGGCTCATTTTGATAGGCTTCTTCCAATACTTCTATGGCTTCTTTGGTTGTGATATTTTTGTTTAATTTTCCGTAGATAGTTGATAAAATTCCTCTGTTTAATGGTAAAAGATGGGTGGTAAAATCTATTGTTATGTCTTTGCCAGAGGCAAAGCTTAACTCTTGTTCAATTTCAGGAGTGTGTCTGTGTTTTGCCACATTGTAAGCTCTAAAATCCTCATTTACTTCGCAGTAGCTTAAAGTTACCTCCGTTTTTCTCCCAGCCCCAGAAGTTCCAGATTTTGAATCCACCACTATTGTATCTAAGTTAATCAGCTCTTTTTTCAAAAAAGGATAAAGGGGTAAAATTGCGCTTGTAGGATAACAGCCAGGATTGGCAATAAGTCTCGCTTTTTTTATTTTATCCCTGTATATTTCTGGTAATCCATACACTGCTTCTTTAAGGAGTTCAGAATAGGAATGGGAAGTTTTATACCATTGTTCATAAACCTTTGAATCTTTTATCCTAAAGTCAGCAGAAAGGTCTATGACTCTTTTGTTAGCCTCTACAAGTAATGCTCCTACTTCCTGAGATTTTCCATGAGGAAGAGCAAGAAAGTAAACGTCAGCTCTATCTTTTATTTTTTCAATATGAAGGTTTTCAAATTTAAGGTTCTTATAGATAAAAAAAGCAGGGAAAAGCTCTGAAACGCTTAACCCTGCTGATTTTTCACTTGTAACACCTACTATTTCAACTTCATCATGTCCTGCAAGAATTCTCAGGAGTTCACTTCCTGTATAACCACTTCCACCACATATGAAAGCTTTAAGCATTTTATCTCTTGGAGAACTGGAATCTCTTTCTTGCCTTTGGTTGACCGTATTTCTTTCTCTCTACCTCTCTTGGGTCTCTTGTAAGAAGTCCTTCCTTTTTAAGTTTTGGCTTGAGGTCTGGATTAAGATTAACAAGAGCTCTTGCAATGCCATGCCTTATAGCACCTGCTTGCCCACTCAAACCACCACCACTTACATTAACCACTACATCATATTTACCTGTTACACCAGCTACATGAAATGGTTGATAAAGAAGCATTCTTAATGTTTCTCTTGAAAAATACTCTTCAATTGGCTTGTTATTTACTGTAATTTTACCTGAGCCTGGTAATAAAATAACTCTGGCAACTGACCTTTTTCTTCTTCCTGTGGCTAAATTCTCAGACATTCCTATCACCTCAAACTTTAACTTAATTTAAGAGGTTCAGGTTTTTGAGCAATATGAGGATGTTCCGAACCTCTGTAAACTTTTAGTTTTTTTATCATTTTTCTACCCAATCTTGTTTTAGGAAGCATACCCCAGACAGCATCAACTATAACTTCTTCAGGTTCTTTTTCAAGTCTTTCCTTTAGAGTTTCTGCTTTCAAATTACCCATGTAACCGGTATGATGATAATAAATCTTATCGGTAAGTTTTTTCCCTGTTACTTTAATTTTTTCTGCATTGATAACCACTACAAAATCACCATTGTCTACATTTGGAGTGTAGGTTGGCTTATTTTTACCCATTAAAACCTTTGCAATTCTTGAGGCAAATCTTCCCAGCGTTTGCCCATTAGCATCAAAAATAAACCAACGTCTGTTTACTTCTTCCTTTTTTACAAAAACTGTCTTCATATTTATCCCTCTCTTCAGAAAAATTATTAACCAAGACTTAAAATTATAAATTACCTTAAAAAATATTTATTTGTCAAATTTAGAACTCTTTTGTCCTTGTTTCAAGGAAAATAGCTATCTATTTGTCTAAGCCGCAGACATATTCAATTATGGAATTGTTTCAATAAAAGCATATTTTGGTTCATGAAGAGGGATTAATATATCCGCCAGTTCCTTAGTTTTCAATAAGATATCATAGGCTTCATAGGAATTCACCAGAGTTCCAGGAGGTATTACCTCCATACCCATCCCGAGTATTTTAGGTGGTGGATTAAGATTTTCCTCAATTACACAAAATCCTGTTATTAATGCCTTACCTTTTTCAGTATCTATAAGAATGGACATTCCACCTGGAGTATGGGCGGGTGCTTGAATCATTTTTATTCCAGGAAGAATCTCTGCATCTTCTTTTAAAGCAATAATCTGCTCATTGTTTTCAACTTCTGATATAAAGTCTTCGTTATATCTAAAATCAAGAGCATGAGGATTATGAATTTGTTCTAATTCTTTTTCGTGAACATAAAATCTGGCATTAATGCACTTTGAGTCATTCTCACAATGGTCATTATGTAGATGGGTATGAAGCACAATGTCAATATCTTCAGGCTTTAAGCCATATTTTGCAAGCCCTTCTTCAAAGGTGTAAACTTTGCCAATAGCTTTTTCAATTTCAGTAGAACTTCTGGGCGCGAACTCTCCTGTATCAATCAAAATATTTTTATCGCCACCCTCTATATACCATGAAAATATAGGTATTACAAAAGGTTTTCCATAATCATGCTGATAAGTCATCATACCCTTATCAAATATCTTTGCACCCATAACAATTGGATGTATTTTATAAATCATGTTTTTATACTAAATAGTTTTGATAGAATTATGTCAAGCTATTTTATACCTCAAACGACCATTGAGCTTGTTAATCTGAATTGAGTTATTTTTAAAGTTTATTTTGTCTTTTATAAAAGTTTGAAACATAGCTTAACTTTTATATCGGTAATTTTAAATTGAAAGCTATCTGATTTGTGAGGTATAATTTTAATTTAAACTTCTGTGCAGAGCTTTATCTGCCAAAAATTGGAGGTGCTAATGAGGATTATCGTATGTATTAAACAAGTTCCAGATGTTACGGAAGTAAAAATTGATCCAAAAACAAATACCCTTATAAGAGAAGGCGTTCCAAGTATTATGAATCCCTATGATTTGCATGCTATTGAAGCCGCATTAGAGCTTAAAGAAGCCACAGCTGGTAAAGTCACAGCAATAACAATGGGACCTCCTCAGGCTGAAGAGGTGCTGAGAGAAGCAATATCTATGGGTGTTGATGATGCTATTTTACTTACAGATAGAAGATTTGCGGGAGCAGATACATGGGCAACTGCTTATACCCTTTCAATGGCAGCACGAAAAATTGGTTTTGATTTAATAATATGTGGCAAACAGGCAATTGACGGTGATACTGCTCAAGTAGGACCTGAAATGGCTGAATTTCTCAATATCCCTCATGTCTCTTATGTAAGAAAGATTCATAACGTCTCCTCTCAAGAAATGATCATTGAAAGACTTATGGATGACTGTTACGAAAAAATACAGGTCTGTTTACCAGCATTGATAACAGTAGTAAAAGAATTAAACAATCCCCGCCCACCCTCAATAAGAGGTAAAATGGCAGCTAAAAAAGCTGTAATCCCAAGATGGAATGCTGATGACATTAATGCAGAGGAAGAAAAAATCGGACTTAAAGGCTCTCCCACAATGGTTAAAAATATCTTTGCTCCACCACCGAGAGGTGAGAGAAGAATTTTAGAAGGTTCTCCTGAAGAACAAGTTGATATACTTCTCAAAGAACTAAGGAGGTTAGGATGCTTATAAAAATTAACATAGAAAAATGCACAGGTTGTGCAACATGTGTAAATGTATGTCCTTTCGGAGCAATAATAATTAAAGAAGATAAAGCTTTTATTACAGAAAGCTGTACACTTTGCGGTGCCTGTGTTGAGTCATGTTCTGAAGGAGCAATTATAGATGCAAGAGATAAAGAAGTTGAAAAGCCTAAGGATTTTAAAGGTGTCTGGATATTTGCTGAACAATCACAGGGCAAGATTGCATCTGTAGCTTATGAACTTCTTGGAATAGGAAGAAAGCTTGCTGATGAACTAAAATCAGAACTCTGTGCCGTGCTTTTCGGTAATTCAGATGAAGTCCAGGAACTTATTAAATGGGGAGCAGATAAAGTTTACTATGTTAACTCTCCAGACTATATATGTCTTGATGATGAACTTTATTCAAAAACACTTGTAAAACTTGTTAATGATTATAAACCAGAAATAATGCTTGCTGGTGCCACTGCTATAGGTCGTTCATTTATTCCAAGAGTTGCAGCAAAACTAAGAGTTGGCTTAACAGCAGACTGCACAGGGCTTGAAATTGACAAAGAAACAGGGAACTTGCTCCAGATTCGTCCTGCCTTTGGCGGAAATATTATGGCAACAATTGTTTCTCCTAATAGTCGTCCTCAAATAGCAACTGTAAGACCACGAGTCATGAAACGCGGTGAGTATAATCCAGAGCGTAAAGGAGAAATAATAGAAGTAGAGCCTTTGAAACCTTCTGGAAGGATTAAAATTCTTGAAAGAGTTGAAGACACTTCTTTTTGTAAAGTTAATCTTCAGGATGCAAAAGTCATTGTCTCAGGTGGTAGAGGTATCGGTGGTCCTGAAGGATTTAAAGCACTATGGGAGCTTGCAAATCTACTTGGTGGAACAGTTGGAGCATCTCGTGCAGCGGTTGATGAAGGATGGATACCCTATGCTCATCAGGTTGGGCAAACAGGAAAAACTGTCTGTCCAAAGCTTTATATTGCCTGCGGTATTTCAGGTGCTGTTCAACATCTTGTAGGAATGCAATCCTCTGATATAATCGTAGCAATCAATAAGGACCCAAATGCTCCTATATTCAATATTGCTACCTACGGAATAGTTGGTGATGTTAAAATTATCCTGCCACTTTTGATCAAAAAGATTCAGGAAGGAGTGTCACTGTGATAGCTTTTGTTTTTCCTGGACAGGGTTCACAGTATGTTGGAATGGGGAAGGAACTTATTTCAATAGCAAAAGACTTATTTGATAAAGCAAGTGAGTTTGCTGGATTTGATATTTACAAACTCTGCAATGAAGGACCGGCTGAAGAGTTACAAAAGACAGAAAATACTCAACCAGCAATTCTTACGGTTTCATATACTTTGTTAAGAGAAACATTAAGATTTGGTATCAATCCACAGTATGTAGCAGGGCATTCTCTTGGAGAATATACAGCAGCAGTTGCAGCAAATGTTTTAGATTTTGGTGACGCAGTAAAAATTGTAAGGCAGAGAGGCTTACTGATGGCACAAGCTCAACCTGAAGGCAAAGGAGCAATGGCGGCTGTTTTAGGACTTGACAATAATATTGTTAAAGAAATTTGTAAAAATGTTACCGCAGGATATGTTGATGTAGCAAATTTTAACTGTCCAGGACAGGTTGTTATCTCAGGTGAATCAGAAGCGGTTAAAAAGGCTTCTGAGGTAGCTAAACAAAAGGGTGCAAAGAGAGTAATCATGTTGGGAGTAAGCGTGCCAAGTCATTGTTTACTTATGAAGGAAGCTTCTGAGAAATTGAAAGAGTTTATTTCCCAATTTAAATTCAATGATGCAAAAATTCCAGTTGTCACCAATGTTGATGCAAAAGAAAAATCCGGTGCTTCAGAAATTGTTGATGCTCTTATAAAACAACTTTATAGCCCTGTTTACTGGCAGGACTCTGTAAAATATATGATTTCAAAGGGAGTTAATACCTTTATAGAGATTGGACCAGGAAAAGTTTTGGCAGGACTTATAAGAAGAATTGATGAGACTGTTAAAGTTTTCAACGTAGAAAATATGAATGATTTGGAAAAAATCTTGAACAATGTTGAATTATAATAATGCGGGAGGACTAAAATGAGAAAAAAATTAGGGATTGTAGGAGCTGGCAATGTTGGTGCAACTCTTGCACTTTTTGCTGTAAATAGCGGATTAGCAGATGTTGTTCTTTATGACATTGTTGAAGGAATGCCTCAGGGTAAAGCTCTTGATATCCTGCAAAATACTGCTGTAATTGGAATCAAGGCAAATATTTCAGGGACGAACAATCTTGATGACCTTGCAGGCTCTGATATTGTTGTAATTACTGCAGGGCTTGCAAGAAAACCCGGGATGAGAAGAAAAGACCTTCTCATGGCAAATGCTGAAATTGTTGGGAATATTGTAAATAAACTTGCTCCAATCTGTCCTGATACAAATTACATAGTTGTTACTAATCCGATGGATGTAATGGCTTACGTAACAATGGTAATATCAGGCACAAAAAGACAAAAAGTTCTTGGAATGGGAGGAATTCTTGATTCATCAAGATTCAAAACATTTATCTCAATGGAATTGGGAGTATCTCCTAAGGATATAGAAACAACTGTTCTTGGAGGACATGGACTTTACATGGTTCCACTTGTAAGATTTACCACTGTAAAAGGAATTCCTCTCTCAAAATGGCTTCCACAGGACAAGATTGAATCACTTGTTCAGAGAACCCGTGAAGGAGGTGCTGAAATTGTTTCTCTTCTTAAAACAGGCTCAGCCTATTATGCTCCTGCTCAGTCCACATTTGAGATGGTCAAGGCTATATTACTTGATGAAAAAAGAATTTTGCCATGCTCAGTCTATCTTGATGGAGAATATGGTGCAAAAGATGTATTTAACGGAGTTCCTGTTGTGCTTGGCAAACAGGGACTTGAAAAAATAGTTGAGTTAGAGCTTACAGAAGAAGAAAAACAAGCCTTTGAAAACTCTACTGAAGAAGTGAAAAATATGATAAAAATTCTTAAAGAGGAGGGCAGAATATAATGGAAAAAACTCTTGTTATTATCAAACCAGATGCTGTCAAGAAAAATCTTATTGGAGAAATAATCTCAAGATTTGAAAAAAACGGATTAAGGGTTGCAGCAGTTAAAAAGATAAAAATGACAAAAGAAGAGGCAAAAGGCTTTTATATTGTTCATAAAGATAGACCATTTTACGAATCCTTAACTGATTTTATGTCTGAAGGACCGATTGTTGTAATGGTCTTGGAAGGCGAAAATGCCATAACAAAAGTAAGAAAAATTATGGGAGCAACGAATCCTGCTCAGGCAGAAGAAGGGACAATTAGGAAAGATTTTGCAGAAAACATTGAAAGAAATGCTGTGCATGGTTCTGACTCCCAACAGTCAGCAGCCTATGAGATTCCCTATTTCTTTTCTGCCTTAGAAATTCTTTAAAAAATTCGGGTCTCCTGAGAATAAGGGAGACCCTGTCAATTCCTTCAACGAATTGCTAAACCAGAAAGGCATGAATCCATAAATTGAAAGATACCTCAAAAATTCATATTTGAAGTTATCACTAAAAAAATCAAAATTCAACAATTGCTGCATTTTCTCAATGCTCCAGAAGGCAATCTCCTCAATCTCATTTTTATTGAAACTAAAAGGTCCTTCATGAACTGTGCAGTAAGTATAAACCAATTCACTTTCGTAATTGTTTGAATGAATATATGTATAAAGAAAATGAAGATTTTCTGAAACAATACCCAATTCTTCAAGCATTTCTCGTTTTGCTGCAGTGAGAATATCCTCTCCAGGCATTATATGCCCACCAACAGATGTATCCCATTTGCCTGGTGCAACATCTTTATGAGATGCCCTTTTTTGAAGAAGTAACTCGCCTTTTGAATTAAATACAAGCACATGAACTACTTTATGAAGCATTGATGGATTACCATGAATAATACTTCTTGGAGCTATAGATATAATTCTGCCGTCTCTATCAACAACTTCAAGAAATTCTTCCATCATGCTCCTTTTAAGGCATATCAATATTACAACATGCGAATATTTTACATATTGTTTGCATATTTTTCAATGTTTATTTTAAAAAATTTGAAATCGGGTGGCTGTTGAATCCACCCAATTTCTCCAACGTTATTCTGATAGATATTTTGTAGGCGCATCTTTCATAAATGTCTCTTCTGTCTCCTTAATTAATGGAGTTCTACCACTCAGGATACCTATCCATACTCTTACAGAATCTGCAACAATCAATACAACCATTACAATCATCACTGCAGAGATTACAGCAAGCAGATAGTTATTCTTCGGAAGATAATTATTTACAATATTTTGATAACCAGCAACAATCGTAGTCACAAGGAGAAATACCATAGGTACCATTGTTACCCAAATATATTTTGCTTTGCCCATCCTCAAAAGAAATGTTGTTGCTATTGCTAAAGCCATGCCTCCAAGAAGCTGGTTATTTACACCAAAAAGAGGCCAAATTGTGGATATTGTTCCTGTATAAAGGAGATATCCCCAACAAAATGTGAATATTCCACTTGTTGCAATTACTCCGGGCCACCATTTATAATCTCTAAGTTTTGGATAAAAAGCTCCACCTATTTCCTGCATAAGATATCTCCCAACTCTTGTGCCAGCATCAATAAGAGTAAGAATAAATAAAGCTTCAAACATGATTGCGAAATGATACCAGTAACTCATTAAATGCCTTAATCCACCAATTCTTGAGAAAATATCAGCCATACCAACTGCCAGAGAAACTGCACCACCGGGACGACCTGCAAGTTCTTCACCTACAAGTGCAGAAAGATATGGAAGGTCTTGAACCTGCATACCAAGTTTCTGAAACACAGCAGGCGGACTATTAATAGCAAAATAGTCTGCTGTAGGCAACACTGTTGCTGCTATTAATGCCATAAGTGCTACAAAACTTTCTGTAAGCATAGCACCATAGCCAATTGTTCTTATATCTTTTTCGTTTGATACCATCTTTGGTGTTGTTCCTGATGACACAAGAGAGTGAAAACCTGATATAGCACCACATGCAATTGTAATAAACATAAATGGCCAAACCTTACCTGGTATCACAGGACCTCCACCAGAAATAAACTGCGTTGCAGCAGGCATCTGAAGCACAGGATTAACAAGAATTACACCAATAGCAAGTAAAAACATCGTTCCGAATTTCATATATGAACTAAGATAGTCTCTTGGGACAAGAAGTAACCATACAGGTAAAACAGCTGCAAAAAAGCCATAAACAGGAATTAATACTGAAAGCTCTTTTTTACTGAATGTAAAATAAGGTGCAAGGGCTGATTCTTTAATGACAGGACCAAGAACAACGGCAAGAATAATAAGTGCTACACCAATAATACTACCTTCAACAATTTTACCAGGTCTTAACCATTTAAGATAAGCTCCTATGAAAATCGCTATTGGTATCGTTACACCAACCGTAAAAGCTCCCCATGGACTGTTAAAAAGTGCATTTACAACAGCAATAGAAGCGCCAGCAAGAACAATAATCAACAAAAACAAAGTTGCTACAAGAACAAGCCAGTAAGACACAGGTCCTATCTGAGCCTTGGCAACTTCAGCAAGAGATTTACCATTATGTCTTACAGATGCAAATAGAACAACCATATCATGTACAGCACCAGCAAGAACTCCTCCAATCAAAATCCATAGAAAACCAGGGAGATAACCAAACTGAGCTGCAAGGACAGGTCCTATTAACGGTCCTGCACCGGCTATTGCTGCAAAATGATGCCCAAAAATAAGCCATTTATTAGTTGGAACATAGTCTCGTCCATCATTAAGTCTCACTGCAGGAGTTGGACGATTAGGATCAAGGGCAAGAACTTTTGCAGCAATAAAGGCGCTGTAAAACCTGTAGGCAAGCACAAAAACGCACGCTGCTATGATTACCAGCACCAATGCATGCATAAAAATACACCTCCTTTTTTATTTTTGAGACTGTTCAAAAACTTGTAACCTATTGAAATTCAATAAATTACAAGCCCTAAAATTTTTCAATTACCTCCATCTGTCATTCCGAGGAGCGTTAGCGACGAGGAATCTCCTCTTTCCGATTTAAGGAGGAGACCCTTCGCTTACGCTCAGGGTGACCCTAAGGGTCAGATTCCTCGCACCCATTGAGGGTGCTCGGAATGACCTTCAGTAATTGAACAGCCTCTATTTTTATGAAATAATTCTATAGGCAAATGAAGCTATCAACAATAAAAAATTGATGAATAGAAATAATTTCGGGATGAACTGAATATATTTAGGTTGAATAGAAATTAACTGCTAAATTTTATTCCAAGAACTTCTTTGAGTTCTTTAATAATTGATTTGCTTACAGGGAGTTGGATTTTTTTGCCTTCAATCACAAGCCAGTATGTCCCTTTAAACCATGGTAATACTGCCTCAATTCTTTTTAAATTTACAATATAGCTTTTATGCACTCTCATAAATCCCTCTTCTTTGAGCCTCATTTCAAGCTCTGAAAGAGTTCCATCAAAATAATACTCATCTTTTAATGTAAAAATTTTTACTCCTCCTTCGTATGCCTCACAGTAAAGAATGTCCACATAAGGAATGAAACTGATAACACCTGCCTTTTGTTGAACAGGAAGTTTTTTAAAAACTTTTTTCTTTCCAAGAAACTGAGAAAGCTTATTTACAGCGTTATTCCATTCAGTCTGATTATTTTTAAGATTTTCTATTCTCATAATTGTTTTAGCAATTCTTTTTTCTTCAAAGGGTTTGAGAATATAATCAATTGCTCCAAGTTCAAAAGCTTCTATGGCATAATCATCATAAGCTGTTGCAAATACAATCAAAGGAGGTTCATTAAAAGTTGAAAGCATGTTTGCAATTTCAAGTCCTGACATATCAGGCATTTCAATATCAAGAAAAACTACATCTGATTTAACCTTTGAATATAAAAATATACAATCTTTTGCGCTACCAGCCTCTCCAATTATCTGGCATGTAGGAAAATGGGAAAGAATATATATTAATTCTTCCCTTGCATATGGTTCGTCATCAACTACTATGGCTGAAAACAACATCTTTTAGAATAGATTTTTTAGGGATTTTAAATGTCACCTTTGTGCCTAAATTGGGATAACTTTCTATATGAAGCATGCTTTCTTCTCCATAAAACTTTTTAAGTCTCTCATTTACAAGATATAATCCTAATCCAGAATCTTTTTTATCTGGCATTCTATTTGGATGAGTATTTATTCCTATACCATTGTCTTCAACTGAAATTACTGTGCTATCCTCATCATCCAGAATATTAATTAAAATCTCACCACCTTCAAGTTTGGGTTTTAATCCATGCTTTATAGCATTTTCCACAAGGGGTTGAATTGTAAATGGTGGTAAGGTTACATTAAGATCTACTGTGGGTTCTATATAATAATTAACTGTCAATTTATCCCTGTAACGAGCCTGTTCTATTGCAAGATATGATTCTACGTATGAAAGTTCCTCTCTCAACGGAATTTCTTTTTCTTTTTTTAAACTATATCTTAAAAATGTCGCCAAATTAAGAAGTAAATCCTTAGCTTTCAGAGAGTCAATTCTTATAAGAGATATAATTGTATTCAAAGCATTAAATATAAAATGTGGATGAATTTGTGCCTGAAGTGATTTCAACTCTGCCTCTGTCTTAAGTCTTGCAAGGGTTTCAAGTTCAACTATTTCAAGCTGAGTTGAAAATATATGAGCAAGTCCTCTCGCTACCTCAAGATTAACAGTGGTGATACTGTTTTCTCTGTCATGATAAAGTTTTAATGTGCCTATAACTTCGTCCCTTCTTTTCAGAGGAACAATAACAGCGGAGCTTAATTTACATTTGGAATTTCTACAGCCAATTTCTTCTTTTTTATTTGCAATCTGTATTTCCCCTAAACTAATCGCATTCAATGTTGCTTTAGTAAGTAAAGGAGTTCCGGCATGATGATGGTCACTACCTATTCCAACATGGGCAAGTATTTTTTTCTTGTCAGTTATTGCCACAGCTACTACACCAAGACTGTCCATTATAATTGTTGCAATCTTGTTTGCAGAGTATTCATTCAATCCTTGTCTTAAATGTGGTAAGATAAGATTGGTAATATTCAAAGTAGCTCTTGCCTGATTTGCTGCCACTCTTTCCTGATGTTCAACAGCGGATTTTATGATTAGCATAAATATTCCCACTCCTATAGAGTTGACTGTAATCATAGGTAAAGCTATAATTTTTACAAGCTCTAAAGCTTCTGAAAAAGGTTTTGAAAAAGTAAGAATAATAAGCATTTGAACAATTTCACCCACAAAACCTGCTAACCATGCAACATGCCATGGAATCAAACCTTTTTTCCAGTATCTGTAAACAACTCCTCCTAAAAAACCTTCAACAACCGCTGCTAAACCACAGGAAAAAGCTGTAAATCCTCCTATAAAATATCTGTGAATACCTGCTATCAATCCAGCTCCAGCACCTACAACAGGACCACCAAGCAGCCCTCCTACCATAACACCAACAACTCTTGAATTAGCAAGTGCTCCATGAATCTCCACTGCTCCAAAAGTTCCAAGAATGCCAAGACCGCCACAAACAAATGTAAGAATGAATTTATCTTTAATGGTAGGTTTTCTTGATAAAACTCTTCCAAATACAGGCATTCTTGAAACAATAAAAGCCACTGTAGCTATAATGCCAAGCCTTTGTGACAAAATTAACGTTAACTCAAGAATATCCATTTTTTTAAGTATAAAATAAATCTGAAATTGACAGCCACTGTTTCATTCATTATATTTTTTCATTAAAATTGAACCAATAAGAAAAAAGCAAAAACAGTAAAACACTATAACAAACAAGGAAACTATTGCCTCCATATCCAAAAAATTTTTCCTTATTAGAATGTTTGTATGTGTTAAAGGCATTACATAAATAATTGGTTTAAATATCATCGGAATTCTATCAATAGAAAAAAAAGTTCCGCTGAAAAAAGCCATTGGCATTATAAAAAAATTAGAATAGGTAGCAGTATCTTCATGTGATTTTGTTATCATTCCTGTTATCACACCAAGACTGGCAAACATAAAACAGTTTAAAAGTAAAGTTATGACAAAAATCAGAGTTATTGCAAAACTTGATGGAACTACGAAACCTACAGCAATTATAAGCAAAGATGCAAAAAGTCCCTTTACCATACCAGCCATAACCTCTCCTATCATTATTGAAGAAGGTTTTATCGGTGACTGAATATAAACCTGAAATGTCTTAAAATAGAGCCTGCTAAGATTGAGCGAGCTTGCAACCCAAGAATATGAATTATTCATTGAACTCATAGCAACAAGCCCTGGCAGAAGAAATGTTAAATAATCAATCCCTTCACTCAATCTTACTGTTCTTCCTAAACCAAGTCCGAATGTAACAAGATAAATAATCGGTGACATCATTGCTGAGAAAATATATCCTAATCTCAGCAGTTTTCGTTTAAACTGAAGCATCTCTTTGAGGAAAACAGGATACCAGTTTATCATTGTTCTTCCTTAATCTCCTTAATCCTTTCTCCTGTTAGCTTCACAAACACATCTTCAAGATTGGATTTTCTAATCATCACTCCATCACTTCTCTGTCTTGCAATCTCATATGCCTGTTCTCTACTATGACATATTTCACTAATTAGCCTTCCTTCTTTATCAATAAACTCTACAACATATTCGCCAACATCTTTTTTAAGTTCTGCAGGGGTCCCGAGAGCAATTAATTTTCCGTGCGACAGAATCCCTACTCTATCGCACAGTGCTTCTGCTTCTTCAATGTAGTGTGTTGTAAGAAGCACTGTTCTGCCTTCAGTTTTTATTTTTCTTATGATCTGCCAGAGTTCCCTTCTTATATGAGGGTCAAGTCCTATAGATGGCTCATCAAGAAACAATACCTTTGGTTCAGGCAATAAAGCTCTTGCAAGAAGAGTTCTTCTTTGAAGTCCTCCTGAAAGAGTTGATACCACAGAGTACTTTTTCTCTGTAAGTTCCATAATCTTAAGTATTTCATCTATTTTCCTTTTCAAATCCCTGACTTTGTGAAGCATTCCGTAAATTAAAAGATTTTCATAGACCGTAAGTTCCCTTTCAAGATTGTTTTCCTGTGGCACAACCCCTATGATTTTTTTTATCTCAAAAGGGTTATTGATAACATCTACCTCATCAATAAAGCATGTTCCTTTATCAGGCTTTGTAAGAGTGGTGAGAATTTTTACAGTAGTAGTCTTACCTGCACCATTGGGTCCGAGAAGTCCAAATATTTCACCTCTTTTTATATCAAAACTCAGTAAATCCAGTGCCTTTACTTTTCCATAACTTTTTGAGATACTGTCAATCTTTATCATACTGCATCATGAAGTTTTGTTATTCTTGGTGCTCTTCCTTTAACTTCGCAGCATTCTGCAAGATGAGCATCGCTTATTTTAAGAAGTGTTCCCCTTTTTGAGCCATATCTGAATATCGTAATTCCTTTAAGCCCCTTTTTATAGGCAAGAATAAATATTCTTGCGACATCTTCTTTTCTTGTTCTTTGAGAAAGATTGATTGTTTTTGATACGGCATTATCTGTATATTTCTGAAATGATGCTTGCATCTGAATATGCTCTTCAGGAGTGATTTCAAGGGCTGTTTTAAAAAGTCTTTTTATTCTTAAAGGAACTTCTTTCATACCTCTAAGAGTTCCTTTTTGTCTGAGTTGATTTATAAAATCTTCACTGTAAAAGCCTTGTTTTTGTGCAATCTCTATAAGATATTTATTTATTATCTCAAACTCTGTATCAAGTATTCTCTGTTTGTAAGCAAGTAAAAAATATGGTTCTATTCCGCTTGAACAGTCTGCAATTATTGATATTGTTCCTGTTGGAGCAATCGTTGTTGTGGTAGCATTTCTCATTGGGATACCTTTTTTCTCCCATACAGAACCCTTAAAATTAGGAAAAACACCTCTTTCTTGAGCAAGTTCCTGAGATGCTTTGTGAGACTTTTCACTGATAAATTGCATTACTTGTTCAGCTAAGGCAAGGGCTTTTTTATGATTATATGGGATTCCAAGCTCAACAAGGCAATCTGCCCAACCCATTATTCCAAGCCCTATTTTTCTGTTTCCTTTGTGCATTTTTTCAACTTCAGGTACAGGATAATGAGTAACATCAATTGCGTCATCAAGAAATCTCGTAGCTGTTTTTACATCATGCTCAAGCCTTTCAAAATCAATCTTACCTTCTTTAACATACTTTGATAAATTAAGTGAACCAAGAATGCATGCCTCATAGGGAAGTAGAGGCTGCTCTCCACAAGGATTTGTGCTATCTATCTGACCAATATGCGGAGTTGGATTAGACCTGTTTATGGTATCTATAAAAATAACTCCTGGGTCCCCTGTTTCCCATGCAGACTCAACAATTTCATCAAAAATATCTTTTGCTTTCACCTTTCTTACAACTTCTTTAGTTCGTGGATTTATCAACGGAAAATAATCATTTTTAAACAAAGCTTCCATAAATGAATCTGTAACAGCAACAGATATATTAAAGTTGCTAAGACTTTCTATCCTTTTAATTCTTATAAATTCAAAAATATCAGGGTGGTCAACTCTTAAAACTCCCATATTTGCTCCTCTTCTTGCTCCACCCTGCTTTATTATGTCTGAAGCCTTATCAAATATCTTCATAAATGAAACAGGACCGCTTGCAACTCCACCTGTGGAACGAACAACATCACCCTTAGGCCTTAAACTGGAAAAATTAAATCCTGTTCCACCACCGCTTTGAAGAATTAATGCAGCATCCTTAAGTGTCTTAAAAATGGACTCTATTGAATCTTCTATGGGAAGGACAAAGCATGCAGCAAGCTGAGCTTTTGGTTTGCCTGCATTCATTAATGCAGGAGAATTAGGCAAAAATCTCAAGGAACTTATAAGTTCATGAAACTTTTCTTCCCACTCAAAAGAATTTTTTTTATAAATCTTTTCTGCCTGAGCAATATAACTTGAGACTCTCTGAAAAAGTTGTTCAGGATTTTCAATAGGTTCTCCTTTTTCATTTTTTAAGAGATACCTGATTTCAAGAACTGTTTTTGCTCTATCTGTAAAAATCATTTATTATAGTCTATCATATTAAGTTGCAACTTTAGGATATGAAAAATTAAAATTAAACATGAAAATTAAATGTCCTGTATGTGGAAAAGCTGTAGAATATGAAAACAATCCATGGAGACCTTTCTGTTCAAAAAATTGTAAAATTATTGACTTATGGAATTGGTTTCATGAGCACTATTCAATAAAAGTTGAGGAAGTTGATGAAAAAATAAATACAGAGGAGGAAAAAGATGATAAAAATAGCAGTATGTGGCGCAGCAGGAAGAATGGGCAGTAGAATAGTTGCCCTTTCAAGGGATTACCCTGAATTAAAACTCACTGGAGCTATAGAATCAAAAACAAATCCCAAGATAGGCACAGACGCCGGAATAATAGCTGGAATAGGAGAAATAGGTGTAAAAATAGATGATAGATTAGAAAAAGCTATTGACAATGCCGATGTAGTTATTAATTTCACATCTCCTGAAGCTACATTAGAGCATCTGGAAATAGTTAAAAAATTCAAAAAATCAATGGTCATAGGAACAACTGGTTTTAGCAATGAACAGCTTTCTATTATTCAGAAAGCATCAAAGAAAATTCCTATAGTCTTATCTCCTAATATGAGCATAGGAGTGAATCTTTTATTCAAAATCCTAAAAGATGTGGCAAAAGTTCTCGGAGACGACTATGATATTGAAATTGTTGAAGCGCATCACAGAATGAAAAAAGATGCACCAAGTGGAACTGCTATAAAAATGGCAAAAGTTATTGCTGAAGCATTGAATAGAAATTTTGATGAGGTGGCTGTATATGCAAGGAAAGGAATTATCGGAGAAAGAACAAAAAAAGAAATTGGAATCCAGACAGTCAGAGCAGGAGATATTGTTGGTGAACATACAGTTATTTTTGGAGGATTAGGAGAAAGAATTGAGATAATTCATAAAGCATCCAGCAGAGATACTTTCGCAAGAGGTGCTTTAAGAGCCGTTATATGGCTTTATGGAAAACCTGCAGGGTTTTATGACATGGGAGATGTTCTGGGAATTAAATAAAAGGGAGGGTTGTCCCCTCCCAAATTTAGCCTTCAACAATTGAAAACTCTTTCCACATGAACCAATTGCCTGTATCCTTAAGGAAATTGTAGGTTTCAGAAAAAATCTTGTGATGTTGTTCTTCCTCAAAAATTAATCTTTCAAAAAGCTTTTTTTCTTTTTCCGTATTAACTTCCTTCTGAACTTTTTTATAAAACTCTATCCCTTCCTTTTCCATCTCCATTGCAATTTTGAATGCTTCAAGGTCATCGCTCTGAGCTTTAATTCTTTCCATCATTTTGTCTTTCATATCTTCAAATATTGTTTTGACTGTTTTTATTGGATTAGCCTCTTTTATCGTAAGATCAAGTCCTTTAATAACTTCTTCAATCATTTTTATATGATTCTTCTCATCCTCTGCGATTGTAAGAAACATTTTTTTGCCAACAGGATGGGAAACTTTTTCAGATGCCTCTGTATAAAATTTTACGGCGTCTGTTTCCATCTTTAAGGCAATTTCAATGGATTTCATGATATCCTCCTAAATTATTCCTCTGGCTCAAACATATCTTTGGTAGCTCCACAAACTGGACAACTCCATGTATCTGGTAAATTTTCAAAAGCTGTTCCCGGAGCCACTCCATTGTCAGGATCACCCTGAGCCGGGTCATAAACATAACCACATACACTACATTTGTACTTTTTCATAATATCCTCCCTCTTTAATTAAAATTAAATTAGAATTATTATAAATTATTTCGCATCAATTTATCAAAAACTTCATCATGTTATAATATAATTTATGAAACTTAAGATAATCATAATTACCGTAATTGTAATGATTGCTTTTCTTGCGGGTGCAGGTTTTGCATTATTCAGAGATATTCCTTCAATAAAAGATTTTGATAAAGTAAAAACTCCTCATGGAACAAAGGTTTATGCTGAAGATGGAACTTTAATTGGAGAGTTTAAAATTCAAAAAGGCATTTATATTCCCATAAAACAAATACCAAAACATTTAATAGATGCGGTTATAGCAGTAGAAGACTCACGTTTTTGGAAACACAAAGGAATTGACTACATCGGAATAGGCAGAGCTCTAATTACTGATGTTCTTCATATGCAACTTAAAGAAGGAGGAAGCACTATTACTCAGCAGCTTGCTAAAATAATGTTCCTCACTCCAGAGAAAACTATTTCAAGGAAAATTAAAGAAGCCTATTTAGCAATGAAAATAGAAAAAGAGCTTAGCAAAGAAAAAATACTTGAACTTTATCTTAATAACGTTTATTTTGGGCATGGAGCTTACGGAGTTGAAATGGCATCAAGAATTTATTTTGGTAAATCTATAACTCATATAACTCTTCCAGAGGCAGCTTTACTTGCAGGTTTAATAAGAGCTCCTAATTCATACTCTCCTTATAATGATTTAGTTAAAGCAAAACAGAGACAGGAAATTGTTCTTGAAAGAATGGAAAAAGAAGAATTAATTACTCCTCAGGAAAGAAAAAGAGCTTCCTTACAAGCAATTCATTTAAGTTCGTTAAGGATTTCAACTGAAAACTATAACTACTTCCTTGAATATGTAAGAAAACAGCTTGAAGAAACCTTTGACATAGAAAAAATTTATAAAGGCAACTTAAGAGTTTACACTACTCTTGATACCCATGCTCAGGTATCTGCACAAAGAGCATTACAGGAAGGGCTTAGAGATGTTGATAAAAGAAATGGGTGGAGAGGTCCTGTTGGGAAAATATCAATCAAAAATGAAGAAAAAGAAGAAAAAGTATCCTTTACTCCATCACAAGGAGATATTGCAAAAGGTGTGGTTTTATCGGTAACACCTAATCAAGCAATTATTAAGGCAAGAGGGTTAAAAGGTAAATTAAACTTACAAGATGCTCAATGGGCAAATAAGGTAGTTGATTCTTCAGGTAAAATTAAAACATTCAAAAATTTTAAGCTTTCTGATATTCTGTCACCCGGTGATGTAATAATGGTCAGATTTAAATCTGTTGGTAAAGAAATCTTATTTTCTCTTGAACAGGAGCCCGAAATAGAAGGAGCATTGGTTGCAGTAGATCCTCAAACAGGTTATATAAGAGCAATGGTTGGTGGATATAGTTTTCAAAGAGGAGAGTTCAACAGAGCAATTTATGCTAAAAGACAACCCGGAAGTTCTTTTAAACCTTTTGTATATGCCACAGCCATTGAAAAAGGATTTAAACCAGAGGATACTATAGTTGATGAGCCAATTAGTTATAAAACAGGACTTAAAGAATGGTCACCATCAAACTACGATGGAGAATTCTGGGGAGAAATAACTTTAAGAAGAGCATTAGCTTTCTCAAGAAATGTTCCTACTGTAAGATTAGCTGAAATGATAGGAGTTGATTCAATAATAAATCTTGCCAAAAGAGCAGGGATAACATCAGAAATGCCAGCAGACCTAACTATAGCGCTTGGTAGTCTAAGTGTATCACCATTGGAACTAACCTCGGCATTTGCCATATTCGCAAATGGAGGCAAAAAAATAAAACCTATAGCAATAAAATATGTAACTGATGCTTCAGGAAAGATTTTGCTTCAAAATGAACCTGAACTTCAGGATGTAATTTCACCTGAGGTTTCTTATACAGTCACTGATATGCTTAAAGATGTTATTAGTTACGGTACAGGAGCAAGAGCAAACATCGGAAGACCTGTAGCGGGAAAAACTGGAACGAGCAATGATTTTAAAGATGCATGGTTTATTGGTTATACTCCTCAACTTGTCGCAGGAGTCTGGGTTGGCTATGATGATATGAGAAAAAGTCTCGGACATGGAGAAGCAGGGGGAAGAGTATCTGCGCCAATATGGGCACAGTTTATGAAAGAAGCTCTCTCAAACAAAGAACCTCAGAATTTTACTTTATCGCCAGGCTCTGAAGAACCAAAAAATAATTTAAAAACTCCTGAATCATCTAAAAATCCTTCTAATCAAACGATTAATCCTATTGATAAAAGGAATTGAATATGAAAATACTGATTTTTGGATTGGGTGCATTAGGAACAGTTTTTGCCACTTCACTAAAGGCATCAGGCGAAACTGTTTTTGGAATAACAAAAGATAAATACATCGGAAAAATTAACAATAAAACATTAGAAATAAAAGGACTCTTCGGAGAAAAAAGAGCACAACTGGATAATATTTTTACAAGCTCTGAACAAATTCAAGATAGAGATTTAGACCTCATCATTGTTTCAGTTAAAGCCTACGATACTGAGACTGTTATAAATCAAATTAAACACTTACTTGGGCAAAATACTCTTGTTTTACTTGCACAGAATGGGTATGGAAATTATGAAATAGCAAGCTCAGTTATAGGTAAAGAAAGAGTTATACTTTCAAGAATAATATTCGGTGCAAAAATAGTTGAACCTGCAATAGCTGAAGTAACTGTTTTTGCTGATGATATTGTCATTGGACAACCTGACAATATGATTTCAGAAAAAAAATTAAATGAAATTGCTGATATCTTCAATAAAGCAGGACTTCCTACAAGGGTATCTAAGGAGGTTTATGCAATACTTTGGGATAAAATTCTCTATAATTCAGCATTAAATCCCTTAGGAGCAATTCTTGAATGCAATTATGGTACACTTGCCAAACATGAAGAGACAAGAAAAATAATGAATAAAATAGTTGAAGAAATTTTCAATGTTGCAAAATTTAAGAAAATAAAACTTAACTGGGCAGATTATAAAGAATATCTTAATTACTTCTATGAGAAACTTGTTCCCCCAACAGCAAAACATTTTCCTTCAATGTATTATGATATAAAAAACGGTAAAAAAACAGAGATAGATGCATTCAACGGAGCAATTGTAAAACTTGCAAAACAATGCAATTTATCCGTGCCTGTAAATGAAACAATTACAAACCTTGTAAAGGTAAAAGAAAATCTTATATAAAAATAAATAAATTTTCTTTCCATCAAACCTTTTTTTGTGATAGATTATTATATGATTGATTTTATTTTTAATCCATCCTCCATTGCTGTAGTTGGCGCTTCACAAGAAGAAAAAAAAGTGGGCAATGCTGTCCTTAAAAATCTTATTAATGGTTATACAGGCAAAATATATCCTGTAAATCCTGGAAGAACTGAAATACTTTCTCTACCCTGCTACCCTTCTGTATCAGCAATCCCTGACAGAGTAGACCTCGCTATAATAGTAATTCCAGCTAAAGCTGTTGCAGACTCTTTAAAAGATTGTGCAAAAGCAGGAGTAAAAGGTGTTGTTGTTATTACAGCAGGTTTCAAAGAAGTCGGTGGAGACGGAGTTGCAAGAGAAAAAGAAATTGTAGAGATTGTAAGAAGTGCAGGAATAAAAATGGTTGGACCAAACTGTCTTGGTGTTATGAATACAAAAAACAAGATGAATGCTTCTTTTGCTGCTGAGTTACCTCCTGAAGGGAGAGTTGCTTTCTTTTCTCAATCAGGAGCTTTAGGTGTTGCAATCATAGACTGGGCAATAGAGAACAACTTTGGTTTTTCAAAATTTGTAAGCTTCGGAAATAAAGCTGACTTAAATGAAACAGATTTCCTTGAATACTTTGCAAAAGACCCAGACACTGATGTAATTCTGGGATATATTGAAGATGTTATAGATGGCAAAAGATTTATTGAAATAGCTAAAGAAGTTACAAAAATAAAACCTGTAATATTAATCAAATCTGGTGCAACAGAAGCAGGTGCAAGAGCTGCCTCTTCACATACAGGCGCGCTTGCAGGGTCTGATAGAGCTTTTACAGAAGCTTTTAGAAAAACAGGAATAATCAGAACTTCAGGTATTCAAGAACTATTTGATACAGCAGAAATGTTTATTTCAAGAAAAACCCCAAAGGGCAGAAAACTTCTCATTATTACAAATGCTGGTGGTCCTGGAATTATTGCAGCGGATACAGCAGATAGACTCGGGATAAAACTTGATCCAATGACCAGAACATCAATAGATACAATAGCTGAAAAACTTCCTTCAACTGCTTCTCTTTATAATCCTGTTGATATAATTGGAGATGCTACCTCAGAAAGATATAAAATTGTTCTTGATCAAGCTATAAAAGATAATTCTGTAGAAGGAATCTGTGTAATTCTTACTCCTCAGGCAGTAACAGATGTTGATAATATTGCAGATGTTGTAATTTCTTCAGCAAATAATACAGATAAACCCGTTTTTGCAACCTTTATTGGTGGTCAGAGAGTAAGAAATGCGATAAACAAACTTAAAGGGTTTAGAATTCCATGTTTTACTGACCCTTCTATTGCAATTCATGCCTATAGAAAACTTGTTGATTTTGTCCAACTTAAAAGCAAAGAAATATCTGACGAACTTCAGATAAAAATACCTGAACAAAATATTGAAGAAGTGAAAAAGATTATTCAAAGTTTGCAATCCCAGGGAGTTTCTGAAATTGGTGGAGAAGAGGCAATGCAAATACTCTCTCTTTATGGTTTTTCTTTCCCAGAAAGAGCATTGGCAAAAACACCAATGGAAGCTGTGGCAATTGCAGAAAGAATTGGCTATCCAGTAGTCATGAAGGTTTCATCACCTCATATTCTTCATAAAACAGATGTTGGTGGAGTTAAGCTTAATCTTAACAACGATAAAGCTGTTTACAATGCTTTTGTAGAAATAACAACAAATGTCAAAAGAGTTATGCCAGATGCATACATAGAAGGTATAATGATTTATGAAATGGTTACAGGTGGCAAAGAAGTTATTTTTGGAGTAAGTTATGATAGAACATTTGGACACATGATTATGTTTGGACTTGGAGGAATTTATGTGGAAGTTCTGAAAGATGTTTCTTTCAGAATAGTTCCTGTATCAGAACAGGAAGCACTTGAAATGATAACTGAAATTAAAGGTAGCAAAATACTTGATGGAGTAAGAGGTGAAAAACCTTACGATAAAACTGATATAGCTAACTGTATAAGAAAACTTTCCAAGTTGGTTATGGATTTCCCTATAATTAAAGAGATTGATATTAATCCTTATATGGTATTCAATAATGGTGGGATAGGACTTGATGCAAGAATAATAATTTAGTAGCAAAAACAGGGAGGACAAACATGATACCCATTTTTATAATATCAAATCGAGCCTTTACAGGAAAAAACTTTTTTGCTTTAGGACTATCTCTCACTCTTCAAGAACGAGGTTATAAAACAGGTTATATAAGACCACTCGGAAGAATTCCTTTAAAAAAAGGTGAAGAAATATTTGATGAAGAAGCTGTTTTTATAAAGGAGTTATTAGGACTTGAAGAACCATTAAGTGTAATATCTCCTTTCGTTTTTACTTATGAAACACAGTATAAACTTCTTGAAGGCACTGATTTAAAAATAAAAGAAAAAGTTATTAACTCCTTTTCACAGCAAAGTAATAAAGATTTTGTAATAGTTGTCGGACCTAACAACATATTTGAAGGATTTACACTTGGAATTGATGTTATAAGCTTACTACAGGAGACAAATGGAAAGGTTATAGCTATTCAACACTGGGATAGCGAACTTGCAATGGATGACATATTCGGTATAAGACAGTTAAGCAGTGAAAAATTTATAGGTGCAGTTATAAATAAAGTTCCTCCTGAACAGTTTCATTATGTAAAAGAAAAGGTAGTTCCATTTATTGAAGGAAGGGGAATAAAAGTCTTGGGAGTTTTCAAAAAAGATAAATTTCTGGAAGCTGTTACAGTAAGAAGGCTTATGGAAGCAGTAAATGGTGGGCTTGTCTGCTGTGAAGACAAACTTGATGAATTTGTTGATAATCTATCCATCGGAGCAATGGATCCTGAAACAGCACTTTCCTATTTCTTAAGAATTCCGAACAAAGCGGTTATAACAGGCATTCACAGAACAGATATCCAGATAGTTGCAATGGAAACTTCCACAAAGTGTTTAATACTTACTGGCGGAATGCATGTTAATGAAACTGTAACAGGAATTGCTAAAGCAAAAGGTATTCCAATTATTGTTACTGGTATGGATACATTTACAGCAGTTGATAAAATGGAAAAACTTATGGGCAAGGCTGTCATAAGAGAAAAGGATAAAGCATTAAAAGCAAAAGAAGTTGTTAGCACTGCATTTGATATAGAAGAGTTTCTGAGAAGAACTAAATGAATGAAATAGAACAAACACTTCTTGAAAAGGCAAATATCCTTGTTGAAGCACTTCCGTATATAAGAAAATTCTATGGAAAAACCTTTGTAATAAAGTATGGAGGCGCCGCTCAAAAAGACCCTTCTCTTAAAGATGCCTTCGCTCAGGATATTGTTTTGCTCAATTTTATAGGCATAAAACCTATTGTTGTACATGGAGGAGGACCAAAAATTACAGAATTTATGAAAAAACTTGATAAAGAGCCTCAGTTTATTCATGGGCACAGGGTAACTGATAAAGAAACAATGGAGATTGTTGAGATGGTTCTTGGTGGAGTAATAAACAAAGAAATTGTTCAACTTATTAATTCTCATGGTGGAAAAGCTGTTGGACTTACAGGAAAAGATGGAAATCTCCTGAAAACAAAAAAGAAATATTTAAAAATCAATAATGAAGAAACAGATATCGGATTTGTTGGTGAAATAGAAGAAGTCTGTGTAGATGTGTTGGAGAGTTTGCAGGATAAAGGCTTTATTCCTGTTGTTGCACCCATAGGATTTGACAAAAAAGGTCAAAGTTATAACATAAATGCTGATACAGTAGCCTCTGCAATTGCTGTAGCAGTAAAAGCTGAAAAACTTATACTTCTTACTGATGTTAAAGGAATAACCGATGAAAACAACAATCATATTCCTACTCTTAAAAATGAGGAAGCTTTAAAATTGATAGAACAACAAATTATTAGCGGAGGGATGATTCCGAAGGTTTATGCCTGCCTTAATGCACTTAAAGGAGAGGTCAGAAAAACTCACATAATAGATGGAAGGATTCCTCATAGTTTACTTCTTGAAATTTTCACTCAAAAAGGTATTGGCACTGAACTAATTTTCTAATGAGTCAAATAAGACTTTGTGTTCAACACTGTGAATTTTTTCCAGGGAAAATTTTAGAACTTTCAAATGAAGACAGAAAATATCTTTTCAATGTTTTAAGATGCCATCCAGGAGATACTCTCTCAATTTTTAATGGTAAAGGAAAAAGCTTTCATGCAAAAATAATTGACTTAAAAACTATAGAGATTCTTCAGGAAGAAGAACTTCATACAGAAGATGTATTTTCAATAACTTTATGTCAAGCTCTACTTAAAGGTGAAAAAATGGATATGATTATACAAAAAGCAACAGAGCTTGGTGTAAAAAAAATTATCCCATTTGTTAGTGACAGATGTATTGTAAGACATACTCGTAAAATTGGAAGATGGGAAAAGATTGCTAAAGAAGCTTCAGAACAATCACATAGAAGCATCGTTCCTGAGATAAGCAATGTGATTAATTTCTCTGAATTGATTAAAAACATAGACAATGGAATTCTTTTCTGGGAAAAGGCTACATCACCTTTAATTCAAACAATATCTGAAGTAAATCATGATAAAAACATATTTTTATTGATAGGACCCGAAGGAGGATTCAGTCAGGAAGAAGTAAGCCAAGCAGAGAAAATGAATATAAAAACAGCTTCCTTAGGCAAAAGAATTTTAAAAGCTGAAACAGCTTCTATAGTCTCAGTTGCATTAGTGAGTTTTTTGCTTCAATGGAAATTGTAATTTTTGAAATTCAATAAATTATGATATAATTAAAACAATGGATTCAAAAGAAAAGGCTTTAAAAACAGCAGAATTCCTTCATGACAAAAAAGCGCAGGATATAAAAATTCTTGAGCTGAAAGAGCTTACCATAATAACTGATTACTTTGTAATCTGTTCTGCTGAAAGCACAACCCAAGTGAAAGCACTGGCAGAATATTTACAAGAAACAATGCAACAGGAAGGGTATAAGCTTTACGGAATAGAAGGTTTTTCACATGCTCACTGGGTTTTAATGGATTATGGTGATGTGATTGTTCATATATTTCTTGAAGAAACAAGACGTTACTATGACCTTGAAAGATTATGGCTTGATGCACCAAGAATTCAAATTGAAAAGATTACCTCAGATAAAAGCCGTGCAGTGTATAGATAAAATGTCCTGTTATTGTAAGAGTATTTTTCTGCCAGTCATCAGGTAATGGCCAGAATGGTTCAGCATCTTTCAGTGCTTTAATTGCTGCATCATCAAGCATTCTATAGCCGGATGTTCTCAAAAGTTCTACAGAAACGAGTTTGCCTTTTTTATCAATTGTAAATCTCAAATAAAGGTCACCATATATACCTCTCTGAGCAGCCTGAGGAGGATACTGCCAGACTCTTTCTATTTTCTCCTTAAGTCTTTCAAGGTATCCCCAATCATTGAATTCTTTTGCAGAAAAACTTAAACCGCGTGATGTTTCTAACTCTTGCTTCTCCTTTGATTTTCTTGAAAGTCGGGCAATTACATCTTTATCAAAAATATTAGGAGACTGCTTAGGAGTTAATTCTGTAAAATGTTTCTCTGTTTTTAAATTCCCTGTGGAAGCAGTTTCTTTCTGTTTATCTTCTTTCTGCCCTTGATTTCCTTTTGGAATAGCACTTAAATATTTTGGTTGTTTTGATTCTCTTATAGGAGGAAGTTTTTCTAATGTCTTAGGTGGAAGAGCTTTTACAGAAGGTGGCATTTTAGGCATCTGCGGAGCTATAGGTACAATTATAATTGAAACAGGCTCTGAAGGTTGTTGAGACTTAAAATAATCCTGTAAAAGCAGCATAAAAATAAATAGTAAAATATGGAAAATACAAGAATAAATTAAAGCTTTTTTCACAATTTTATTTTATCTTAAATGTAGCGATTCTTGAAATAAGACTTCCAAAAGCTTTTAAATAAAGAGGAATAAGTTTACTACCATGTTCTTTCCTCAGCCATAAAGCCATCGCAAGTTCCTGAATAGCAGGATTTCTGTGAATATTAAGCCAGTTGTCTATTCTTTCATCATTGCCAAACATGTAATCCTGAAATTTTTTCATTATGCTAAATTGCTTTAGAAAATTTTCATCCCATAATTTTTTGTAAAGATTTAAATCTTTTTGCACTATTGCTTCAGAGGCAAATTGAGCAGATTTCATAGAATAATATATCCCTTCAAATGAAATAGGCATCACCGTTCCAAGAGTATCACCACAAAAAATAACATTTTCTTTAAAAAAACTTCTTCTTCCCCATTTTGGTATTTTATAAGCTCTTAGCTTGAAAGAATTAATATTTAACTTACCTGCAAACCTTTTTTCAACAAAGTTATCAATAAGAGTTTTTAGTTTTTTAATATCTTCTGCTCCTGTTCCCACTGAAAAATAGTCTACACCGGGGAAAACCCATGAATAAAAAAATGAAGCATGAGAATTACCAAACCAGAATTCGCATGTATCTTTTGTATCTATAAAGTTTTCAAGGACATGTAGACTAACTGTCCAGTAGTATTCAGGTTTTGACCACCCTTTAATAGAGCATACTCTTGAGTTAACTCCATCAGCAGCAATGATATATTTAGAATAAATTTCCAGAACTTCACCAGTTTTTTTTCTAACTGTTAATTTACTATTTTCTATATTTATTAGTTCTGCCTCAATAATTTTTACTCCACTTTTCTCAGCTAACTTTCTCATAAATGAATCAAAGCTCTGGCGATTAAAAATCAGTATTTCTCCACCTTGTAGTGAAACCTCTATTGGTTCTGAAAAAGGAGGGAATATTTTCACCTTTGTTACTATGTTAAAAGGTATCTGATTTTGAAGTTTATTTAAAATATTAAATTCTTTCAGCCCCGCAGACGGAATCCCTCCTCCACAGGGCTTGTTAAATGTAAGGTCTTTTTCAATTAAAACTGTTTCTATTCCCTTTTCTGCAAGTAATCTTGCAGCAGTGCTACCAGCAGGTCCACCACCAACAACTAAAACTTCACACTGCATTCTTACTATTTTTTAGTTACAACAAGAACAGGACAAGGAGCATTTCTTATAACTCTTTGTGTTGTACTTCCAACAAAAAATCTTTCTACTCCACTTCTTGGAAGTGTTCCAATAATAATCAAATCAATACTATTTTCTTTAGCAAACTTTATAATTTCCTCATAAGGAATTCCTCTTAAAACAGCTGTTTCAACATTTTTGAAATCTTCACGAATATCAATACCAAAAGAATCAAGATTTCTTTTGGCATGAGATTCTAAGTCCTTATAAAGTTCGGTTATTGACGGATGAGGAATATGAAGATTTGATGCTTTTTCAATATCATAGATAACATGAAGAAGATATAATTTTGCATTAAACATTTTCGCAAAATCTACAGCATAAGAAAGAGCGTACAAAGACTCATCTGAAAAATCTGTTGGTAAAAGAATCTTCTGAAATTTCATAACACCCTCCTAATTTTTAATGTTTTTTAAGTATATCAATCTCATACCCTCAATTACAAGATATTTATTCAATAAATGTTTTTTATGCATGTATTTTGATAATAACTTAGAATATCCACCCGTTAAAAGAATTATAAGGTCACGGTTTATTTTTTTCTCAATTTCGCTTATTATTCCTTCAACTGCATAAATTGTTCCTAAAACTATTCCACTTAGAATTGCTGAATGAGTATCTTTGCCAAGTACTTCAACATCCTTATTTAAATCAATCAGTGGCAAACTTGATGTTTTTTCATTAAGAGCATAATTCATTGTGCCTATTCCTGGCATTATTGCTCCACCAACAATCTCTTTTTCACTGGTAACGACTGTGATTGTAGTAGCTGTTCCAGCATCTACAACCGCGATATTTTCTTTGAATAATTCATAGGCAGCCACAGAAGCAACAAGTCTGTCAACTCCAAAACTTTCTGGTTTATTAAGATTAAGCTTTAATCCTGAAGGAGTTTTGTAATCTATAACAATTGTTCTATGAGAGATATTTGTAAAAAAATCCAGAAATTTCTCTGTAATTTCAGGTACAACAGAACATATTATACAGTCAAAATTATAATTATCACTGAGAAATGGACAATTAAGGAGTTTCTGATTATCAGTCCAGCTTGATACTTCCTGTGTATCAAATGAAACAATTCTAAAATCAGATTGATAGGGATCTTTGAAAAAAGCAAGATTAATAGTGGAATTTCCTATTTTAACAGCAACAAGCATTATTTTGCTCGGAGTAAAGTAACATCCCCTGCGCAGATTTTTTCATATGTTCCGTCAGTTAGCTTTACAATTAGCCTACCTTCCTCATCTATAGCTTCAGCTGTAGCAATAAGCTCTCTGTCAGATAAAACAATTTTAACTTGCCTTCCTATGGTGCCACTCAACTGCATCCATCGGTCAATAATTGTTTTTCTCTGCCTCTTTTCAAGTAATTGATACCACTTATCAAATTCTTTGATTATTTCCACAGCAAGAAGACTTCTTGAAAAATCTTCTCCTTTACATATCTTAAGAGAAGAGGCTATTTCTTTAATCTCTTCTGGCATATCTTCTTCTGTCATATTTACATTAATACCAATGCCTACTACAGCAGACTTTATTTTTTCTCCTTCAATCTTCATTTCTGTAAGAATTCCACCAACTTTTTTATCATCCACAAGCATATCATTAGGCCATTTAATCAATACAGGCACATCTGCATATCTTCTCAAAGCTGTTGTGCATGCTACAACACTGGTTAAAGTAAGTAATGTAGCATATTTTGGAGGAATAGTCGGTTTTATACCAATGCTCATGTAAAGATTTTTCCCTGAAGGCGAAATCCATTTTCTGCCCAATCTGCCTTTGCCTTTTATTTGTCTATCTGCTACAACAACTGTTCCTGAGGGATATCCCTGTTTTAAAAGTTCATTTGCCTTGCTGTTAGTTGATTCAACCTCATCATAAACTACAATTTCTTTACCAATTTCCTGAATTTTTGAAGACAATAACTTTTTTAACTCTTCTCCTGTAAATTCCATAGTTTACCTCTCTGGTTGAAGTATTATAACATCTATTTTGCCCTTGAGTTTTTCAGCAAAATACTGAGCATCCTTTTCAGAACCAACAATGCTTCCATAATGCATTGGAATTGCTATCTTAGGATTAATATCCAACGCAGCCTGAACTGCTTCTTCAGCAGTCATTACATAAGTTCCTGAAACTGGAAGCAAAGCAATATCAATATCTTTAAAAGACTTCATTTCTGGAATATAATCAGTGTCTCCTGCAATATAAATTCTTTTCCCCATTACTTTGAAAATATATCCAACCCAACCTTTCTCCTTTGGATGAAACTTTTTGTTCAAATTATAAGATGGAACAACCTCTATCTCCACACCTTCTATATTAATTTTATCTCCTGGTTTAACAATAACTTCTTTTGCCTTAATCTTGCCTGAACAATCCTTTGGAAGAGCAATAACTGTGTGAGGAGCTAAAAGTTTTTTTATATCATCAGGACTGAAATGGTCATAATGCTCATGAGTAACAAGAATAATATCAGCCTTATCAGGCTTTTTAATTTGAAAGGGATCCGTATAGATAACTTTTTCTCCTGTAATTTTAAAGCTGTCATGCCCAAACCATTTAATATTTTCTAACATAATACACCTCCGGAAAGGTATTTGATATATAATACTAAATTTTAAGCACAGATAACAATTTGACTTTTTTCAAGGATTTCTATTAGATTAAAATTTATCGGGGCGTAGCGCAGCTTGGATAGCGCACCTGCCTTGGGAGCAGGGGGTCGGTGGTTCAAATCCACTCGCCCCGATAAGTATTTTCAAGGGGTTACAGAGTTTCACTCCTGTGTAAGAGTCTCCAACGATAATAAGTGGACTAATTTTGTGCTATCTGCAAATGTCAGCTACAGATTTACCGCATTTAATTCCTTCCAAAACTATTGCCACTTTTTCTTCTGCGGTCTGTTTGATACTTTCGGACATCCTCCCCAGGAAAATGCTTTGCATTGTTTTGTTTTATTTATACTGCCCCTATAAAATTTTTTCTTCCTGCTTATGCAGAAAGTTTAACCTCTACTAATTGACCGTGTCCACTCTCTATTGAATAAGGTTTATTCTTTTATTTTTTCAACTTTCAATTGAAAAAATTTATGTTAATCATTATACTTGAGGGAAAAGGAGAAACTTGAGGTTAAAGTGATAGAAAGGAAAATTTTTTTATTTTCAACTCTTTTCTTTTTACTAATCGCTTTTTATTGCAACTCGTCAGCTCAATCACCCATTGAAGAAAAAAACAAATTTAATCTTTTCGCTCAAGAAACAATAGATTTTAATGAACTCATGCAAAAATATAAGGAATCTATAATTACTATTGATGAAGCTAATATAAAAACTGAAGAAATTTTAGGAATTCCCGTTATTACATCAAGACCTGCCGACACCCCGGAGAAGGAAATTAAGAGGCGGAGAGATATATTAAATATGCAGTATGGACAGGCAAAACAAAGGTTTGAAGATTTAGAAAACCAGGAAGAAGAACCTCAAATCGTAGAAGCTATTCCAGTTGAAGGTTATATAGTAATTAACGGAGGAGAAAAAAGGTTTTATGACAGTAGTCATATAGAAAAAGAACTATTTTACCGAATTAAAGAGACCTTTGTAGGTAATATATTAGTTGTTCGCAAATATAATACTTATAAAAAAGAGTTTGAGAAAAATAAAGAATATGAACTTGATAGCCTTTCAACAAACATAAAAGTGGAGAATTTTTATGGAAAAACCTGTATAAAATGGAGTTATTTTGTGCCAAAATTTTGCACAAGATATGCAAATTTTATTCACTACGAAATCAATAAAGGAGAAATTTATCCTAATTTCTACTCGGGAGTGGTGGACATAGATCAATTAGAGAAAGACCAATTAGAGATAGTAGCCAATACTCCAGAAATAATATTCTATACAAAAGATGGACTTCATTATTCAGACTCTACCAAAGTAGGTTGCACAAGTGGAAGGTGGAAATTAACTAATCATGAACTTGAAAAATTATTAAACATAGGTAGCTTTAAAATAACTAAAAATATCGGAAATGTTGACAAATCGTCAAGCTGCATAACTGGTTCCACCATCACTCTGTATCTCAAAGTCAAAAAGGATGAACCTGAAAAATGCAAAGAACCCAAAAGCGTTAATATAGAAATATTATCCCCTTCAGAGGGAGAAAGGTATATTTTTACAGAACAAAATCCAGGAACTCTTACCCTTGAACTTAGAGCAAAAACTACTCCTGTTAAATATGAAGAATCAATAGAGTGGGAAATTCCTGAGATGGAAGGCTCACATAAGGTATTTCAACCATCTTCGGGTTTGTCCAAACCAAAAGGTCCGACTGTAAAGGTAACATATAACGGATTACCAACACACAGTGAATCCTTCGGTAAACAGAAAGTTAAAGCTCGTCTGAATATTGACGGATGCTCACTTGAGAAGACAAGGGAGATTCTAATTTTTTATCCTCGTGACGAAAAAAACAATCCTCAAGGCAGATATCCCAACTGGTTTTATTACTGGAAGCAGACTCCTGCAGCAATGCCCTTTGGACAAAATGTGAGATTGGCATTTCATTGTGATAGTATTCCAATTGATAAATGCGTTTGTTTGCATGGAGGAGTGGTAGGACAATATAATCCCTATTACTCTGAGCATAAAACAATAAATGTCTGCGATTTAAATAAAAATCTTGAACCTCAAGACAGGCAGAATTTTACTATTAGACTACCAGCGATAAAACTCTCAATTCCATCAACATTAACCAGTAGAAATTTTCTCACATATACGCACATAGATACCTTTGCAGTGATAATCATGCATGAGTTTACCCATTTCAACAATGCACTAACTTTCTGGACAGATGGATACAATCCCGAAAAGGACAAAGATGGAGATACTCTACCTGATCATATTGAAGCTGAACTGGGACTTAATCCTGAGGAGAAACTTTCTCATTGGAAAGATACTCTCCAAGGAACTGACGATGAAGAACTTTTAACTCTTGAAGCCACCTATGACTATCCTTCTGGTAAGTTTGATAAATATGACTGGGGAAAACCAGGAAAAAACTGGAAATAAAATGCCCTCGTTTCCTTTTTTGAATCACAAGCCTGATTTTCAGACCAAAATCCCTGACAGACTAATGCCTACTTTTTTGTTGATTCAAAGCAGCAATTTATACACAAAAAAGTGATATAATATGTGTATAAAAGAGGCTGTTCAATTACTGAAGGTCATCGTATATTAAATAATGGAGGTTAAAGATCGTGGTGATGGTTTACAATTATAGAGGAGGAGTAAAAGTGAAGGAGAGGAAGAGCGAGTTGTCATTGGTCATGCAAGACCGTTCGGAATGTTGCTCCCTCTCCTTGCGCTTCCTGAACCTGAACGGGAACATCAGGTCTGGAACCTGTATTACTTACCACGATGATAGGTTAAAGGAAGTCCTCCGAAAAAATCAATATACTAATAAGGAGGGGTTTATAATGAGCACTTACAAAGTTTTCATAGGTATTGATGTATCAAAGAAGTATCTTAATGCAGCGATACTCAATGGAGACACTACAGTAACGTTTAAGAGCTTATATTGTCCAGAGGAATTTGAGAAGGAATTGAATAGGCATTTGAAAGAGATAGAAAAATCGGAGTTACTAATTGTTATGGAGCATACAGGGGTCTATCATCTAAGATTGGCTCATTATCTGTATGAGAGCGGATATAATGTAGGAGTGATTAATCCTTATTCAATGAGGAAATTTTTTGAGGCAAAGGGCAAGAGAGCAAAGACAGACAAAGTAGACTCCATAGTGATAGCTGAGTATGGGAGGCAATTTTTTGATGGGAAGCTATATAGACCTAAGACAGAGGCTCAGAAGCAAATAGAAACCCGGTTGAGGTTACTTGATGATTTTCAGAGGCAGATAAACATGGTTAAGAACCAGAGGGAAGCATTGAGCCATGTTCCTATGGAAGGCATCAAGAAAGTGCTAAGGTATTATGATGGGATAATAAAGGCACTGAGCAGTAGCATGAAAAAGGTAGAGAAAGAAATACAGAAGCTTTGCAGGGAAAAATTTAAGAAGCAGAGGGAATTACTTGAGAGCATACCTGGGATAAGTGACAGAGCGATAAGTGTAGTAGTATCAATGCTTAGGGGATTTGAGGGGTTTAGCAGAGCGAAGGAAGTAGGGAGTTTTGTAGGGATATGTCCCTCGCCGTATGAGAGTGGAGATACAGTGAGGGGGAGGGGAAGCATAATGAAGAGGGGCAACAGTTATGTGAGGAAGGTTTTTTATATGTGTACACTGTCAGCGATAAGGGTGAATGTATATTGCAAGGGATTATATGAGAGATTATTGAAAAAAGGGAAGTCAAAGAAGTTGGCATTGGTGGCAGTGGGGCATAAGTTGCTCAGGCAGTGTTTTGGAGTATTGAGAAGTGGGAAAGAATTCAATCCCAGTTTGGTAAAAAGCACTTGACAAAAGAACACGGAACATTCCGAGTACCCTCAATGGGTGTGAGGAATCTGACCCTTAGGGTCACCCTGAGCGTAAGCGAAGGGTCTCCTCCTTAAATCGGAAAGAGGAGATTCCTCGTCGCTAACGCTCCTCGGAATGACAGATGGAGGTAAATGAAAAATATTAAATTCTAATTCCTTGATTTATAAGAAACTGGGAAATTTTGAACAGTCTCATATAAGAAAGGAGGGCTGAAATATGGAAAGCAAAATAGCAAAGGCTTTAAAAATGGAATTAAATCCTGTGGCAATCATATGGTCAGATAAAAGACCAGAAAATGCCTTGCAATTTAAAGAAGGTAAATGGGGATGCGTTATGTGGTTGTTTGCAAATGCTGTAAAAGGTAAAATAGTTGTTTTTGATAGAAACACGTACGGTTGCTGGGGTGGAGGCGTTGGTCTTGGTTTTGGTAATACATATTTAGATATGGTTGGAGGAATAGAATGTTTTTATTATTTCCTTTCATCAGGTAACAAAGAATGGGAGATTGGGAAAAATGTAGCTGAACAAATTAAACCCCATGTAACTAAAGAATTCTATGAGGAGTTTCTTGAAGGAGAGAGATATTTAAAAACTCCTGAACATGTTAAAAAATTTGTTGAACAGTTACCTATCATTGAGATTCCTACAAAATATGTTATTTTTAAACCTTTAAAGGAAGTAAATTTAGACGAAGAGGAGCCAATAGTTATAGTATTTCCTGTAAATCCTCCTCAGCTTTCTGCCCTCGTTGTTCTTGCAAGTTATGGAAGAGAAAGTTTTGAGAATGTAATAGTTCCATGGGGTGCAGGCTGTCAAACAATGGGAATATACGCATATAGAGAGGCAAAATCAGATTTCCAGAGAGCGGTTATTGGTCTTACAGACCTTTCAGCAAGAACACATGTAAAAAAACAGCTTGGAGATAATCTCCTTACTTTTACTGTTCCTTTTAAAATGTTTCTTGAGATGGAAGAAAATGTTGAGGGAAGTTTTTTTGAAAGAAATGTATGGCAATATCTTATAAAAGAAATCTAAAAAGTAATTTTTAAAATTGGAGGTAGTTAACATAAGCAGGCGTTCAGGATATCAATCAAAGAAAAGAATAATTGATGCAGCCATAAAAGTATTCTCCCAGTATGGCTACAGTGGTGCTACTATGAGAATGATTGCAAAGGAAGCAGAAATAAGTGTTGGAGGAGTTTACCTTTATTTTAGGAATAAGGAAGAACTTTTCCTGTTTTTAATGAGAGAAAAAATAAAAGATTTAGAATTAAAGCTCTCTTCTATTTTGAACAGAGTAAGAAGTTCTAAAGAAGCACTTAAAGAGTATGTCAAAAGTGTTATTGCGCATGCAACAGAAAATAGAGAATTAATACTTATACATACCAGAGAACTGGGTTTTACCTTCGGAATGGAAATTAAAAAGGAGTTTTTTGAGAAACAAAAAAAATTACTAAAAGGTGTAATTGAGAAAGGTGTTCAGTTAGATGAGTTTAAAGAATATAACTCAGAGGAGGCTGCAAAGCTGATAATGCATATCATAAGAGGATATGTATTGTCAGTGGTTGAAGATCCTGAAAATCTCATTGACCCCGATGAATGCGTAAAGATTATTTTCAATGGGTTGCTGAAAGTAAAAGGGGATTCTTCGCCCTCGCTTTGCTCGCGCTCAGAATGACATGAGGAAAATAAAAAGCTATGCTGAGAATGGCAGAAAAAGTTGAAGCTTAAATAAAGAGGTGTTAGAATGCGGATAAAGTTAATGTTAATTTTGTTTCCACTTTTGTTTGCCTTATTTCTTTTAGGATGTGAAAAGAAAAAGCCCATGCCTCAGATACCTGAAGTATCGGTTATTAAAATAGACACAGAGGAGATTCTTCTTACCACAGAGCTTCCTGGAAGGACGTCTCCCTATAAGATTGCTGAGATTAGGCCTCAGGTAAGCGGCATAATTCTTAAAAGATACTTTACTGAAGGAAGCAATGTTAAGGCTGGAGAGGTTCTATATCAGATTGACCCTGCTCAATACAAAGCAGCCTATGACAATGCCAAAGCAGCACTCTCACGGGCAGAGGCAAATCTTCAATCAGTCAAGGCAAAATATGAGCGTTATCAGGAACTCATAAAGGTAAATGCCATAAGCAAGCAGGAGTTTGATGATGTTAAAGCTCAGTATGAGCAGACCCTTTCTGAGATTGAGGCATTGAAAGCACAGGTAAGAAACGCTCAGATTAATCTCGGATATACAAAGATAACTGCTCCTATATCAGGAAGAATCGGCAAATCAAATGTTACAGAAGGTGCTCTTGTCACTGCCTATCAGGCACAGGAACTCACGAGGATTCAGCAACTTGACCCAATTTACGTTGACATTCCTCAGTCAACAAAAGAACTAAGAGAGCTTGAGAAAAGGCTTGAGCAAGGAAGGCTTAAATATGCTGGCAAAGAGCAGAATAAAGTTAAGCTCATTCTTGAAGATGGAACAGACTATCCTCTTGAAGGAACATTGCAGTTTAAGGATGTAACTGTTGACCCGACAACAGGCTCGGTTACTCTGAGGGCAATATTTCCAAATCCAAAGGGTATTTTGCTTCCTGGAATGTTTGTAAGGGCAGTTATACGGGAAGGTATTAACAAAAAAGCTATTCTTGTCCCTCAGCAAGTTGTTTTTCGTGATACAAAGGGTAATCCCTTTGTGTATATAGTTGACAAAGAAAACAAGGTTCAGATAAGGCCAATTCAGGTTGACCGTACTATAGGTGACAGATGGCTTGTCTCAGAGGGACTTGAGGTGGGTGAGCAGGTTGTTATTGAGGGAGTTCAAAGAATAATGCCTGGTGCACAAGTTAAACCTGTGCCTTATACCGAACAAAAGAAGGAGCAGAGCAGATAATGCTATCTAAATTCTTCCTTGAAAGACCAGTCTTTGCATGGGTTATTGCCATTGCTATTATGGGTGCTGGTTGCCTTGCCATTTACAATCTTCCTATTGCCCAGTATCCATCCTTAGCTCCTCCGTCTATTTATATCCAGGCAACCTATCCTGGTGCTTCTGCTGAAACAGTTGAAAACAGTGTCACGCAGATTATTGAAGAGAAAATGACAGGACTTGACAGACTCCTCTATATGTCTGCTGTGAGTGACTCTTCAGGTTCTTGTCGAATAGAGCTTACCTTTGAACCAGGCACAGACCCAGACCTTGCATGGGCAAAAGTTCAGAACAAGCTTCAGCTTGCTATGCCAAGCCTGCCAGAGGCTGTTCAGAAAACAGGAATAAGTGTAGGTAAGGCAACAAGAAACTATCTTTTGATTGTCTCACTCATTTCAGAGGATGGAAGGCTTGATGCCTATGACCTGAGAGACTATCTTAAATCCAATGTAGAAAAAGTTCTTGCAAGAATAGAGGGTGTTGGAGAGGTTGAAACTTTTGGATTTCCCTATGCAATGCGAATATGGATAGAGCCTCACAAACTTGTGAGCTATGGGCTTACAATAAGCGATGTAATTTCAGCAATAAAAGCTTACAATGTGGAGGTTTCAGGCGGACAGCTCGGAGGTGCGCCAGCAAAGGAAGGGCAGAGACTTAATGCTCCTATAATCGTTCAGAGCATGCTTAAAGAGCCCGATGAGTTTGCATCAATTCCTGTAAGAATTAATCCAGATGGTTCATCAGTAAAGATAAAGGACGTTGCAAGAGTTGAGCTCGGCACAGACTATTACGATATAGAGGCTTTTTACAATGGTAAACCCGCTGCTGCCTTAGCTGTAAGACCACTTCCAGGAGCAAATGCCCTTGATGTGGCTGATAAAGTAAAGAACAAGATAAATGAATTAAGCAGAAATTTTCCAGCGGGTGTAAAGGTTGTCTATCCCTATGATACAACGCCTTTCACAAAGGTTGCTATAAATGAAGTTGTAAAGACACTCATAGAAGCGATAGTTCTTGTTTTTCTCATAATGTGGCTTTTCTTGGGAAGCCTGAGAGCCACCCTCATACCTACAATTACTGTTCCTGTTGTGCTTCTTGGCACTTTTGCCGTCCTTGGATTAGCGGGCTATTCAATAAATATGCTTACCATGTTTGCCATGGTGCTGGCAATTGGGCTTCTTGTTGATGACGCTATAGTTGTAGTGGAAAATGTGGAGAGAATAATGCGTGAGGAGAAGCTTCCTGTAAGGCAGGCTGTCATAAAATCAATGGAACAGATTACCAGTGCCTTGATAGGAATAGGTGTGGTTCTTTCTGCTGTTTTTGCACCAATGGCATTTTTTACAGGTTCAACAGGCATAATTTACAGACAGTTTGCCATAACCATTATCTCTGCTATGTTGCTTTCTGTTTTTGTTGCTCTTACCCTTGCACCAGTGCTTTGTGTTACCTTTCTTAGACCTCACAGTGAAAAGCAGAGGGAAAGAAAAAATATTTTCTACTACTTTAACTTGATTTATGAAAAATTTTATGGCTTCTTCTTCAAATCCCGATTTGTTTATACAAAGGTAGTTGAAAACTCCTTCAGAAAAGTGCCTGTCTATATCTGTGTTTACATTATCATTGTTGTGGCGTTAGGGATTATTCTAATGAAGCTTCCTACTTCCTATTTGCCTGAGGAAGACCAAGGGATGATGCTTGCACAGGTCATTCTGCCTTCTGGTTCAACTCTTGAGCAAACAGAAGAGATTTTGTCTGAAGTGAAGGATTATTTTCTACAAAAAGAAAAAGATGCAGTAGATTCAATAATTACACTCGCTGGTATGAGTTTTTCAGGCAGGGCACAGTCTGCAGGGATGGCATTTATAAAGCTTAAAGACTGGCATTTAAGAGATAGTTCAACTCTGAGGGTTAAGGCTATTCAGGCAAGGGCAATGATGCATTTTTCACAGAATAAGAAAGCTATGATATTTGTTTTCCCTCCTCCTTCAATTATAGAGCTTGGTAATGCAACAGGTTTTGACCTTCAACTTATGGATATGGGAGGGCTTGGACATCAGAAACTGATGGAAGCACGAAATCAGTTCTTGTATCTTGCCAATCAGGACAGAAGACTTAAAAATGTAAGACCCAATGGTATGGATGATATCCCCGAGTATAAGGTTGATATAGACTGGCAGAAGGCTGGAGCACTTGGCGTGCCTATTAATTCAATCAATAACACCATATCCGCAGCCTTTGGAAGCAGCTATGTTAACGACTTTATAAAAGGTGGGAGAGTTAAAAGAGTTTATGTGCAGGCAGATACTCCTTACAGGATGCTACCAGAAGATATGAACCGCCTTTATGTGCGTAATAACGATGGGAAAATGGTTCCCTTTTCCTCCTTTGCCTCGGGCAAATGGATCTATGGTTCACCGAGACTTGAAAGATACAACGGCTTTCCCTCTATGAATATATGGGGTGAGCCTGCTACAGGGACAAGTTCAGGAGAGGCAATGAAAGCAGTGGAAGAGATCGTCTCAAAACTTCCAAAGGGAGTAGGTTATGCATGGACAGGTTCATCCTATCAGGAAAGACTTGCCACAGGACAGGCACCAATTCTCTATGGTTTCTCAGTTTTTGTCATTTTCCTATGCCTTGCAGCCCTTTATGAGTCATGGACAATTCCTATTACAAACTTAATACTGCTTCCTCTTGGTATATTTGGTTCTGCAGTAGCAACATGGCTTATGGGACTTTATAACGACGTTTATTTTCAGATAGGATTTCTTGTAACAATGGGGCTTTCGTCAAAAAATGCAATTCTTATTATTCAGTTTGCAAGAGATAGAATCAAGCAGGGAGAGGAATTTCAGAGAGCAACAGTTGAGGCAGCAACAATAAGATATAGACCGGTAATAATGACCTCCCTTGCACTTTTCTTTGGAATTCTTCCACTTGCCATAGCAAGAGGCGCAGGTTCAGGAGCGATGAATGCAATCGGAGTTGCCATTGAAGGTGGAGTTCTTGCAGGAACCTTCGTAAGCATAGTGTTTGTTCCCCTTTTCTTCGTGCTTATTTTGAAGCTCTTCAAAGTAAGGACAGTGAAATGAAGTTAAGAAAGATTAAGGAAAAGATTCTTCGACTGCTTTGCAGGCTCAGAATGACAAAACAAGCCTTAATTTTAATGCTATCCCTGTTGCTTCTTTCCTGCACAATGATTCCCGAATACAAAAGACCTGATGCACCTGTGCCTAAAGAATGGCCTCAAGGTGATGCTTACAGTTCCATTAATTATGAAAAATCACCAAAAGCAACAGAAATTAAATGGAATGAATTTCTCACTGAAACAAAACTTCAGAAAATAATTGAAAAAGCTTTATCTAACAATAGAGACCTTCGACTTTCAGCCCTTAATGTTGAGAGAGCCGCTGCCTACTATGGTATTCAAAGAGCAGAGCTTCTTCCAGCAGTGGATGCAATAGGCACGGGTTATAGAGAGAGAACCCCTGCAGACCTTTCACGGACAGGCAGGGCAGAGACAACTTCTAAATACAGTGTAAGTCTTGGGATTACCTCTTGGGAGATTGATTTATTTGGAAGGCTTCGGAGTCTAAAAGAAATGGCACTTGAGCAGTATCTTGCCCAAGAACAAACTCACAGGGCAGCAAGACTCTCTCTTATTTCTGCTGTTGCTACTGCCTATTATACCTATGCAACAGATAAAGAGAATCTCAAACTGGCAAAAGAAACCCTTAAAAATCAGCAGGAATACTATGAATTAATGAAAAAACGATATGAAGTTGGAGTAATCTCAGAAATAGACCTTCACAGAGTGAGGACACAGGTAGATACAGCCCGTGAAGCTGTAGCACGATATACTCAGGCACTGGCTCAGGATAAAAACACCCTTGACCTTCTTGCTGGTGAGATACTAACTGAAGAACTTTTGCCAGAAGGACTTGAGGTCTTAACCTCTCCAAAGGATATTTCACCAGGGCTTTCTTCTGATATACTCCTTAATCGTCCTGATATTATGGCAGCAGAGCACACACTTAAGGCATACAATGCTCAGATAGGTGCAGCAAGAGCAGCTTTTTTCCCGAGGATTTCACTTACGACGCTTTTTGGAACAGCATCAGCTGAGCTTTCAGGATTGTTTGAATCAGGCTCTAAGGCATGGAGTATTCAGCCCCAGGCAATAATGCCAATCTTTGATGCAAGAGTATGGGCAGCCCATGAAGCTGCAAAGGTCGAAAGACAACTTGCTCTTGTTAATTATGAAAAGACCATTCAGACAGCTTTCAAAGAAGTATCCGATGCCTTAGCAGTGAAAGGCACAGTAGATGAACAGCTACAGGCAATTGAATCTCTTGTGCACTCTCTAAGGGAGACCTACAGGCTTGCAAAAATAAGATATGAAAATGGAATTGACAGCTACATGAGTGTTCTTGATGCGCAGAGGTCTTTGTTTCAGGCACAACAGCAGCTTAACAGCCTTAAGCTTCAAAAATATGCAAATCTATTAACCTTATATAAAGTTATTGGAGGAGGAGAATAAAAATGAAAAAATGTTTTTTTGAAAAAATTTTACTTCCTGTGGACAGAAGTGAGCATTCAAGAAGAGCAGTTAATTTTGCTGGATTATTACTTTCAAAAATGGAAAATATTCTCCCTGAAGTAACTCTTTTTCATGTCATTACAGGTCAACATTTAAGTGAAATTTTAAAAAGTATACATTTGAAAGAAAAGGATATTAAGGATTATGAATTTTTTAAAAAAAGCAAAGAAAAATATATTAAAGAATTCATTGAGCCTTTTTTAAATGAATATGCAGAAATATTAAAAGAAGCAGGTTTTAAAGGAGAAATAAAACAAGAAATAGAAGAAGGAGATGCAGGAAACAAAATAATTGAAATTACAAAGGAACAAAAATTCTCTGCTATCATGATGTCCCGAAGGGGTATGTCAGAAATAAAAAGTCTTATTCTTGGCGGTGTTTCAAACAAAGTTATCTGCAGTCTAAAAAATCAAAATATATATATCGTAGGACAAAAAATTTATGAAGAAAATCATTGCCCAGTTCCTTATATCCTTATTCCTGTTGATGGCTCGGAATATTCTATGAAAGCAGTTGAGCATGGTGCATGTCTTGCAAAATTTGTTAAAGGAATAAAAAAAATTACCATTTTACGAGTAGTCAATATTTCTTTATATCTTGAAAGAATACGACAGGGTATAGACCCAGAGGAAGAAGCAAAAGATATTCTCATAAAAGCCCAAAATGTTTTTCTTAAAGAAGGTATCTCTCCTGAATTGATTAAAACTAAAATCCTCGTTGGATTACCTGCTGAAGAAATCGTCAGAGATATACAGGAACATAATTACAATCTTGTAATCATGGGAAGAAAAGGTCGCTCTGCATTAAAAAGTTTAATTTTTGGCGGCGTAAGTTCAGCAGTGATAAATAGATGTCTTGAGCCGACAGTTGCAATTATAAATATGTAAACAATAAGACAGTCATGAACACAATAATTGTAATTGGCTTAATTGGGAAAGAAGGTTCAGGAACAGTTTGCATAAATTTTTTAAATATTTTTTAAATCTGGTATGATTATCTCATACCAGAAGGGAGGTGTTATGTGCCAAAAGTAGTAAAAAAAAACGATTTCTCTTCCATTTGATTTAGCAAAGGAAGTTGAAAAAAAGGTATCTTTCTTGAGAGTAATTTTTGATGCAAATATTTACATTTCAGCTTTTGTTATTCCAGGCAGTTTAGCAGAAAAAGTTATTTTAAAAATATTAAGAGAAAATTACACACTTTTTATTTCTAAGGAGATTATTGATGAGATTCTTTCGGTTCTTTCAAAAAAATTTGATTATCATAAAGAAATTTTGAGTAGAACTGCACTTTTTCTTACAGAGATAGCAGAAATAATTCATTCCAATAAAAAGATTAATATTTTACAAGATGAAGCAGACAATAAAATTATTGAATGTGCTATTTTAGCGAAAGCAAATATGATTGTTTCAGGTGATAAAGAATTGTTATCACTTAGAGAATATGAGGGTATCAGAATAATAACTTTAAGAGAATTTTTAGAAAGCACTTAATTTTACTTAGCAAAGGTTTTTCTGAAACGGTAAACGGAAAAACCAAATAGAATAACACCAAGAAATACAATTCCCACTATATCATGCCAAACATATTTTATTCCGTTTCCCTTAAAAAGCACACTGTAGCCGAAATCAATAAAATATCTCATTGGAGAAACAAGGCTTAAATACTGCATAATAGGCTGCATTGACTCTGGAGGTGTCCATGCACCTGAGAGCATAAGCATTGGTGTAAGAATTACAAGCATAAGCATCATTGACTGAGCAAGATTTCTCGCAACAGTTGCAATGGCTATACCTAAGGATGACATGGTGAAAACATAAAAAAGCATCACAGGATAAAACAAAAATAAACTACCTCTTATTGGAACTTTAAAAATTCCTTTAATCACGAAAAAAATGCTTAAAAAAGACAGAACCCCCACTGCAAAGATTGTAGGAGTTATCTTTGCAAAAAATATCTCCCATGTCCTGGCAGGTGTTACAAGAAGCTGCTCAATGGTTCCGTATTCCTTTTCTCTTACAAGGGCTGCTGCAGTTACAAGAAGGGAAACCATAGTGGTTACATTAAAGAATTCAAGAAGGCTCATAAACCATGCCGTTAAAATATTTGGGTTAAAATGAACCCTTGTTCTTTCATCTATAAATGGAATTTCATTGAAGAATCTATTAGTTATTCCCATTTTTCTTTCAAAAACCTCTATGGCATAGTTATATGTTATTGATGATACATAACCAACAGCCATAGTTGCTGACATAGACATAGTTCCATCAATAATTACCTGAATTTTTGCTCCTCCACTGTCAATCTTTCTTTTAAAATCAGGTGGAATTACAACAGCCATGGAGGCTTTCCCGCTGTCAAGCCAATCAATGATTTCTCTGTCAGTCTGGACAAAGGCAAGGATTTTAAAATAGGGTTTTTGAAACCTGCTAATCAGTTCTCTACTTTCAGGACTATGGCTCATGTCATAAACAATTGTTGGAAAATTTCTTACTTCCATTGATACTCCATGCCCCGCAGTATATATCATGCCTGTGAATCCCCATAGAAGAATAAAAAGTAAAACCTTATCACGCATAAGATGGGTCATCTCTTTTTTTATAAGTGAAAGAAGTCTCATCCTATTCTTTTCCTGAAAAATAGAATTGTTAAAGAATATACAAAAACAGCATAGAGAAAAAGTGACAGAAGATTAGGCAGATAGTAACTGAACCCAAGTCCTTTAAGATATACCCCTCTTACAACTCCGATAAAGTATGTTGCAGTAATAAATTTGCTCATTATTTGACCTGTAAGTGGCATGCTTGTAACTGGTGAGAAAAATCCTGAATACATAAATGAAGGTGTAATTGTGCCCAAGAATGCAATAAGCATTGCTGAAATCTGAGTCTTTGCTATCATTGATATAAATATCCCGATTCCGATTGTGCATGAAAGATAAAGCAGAGTAGCAAGGGTAAGTAAGAAAAAGTTTCCAATAAATTTTGCTTTAAAAAAAACAACTGTGATAATGAAAAGTATGATATATGTGAGAAAAGATACAGTTATGTAAGGAATTGCTTTACCAAAGACAACCTCCCATTTTTTTACAGGTGAACAGTAAAGATTAAAAATACTGCCTGACTCCTTTTCCCTAACAACAACCAATGAGGCAATCAAGACAGGGTAATACATAAGAGTTATGACAAGCATTCCAGGAAGTATAAAGTTTTTACTTTCAAGTGCTGGATTATACCAGGCTCTCATTTCAGTTTCTATTGGAAAACTTATTGACATTCCCTTCATTGAAGTATAATTTTCAAGAATTTTTTGATTGAACTGATTGTTAATTGCAGATACATATCCTTTTATTACTTCTGCACGAGATGGGAATGAGCCATCAATGAGAAACTGCACCTGAGTTTTCTGTCCGCTATAAAGTTTCCTTGAAAAATCAGGAGGTATCACTACAACAACTCTGCATTTACCTGATTGAATTAACTCATAAGCTTCATCATAACTATCTATAAGAGCATAAAACCTGAAATACTCCGAGTTTGTAAATGAGTATCTATAATCCCTGCTTAAAGCTGAACGATCAAAATCAAGAAATGTCACAGGAATGTTCTTTACATCAAGAATCAATCCATATCCCATCAGTAACATGATTACTACAGGCACAAAAAGAGCCAAACTAAGATAAAGAGGGTCACGAAGTAATTCCCTGAACTCTTTCTTAAGTATGGCAAGCAGACGTTTGGGCATTTTCATAGGTTTTAGAGTAATGAATTTTGATATAATAAATCAATTTAAATACATGAAATCCCATACTAAAATAATCATCGGGGACAGTAGAAGGATGTTTGAAATTGAGGACAGCAGTATTGATTTAGTTGGCTTATGATATACTTTAAATATGAATGCTTCAGACAGGGAAAAATTTGAGGAACTGGCAAAAAAATTCAGAATCCATTTTATCCTGCTTTTTGGCTCAAAGGCTGAAGGCAAAGATACATCTGAAAGCGACACTGATATAGCTGTATATGCAGATCATGTGCTTTCTGAGGATGAAAAAATAAATATCATCTTTGAACTTTCCTCTATCCTAAGGACTGAAAACATTGATCTTGTTGATTTAAAAACTGCTTCACCATTACTTAAAAAGAAAATTTTTGATAATTATAATGTCCTGTTTGTAAAAGATAGTTTTCTACTATATCAAGCTGAACTGTCCACTTTACATGAATATGAGGAAAGTAAAATACTCCGTGAAATATTGAATGAAAGACTTAAAGAGTTTGCCCGTGATTGATAAGGAGTTCATAAAAACAAAACTTTTTCTGATTAAATCATATTACGAGGAGCTTGAACAGATACTTTCCTTCTCTGATTCAGAAATAAAAGAGGATTTTATAAAATTGAGAGCTATAGAAAGAGTAATTCAGCTCATTGTAGATGAAATTATTGATATTAATAATCATATTGTGAGATATCACCCATTAAAATTACCCAATGACTTTCAAAGTAGTTTCTTGATTCTTGCCGAAAATAATATTCTTCCAGAGTCTTTCGCAAAAAAAATCGCACCAGTTGTTGGATTGAGAAACAGGCTTGTTCACAGATACGAAAAAATTGATCTGGATCTCCTCTTGAATTTAATCAGAAAAAATAAAGACGACTTTATTGAATATGTCAAACATATTCTGGATTTTATTCAAAAATCCTAATCTTTTTCACTCTCCTTTATATAATCAACAAAGGCTTCTTGAAGGGGAACATGACTAAGGGTGGTTTCAAACTGTTTAATCCCTGCATTTTTTAATGTCTCATTGATCTTTTGTTGGGTAACCTCAGGTTCAAAGCTTCTTATGAATATTTTACTACCATAGATTGAGATTTCTTTAAAATTTTTCGTGAGTAAATCATACACTTCCATAAATCTTTCACTCTTTATCTGAATAAGGCTTCCAGAGATTTTTTCAGAGTTTTTCTTTATTTCTTCAGGGCTTCCTTCTGCTATTACTCTTCCCCGATGCATAAGACAGAGGCTATCACAGTTTTCAGCTTCATCCATGTAGTGAGTTGAAACAATCACTGTTACATTTTTGTCTCTTGAAAGCTTAAAAATAATCTTCCAGAAACTTCTCCTTGCAACTGGGTCAACTCCGCTTGTTGGTTCATCAAGAAATAATACAGGTGGTTCATGTAAAAGTGCACAGGCAAGAGTAACTCTCTGCCTTATTCCAAGTGGTAGGTCTTTGGTTAGTCTTTCCTCAAATCCTTTCAGTCCAAGCATTTCAATTACTCCGCTGAAGTCATTATTTTTTACACTGTAAAGTCCTGCATAAAGCCTCATGTTTTCCTTTACTGTAAGGTCTCTGTAAAGAGAGAATCTCTGAGACATATAGCCGATAATACCCCAGACTTTGCTTCTGTCCTTTTTTACATCATAGCCAGCAATTTTAATTTCTCCCTCTGTTGGCTCAAGTAGTCCACACATCATCTTTATTAGAGTTGTTTTGCCTGCACCATTTGGTCCAAGAAGTCCAAGTATCTCTCCCTGCCCTACTTCTAAGTTAACTGAGTCAACCGCCTTAAACTTTCCAAATGTTTTTGTTACTGAATGGCATGAAATGATAATTTTTCCACCCTCTATGGAGATTCCTCGCAGACCCTTCGCCTGCGGCTCAGGGCTACGCTTCGCTTCGGCTCGGAATGATGAAGGATAACTAATATTCAGTTCAGCCTTTTGCTTTGCTTCTGCTACTTTCTCTATGAAAACCTTTTCCAGATTACCCAGTTCCTCAGGTCTGTCCTGAAGAAGTATCCTTCCTTCATGCATTAAAGCAATCCTGTGGCATCTCTCTGCCTCATCCATGTAGGATGTGGAAAGCAAAACAGTCACACCTCTTTGTCTTACAAGTCCGTGAATAATATTCCAGAAATCCTGCCTTGAAAGGGGGTCAACTCCTGTTGTTGGTTCATCAAGAAGAATTATGTCTGGTAGATGTAGCAGAGTACATACAAGGGCAAGCTTTTGTCTCATTCCACCAGAAAGTGCCTTTGCCTGTCTTTGAAGAAATAGAGTTAGCCTTGTTATTTCAAGTAATGTTTTTTTGTTTTTTTCAAATACCTCATCAGGAATTAGTCTAAGTCCTCTGAAAAACTCAATATTTTCCTCAATTGAAAGGGAGTCATATAGATTAAGTCCCAATCCCTGAGGCATGTAGCCGATAAGAGCTTTAACTTTCTCAGGATTTTTGGTAACATCTATGTCATTGACAAAGGCTTTGCCACCATCTGCCTTAAGCACCCCCGCTAAAATCTGTATTATTGAGGTTTTTCCAGCACCATCTGGACCAATAAGACCAAAAACTTCGCCTTTGTTAACAGAAAAAGAAACATTATCAACTGCTTTGATTTTTTTATAGCTTTTACAGAGATTTTCAACTTTTATGACAAAATTTTTCTCAATCATGTGCCACTTTTTTATTATTCTTATGGCATGAAAAACTTAAAGGATGCTCTTTTTTTGTTAGAGATTCCTCGGGACATTTAGTCCCTCGGAATGACAAAAAAGGATGTGGACATTTGCTTTTGATAAATATTATCGTGGCTTTATCCAAGGTGCGTCATCTTTCCACTTTATTACAACATCAGCAGGCATTCCTGGCTTAAGCAATCCTTCAGGATTTTCAACTGAAACTTCAACTCCAAAAACAAGTTTCACTCGCTCTTCTTTTGTTTCAACATTTTTCGGAGTAAACTCTGCTTGCTCATAAATTTTTGTGATTTTGCCATTGAAATATTTGTCAGGATAGGCATCTATATACACTCTTGCTGGTAGCCCTATCTTTAGCTTTCCTATTTCTGGTTCAGGAATATAAACCTTGACATAAAGCTTGTTTAGGTCAACCATTACATAAAGCACAGTCCCTGGATTTACAACCTCGCCAACCTCTACAGGTCTACTTAAAATCACTCCTCCAGCTGGTGAGTAAATCTTTGTCTCATTCAAATCAGCCTGAGCTTCCTTTATTCTTTGTTCAGCTGCTCTGTAGCTTGACTCTGCTTGAGTTATAGCTTTAACTGCTGCCTCAACTTCAGCCTGTGCTGATTCATACTGCATTTTAACTCTATCAAAATCGCTTTTTGAAACAAGTTCCTCTTTAAGAAGGCTACTGTAACGGTCATAATCCTTCTTTGCCTTCTCATAAGAAGCCTGAGCCTTTATAAGATTTGCTCGAGCCTGAGCAATTGAAGAATAATAAGCCTGAGCCGTCTCAACCGCATTTCTATATCTTGCTGTAAGTTGTTCGGAGTCAATCTCGCAAAGAAGTTCTTCCTGTCTGGCAGTATCTCCTTCATCTTTGTAAAGTTTAGTAATTCTACCCTGAATTTTTGGGGATATATTTGTTTCTCTGCCTTCTATTCGTCCACTTAGGATAATAAGTCCTTCTGGAAATTTGGTTGTTTTTGTTATGACTATGTAAACTAAAGAAAAAATAAAAATCAAAATAACAAAAACTATTAAGAGTTTTTTGAGATTAATTTTCACTGTTTTTATTATATAGATTGTTTTTTCGGAAATTCAATCTGATTTGACATTTATAGAGTTTTTTCTGGCATCATAAAATATGATGAATATATTTGAAAAAATTGCTGAAGAAAAAATTCGTGAAGCAATGGAACAGGGGCTATTTGATGACCTTCCAAATAAAGGAAAGCCCCTGAAATTTGAAGACATGAGCTTTGTTCCTGAAGACTTAAGACTCGCATATAAAATCCTTAAAAATGCAGGATGCATACCTCCTGAGATGGAGATAAGAAAAGAGATAATAGACTTAAAAGATTTACTCAAAACAATAGATAACGATGAGGAGAGAATTAAAAAAATCAGAGAACTCAATTTTAAACTACTCAAATTCAATATAGGCAGAAAGCGTCCCTTTTATCTTGAGGATTTTCCAGAATACGAAGACAAAATACTTCAAAAATTTATCGGATAACGGAGAGGGAGGGATTCGAACCCTCGGTGAGGTTACCCCCACAGCGGTTTTCGAGACCGCCCCAATCGTCCACTCTGGCACCTCTCCAGAAAGTTTATAATAAATTATATCACCAAAAGCTGACTTATGGAAAAAGTTCTATTAGCAATGAGTGGAGGCATTGATTCATCCGTAGCAGCCTATTTACTGAGAGAAAAGGGAATGGCTGTGGAGGGAGTTTTTTTTATTCTCTTTGATGAACCTGCAAATATTGAACTCGCAAAGCAGACAGCTAATTTCCTCAATATAAAGCTTCATATAGAGGATTTAAGAGAAAAGTTTAAAGCTGATGTAATTACACCTTTTTTTGAAGGCTATAAAAAAGGAATTACACCAAATCCCTGTGTGATATGCAATAAAAAGATAAAATTTCCCCTGCTGAAATTCTTAGCAGAAAAAGTTAAGGCGAATTACATAGCAACAGGTCATTATGCAAGAATTGTAAGAATAAACAATATTCCCCTTTTAATGAAGGGAATTGACCCCAAAAAAGACCAGTCCTATTTTCTCTATGGAATTGAAAGGACTTTGTTATCTCATATTATCTTTCCTTTGGGAGAATACACGAAATATAAGATAAGAGAAATAGCAGAAAAAGTGGGGATTCCATCAAAGGTAGCAGAAGAAAGCACAGAGGTATGCTTCCTTAGAGATAAAAGGTACTACGAAAGTATCAGACCTACAAAAGGAGGCCCAATAATTGAAATGTCTACGGGAAAAATCATAGGGCAACACAGGGGAATTCATCTCTATACTATTGGGCAAAGAAAAAGATTAGGTATTGCCTCACCCCATCCTCTTTACGTTGTCAAGATAGAGCCTTCTGAAAATGCCGTTTATGTGGATTCTAAGGAAAAGGCTTTTATGAGAGAGTTTGTTGTAAATGAGCTTAACTGGCTTTGTGATATAGAAAAAGAAGAATTTAGCTGCCAAGTAAAAATTCGCTATGCAATGAATCCAGAAAAAGCTACAGTTACCCTAATTAATAAAGACAGAGCCAATGTTGTTTTTGAAAAACCTCAATTTGCACCTACCCCTGGTCAGAGTGCAGTTTTTTATAATGGGGATATTGTTTTAGGGGGAGGAGTAATTAAGGAGATAATGCAAGGTTTTTAAGGGCTTTTGTCTCATCAATTCCGAACATGATATTCATGTTTTGAACTGCCTGCCCTGAAGCCCCTTTTACAAGGTTATCTATCGCAGAGATAAGAATTATTCTTCCTGTTCTTTGATTAACAACAACGCCTATGTAGCAGTAATTCGTGCCTTTTACATATTTTATAGCAGGAACCTGTCCCTCTGGCATAATTTTAATAAAGGGCTCATTTTGATAGGCTTCTTCCAATACTTCTATGGCTTCTTTGGTTGTGATATTTTTGTTTAATTTTCCGTAGATAGTTGATAAAATTCCTCTGTTTAATGGTAAAAGATGGGTGGTAAAATCTATTGTTATGTCTTTGCCAGAGGCAAAGCTTAACTCTTGTTCAATTTCAGGAGTGTGTCTGTGTTTTGCCACATTGTAAGCTCTAAAATCCTCATTTACTTCGCAGTAGCTTAAAGTTACCTCCGTTTTTCTCCCAGCCCCAGAAGTTCCAGATTTTGAATCCACCACTATTGTATCTAAGTTAATCAGCTCTTTTTTCAAAAAAGGATAAAGGGGTAAAATTGCGCTTGTAGGATAACAGCCAGGATTGGCAATAAGTCTCGCTTTTTTTATTTTATCCCTGTATATTTCTGGTAATCCATACACTGCTTCTTTAAGGAGTTCAGAATAGGAATGGGAAGTTTTATACCATTGTTCATAAACCTTTGAATCTTTTATCCTAAAGTCAGCAGAAAGGTCTATGACTCTTTTGTTAGCCTCTACAAGTAATGCTCCTACTTCCTGAGATTTTCCATGAGGAAGAGCAAGAAAGTAAACGTCAGCTCTATCTTTTATTTTTTCAATATGAAGGTTTTCAAATTTAAGGTTCTTATAGATAAAAAAAGCAGGGAAAAGCTCTGAAACGCTTAACCCTGCTGATTTTTCACTTGTAACACCTACTATTTCAACTTCATCATGTCCTGCAAGAATTCTCAGGAGTTCACTTCCTGTATAACCACTTCCACCACATATGAAAGCTTTAAGCATTTTATCTCTTGGAGAACTGGAATCTCTTTCTTGCCTTTGGTTGACCGTATTTCTTTCTCTCTACCTCTCTTGGGTCTCTTGTAAGAAGTCCTTCCTTTTTAAGTTTTGGCTTGAGGTCTGGATTAAGATTAACAAGAGCTCTTGCAATGCCATGCCTTATAGCACCTGCTTGCCCACTCAAACCACCACCACTTACATTAACCACTACATCATATTTACCTGTTACACCAGCTACATGAAATGGTTGATAAAGAAGCATTCTTAATGTTTCTCTTGAAAAATACTCTTCAATTGGCTTGTTATTTACTGTAATTTTACCTGAGCCTGGTAATAAAATAACTCTGGCAACTGACCTTTTTCTTCTTCCTGTGGCTAAATTCTCAGACATTCCTATCACCTCAAACTTTAACTTAATTTAAGAGGTTCAGGTTTTTGAGCAATATGAGGATGTTCCGAACCTCTGTAAACTTTTAGTTTTTTTATCATTTTTCTACCCAATCTTGTTTTAGGAAGCATACCCCAGACAGCATCAACTATAACTTCTTCAGGTTCTTTTTCAAGTCTTTCCTTTAGAGTTTCTGCTTTCAAATTACCCATGTAACCGGTATGATGATAATAAATCTTATCGGTAAGTTTTTTCCCTGTTACTTTAATTTTTTCTGCATTGATAACCACTACAAAATCACCATTGTCTACATTTGGAGTGTAGGTTGGCTTATTTTTACCCATTAAAACCTTTGCAATTCTTGAGGCAAATCTTCCCAGCGTTTGCCCATTAGCATCAAAAATAAACCAACGTCTGTTTACTTCTTCCTTTTTTACAAAAACTGTCTTCATATTTATCCCTCTCTTCAGAAAAATTATTAACCAAGACTTAAAATTATAAATTACCTTAAAAAATATTTATTTGTCAAATTTAGAACTCTTTTGTCCTTGTTTCAAGGAAAATAGCTATCTATTTGTCTAAGCCGCAGACATATTCAATTATGGAATTGTTTCAATAAAAGCATATTTTGGTTCATGAAGAGGGATTAATATATCCGCCAGTTCCTTAGTTTTCAATAAGATATCATAGGCTTCATAGGAATTCACCAGAGTTCCAGGAGGTATTACCTCCATACCCATCCCGAGTATTTTAGGTGGTGGATTAAGATTTTCCTCAATTACACAAAATCCTGTTATTAATGCCTTACCTTTTTCAGTATCTATAAGAATGGACATTCCACCTGGAGTATGGGCGGGTGCTTGAATCATTTTTATTCCAGGAAGAATCTCTGCATCTTCTTTTAAAGCAATAATCTGCTCATTGTTTTCAACTTCTGATATAAAGTCTTCGTTATATCTAAAATCAAGAGCATGAGGATTATGAATTTGTTCTAATTCTTTTTCGTGAACATAAAATCTGGCATTAATGCACTTTGAGTCATTCTCACAATGGTCATTATGTAGATGGGTATGAAGCACAATGTCAATATCTTCAGGCTTTAAGCCATATTTTGCAAGCCCTTCTTCAAAGGTGTAAACTTTGCCAATAGCTTTTTCAATTTCAGTAGAACTTCTGGGCGCGAACTCTCCTGTATCAATCAAAATATTTTTATCGCCACCCTCTATATACCATGAAAATATAGGTATTACAAAAGGTTTTCCATAATCATGCTGATAAGTCATCATACCCTTATCAAATATCTTTGCACCCATAACAATTGGATGTATTTTATAAATCATGTTTTTATACTAAATAGTTTTGATAGAATTATGTCAAGCTATTTTATACCTCAAACGACCATTGAGCTTGTTAATCTGAATTGAGTTATTTTTAAAGTTTATTTTGTCTTTTATAAAAGTTTGAAACATAGCTTAACTTTTATATCGGTAATTTTAAATTGAAAGCTATCTGATTTGTGAGGTATAATTTTAATTTAAACTTCTGTGCAGAGCTTTATCTGCCAAAAATTGGAGGTGCTAATGAGGATTATCGTATGTATTAAACAAGTTCCAGATGTTACGGAAGTAAAAATTGATCCAAAAACAAATACCCTTATAAGAGAAGGCGTTCCAAGTATTATGAATCCCTATGATTTGCATGCTATTGAAGCCGCATTAGAGCTTAAAGAAGCCACAGCTGGTAAAGTCACAGCAATAACAATGGGACCTCCTCAGGCTGAAGAGGTGCTGAGAGAAGCAATATCTATGGGTGTTGATGATGCTATTTTACTTACAGATAGAAGATTTGCGGGAGCAGATACATGGGCAACTGCTTATACCCTTTCAATGGCAGCACGAAAAATTGGTTTTGATTTAATAATATGTGGCAAACAGGCAATTGACGGTGATACTGCTCAAGTAGGACCTGAAATGGCTGAATTTCTCAATATCCCTCATGTCTCTTATGTAAGAAAGATTCATAACGTCTCCTCTCAAGAAATGATCATTGAAAGACTTATGGATGACTGTTACGAAAAAATACAGGTCTGTTTACCAGCATTGATAACAGTAGTAAAAGAATTAAACAATCCCCGCCCACCCTCAATAAGAGGTAAAATGGCAGCTAAAAAAGCTGTAATCCCAAGATGGAATGCTGATGACATTAATGCAGAGGAAGAAAAAATCGGACTTAAAGGCTCTCCCACAATGGTTAAAAATATCTTTGCTCCACCACCGAGAGGTGAGAGAAGAATTTTAGAAGGTTCTCCTGAAGAACAAGTTGATATACTTCTCAAAGAACTAAGGAGGTTAGGATGCTTATAAAAATTAACATAGAAAAATGCACAGGTTGTGCAACATGTGTAAATGTATGTCCTTTCGGAGCAATAATAATTAAAGAAGATAAAGCTTTTATTACAGAAAGCTGTACACTTTGCGGTGCCTGTGTTGAGTCATGTTCTGAAGGAGCAATTATAGATGCAAGAGATAAAGAAGTTGAAAAGCCTAAGGATTTTAAAGGTGTCTGGATATTTGCTGAACAATCACAGGGCAAGATTGCATCTGTAGCTTATGAACTTCTTGGAATAGGAAGAAAGCTTGCTGATGAACTAAAATCAGAACTCTGTGCCGTGCTTTTCGGTAATTCAGATGAAGTCCAGGAACTTATTAAATGGGGAGCAGATAAAGTTTACTATGTTAACTCTCCAGACTATATATGTCTTGATGATGAACTTTATTCAAAAACACTTGTAAAACTTGTTAATGATTATAAACCAGAAATAATGCTTGCTGGTGCCACTGCTATAGGTCGTTCATTTATTCCAAGAGTTGCAGCAAAACTAAGAGTTGGCTTAACAGCAGACTGCACAGGGCTTGAAATTGACAAAGAAACAGGGAACTTGCTCCAGATTCGTCCTGCCTTTGGCGGAAATATTATGGCAACAATTGTTTCTCCTAATAGTCGTCCTCAAATAGCAACTGTAAGACCACGAGTCATGAAACGCGGTGAGTATAATCCAGAGCGTAAAGGAGAAATAATAGAAGTAGAGCCTTTGAAACCTTCTGGAAGGATTAAAATTCTTGAAAGAGTTGAAGACACTTCTTTTTGTAAAGTTAATCTTCAGGATGCAAAAGTCATTGTCTCAGGTGGTAGAGGTATCGGTGGTCCTGAAGGATTTAAAGCACTATGGGAGCTTGCAAATCTACTTGGTGGAACAGTTGGAGCATCTCGTGCAGCGGTTGATGAAGGATGGATACCCTATGCTCATCAGGTTGGGCAAACAGGAAAAACTGTCTGTCCAAAGCTTTATATTGCCTGCGGTATTTCAGGTGCTGTTCAACATCTTGTAGGAATGCAATCCTCTGATATAATCGTAGCAATCAATAAGGACCCAAATGCTCCTATATTCAATATTGCTACCTACGGAATAGTTGGTGATGTTAAAATTATCCTGCCACTTTTGATCAAAAAGATTCAGGAAGGAGTGTCACTGTGATAGCTTTTGTTTTTCCTGGACAGGGTTCACAGTATGTTGGAATGGGGAAGGAACTTATTTCAATAGCAAAAGACTTATTTGATAAAGCAAGTGAGTTTGCTGGATTTGATATTTACAAACTCTGCAATGAAGGACCGGCTGAAGAGTTACAAAAGACAGAAAATACTCAACCAGCAATTCTTACGGTTTCATATACTTTGTTAAGAGAAACATTAAGATTTGGTATCAATCCACAGTATGTAGCAGGGCATTCTCTTGGAGAATATACAGCAGCAGTTGCAGCAAATGTTTTAGATTTTGGTGACGCAGTAAAAATTGTAAGGCAGAGAGGCTTACTGATGGCACAAGCTCAACCTGAAGGCAAAGGAGCAATGGCGGCTGTTTTAGGACTTGACAATAATATTGTTAAAGAAATTTGTAAAAATGTTACCGCAGGATATGTTGATGTAGCAAATTTTAACTGTCCAGGACAGGTTGTTATCTCAGGTGAATCAGAAGCGGTTAAAAAGGCTTCTGAGGTAGCTAAACAAAAGGGTGCAAAGAGAGTAATCATGTTGGGAGTAAGCGTGCCAAGTCATTGTTTACTTATGAAGGAAGCTTCTGAGAAATTGAAAGAGTTTATTTCCCAATTTAAATTCAATGATGCAAAAATTCCAGTTGTCACCAATGTTGATGCAAAAGAAAAATCCGGTGCTTCAGAAATTGTTGATGCTCTTATAAAACAACTTTATAGCCCTGTTTACTGGCAGGACTCTGTAAAATATATGATTTCAAAGGGAGTTAATACCTTTATAGAGATTGGACCAGGAAAAGTTTTGGCAGGACTTATAAGAAGAATTGATGAGACTGTTAAAGTTTTCAACGTAGAAAATATGAATGATTTGGAAAAAATCTTGAACAATGTTGAATTATAATAATGCGGGAGGACTAAAATGAGAAAAAAATTAGGGATTGTAGGAGCTGGCAATGTTGGTGCAACTCTTGCACTTTTTGCTGTAAATAGCGGATTAGCAGATGTTGTTCTTTATGACATTGTTGAAGGAATGCCTCAGGGTAAAGCTCTTGATATCCTGCAAAATACTGCTGTAATTGGAATCAAGGCAAATATTTCAGGGACGAACAATCTTGATGACCTTGCAGGCTCTGATATTGTTGTAATTACTGCAGGGCTTGCAAGAAAACCCGGGATGAGAAGAAAAGACCTTCTCATGGCAAATGCTGAAATTGTTGGGAATATTGTAAATAAACTTGCTCCAATCTGTCCTGATACAAATTACATAGTTGTTACTAATCCGATGGATGTAATGGCTTACGTAACAATGGTAATATCAGGCACAAAAAGACAAAAAGTTCTTGGAATGGGAGGAATTCTTGATTCATCAAGATTCAAAACATTTATCTCAATGGAATTGGGAGTATCTCCTAAGGATATAGAAACAACTGTTCTTGGAGGACATGGACTTTACATGGTTCCACTTGTAAGATTTACCACTGTAAAAGGAATTCCTCTCTCAAAATGGCTTCCACAGGACAAGATTGAATCACTTGTTCAGAGAACCCGTGAAGGAGGTGCTGAAATTGTTTCTCTTCTTAAAACAGGCTCAGCCTATTATGCTCCTGCTCAGTCCACATTTGAGATGGTCAAGGCTATATTACTTGATGAAAAAAGAATTTTGCCATGCTCAGTCTATCTTGATGGAGAATATGGTGCAAAAGATGTATTTAACGGAGTTCCTGTTGTGCTTGGCAAACAGGGACTTGAAAAAATAGTTGAGTTAGAGCTTACAGAAGAAGAAAAACAAGCCTTTGAAAACTCTACTGAAGAAGTGAAAAATATGATAAAAATTCTTAAAGAGGAGGGCAGAATATAATGGAAAAAACTCTTGTTATTATCAAACCAGATGCTGTCAAGAAAAATCTTATTGGAGAAATAATCTCAAGATTTGAAAAAAACGGATTAAGGGTTGCAGCAGTTAAAAAGATAAAAATGACAAAAGAAGAGGCAAAAGGCTTTTATATTGTTCATAAAGATAGACCATTTTACGAATCCTTAACTGATTTTATGTCTGAAGGACCGATTGTTGTAATGGTCTTGGAAGGCGAAAATGCCATAACAAAAGTAAGAAAAATTATGGGAGCAACGAATCCTGCTCAGGCAGAAGAAGGGACAATTAGGAAAGATTTTGCAGAAAACATTGAAAGAAATGCTGTGCATGGTTCTGACTCCCAACAGTCAGCAGCCTATGAGATTCCCTATTTCTTTTCTGCCTTAGAAATTCTTTAAAAAATTCGGGTCTCCTGAGAATAAGGGAGACCCTGTCAATTCCTTCAACGAATTGCTAAACCAGAAAGGCATGAATCCATAAATTGAAAGATACCTCAAAAATTCATATTTGAAGTTATCACTAAAAAAATCAAAATTCAACAATTGCTGCATTTTCTCAATGCTCCAGAAGGCAATCTCCTCAATCTCATTTTTATTGAAACTAAAAGGTCCTTCATGAACTGTGCAGTAAGTATAAACCAATTCACTTTCGTAATTGTTTGAATGAATATATGTATAAAGAAAATGAAGATTTTCTGAAACAATACCCAATTCTTCAAGCATTTCTCGTTTTGCTGCAGTGAGAATATCCTCTCCAGGCATTATATGCCCACCAACAGATGTATCCCATTTGCCTGGTGCAACATCTTTATGAGATGCCCTTTTTTGAAGAAGTAACTCGCCTTTTGAATTAAATACAAGCACATGAACTACTTTATGAAGCATTGATGGATTACCATGAATAATACTTCTTGGAGCTATAGATATAATTCTGCCGTCTCTATCAACAACTTCAAGAAATTCTTCCATCATGCTCCTTTTAAGGCATATCAATATTACAACATGCGAATATTTTACATATTGTTTGCATATTTTTCAATGTTTATTTTAAAAAATTTGAAATCGGGTGGCTGTTGAATCCACCCAATTTCTCCAACGTTATTCTGATAGATATTTTGTAGGCGCATCTTTCATAAATGTCTCTTCTGTCTCCTTAATTAATGGAGTTCTACCACTCAGGATACCTATCCATACTCTTACAGAATCTGCAACAATCAATACAACCATTACAATCATCACTGCAGAGATTACAGCAAGCAGATAGTTATTCTTCGGAAGATAATTATTTACAATATTTTGATAACCAGCAACAATCGTAGTCACAAGGAGAAATACCATAGGTACCATTGTTACCCAAATATATTTTGCTTTGCCCATCCTCAAAAGAAATGTTGTTGCTATTGCTAAAGCCATGCCTCCAAGAAGCTGGTTATTTACACCAAAAAGAGGCCAAATTGTGGATATTGTTCCTGTATAAAGGAGATATCCCCAACAAAATGTGAATATTCCACTTGTTGCAATTACTCCGGGCCACCATTTATAATCTCTAAGTTTTGGATAAAAAGCTCCACCTATTTCCTGCATAAGATATCTCCCAACTCTTGTGCCAGCATCAATAAGAGTAAGAATAAATAAAGCTTCAAACATGATTGCGAAATGATACCAGTAACTCATTAAATGCCTTAATCCACCAATTCTTGAGAAAATATCAGCCATACCAACTGCCAGAGAAACTGCACCACCGGGACGACCTGCAAGTTCTTCACCTACAAGTGCAGAAAGATATGGAAGGTCTTGAACCTGCATACCAAGTTTCTGAAACACAGCAGGCGGACTATTAATAGCAAAATAGTCTGCTGTAGGCAACACTGTTGCTGCTATTAATGCCATAAGTGCTACAAAACTTTCTGTAAGCATAGCACCATAGCCAATTGTTCTTATATCTTTTTCGTTTGATACCATCTTTGGTGTTGTTCCTGATGACACAAGAGAGTGAAAACCTGATATAGCACCACATGCAATTGTAATAAACATAAATGGCCAAACCTTACCTGGTATCACAGGACCTCCACCAGAAATAAACTGCGTTGCAGCAGGCATCTGAAGCACAGGATTAACAAGAATTACACCAATAGCAAGTAAAAACATCGTTCCGAATTTCATATATGAACTAAGATAGTCTCTTGGGACAAGAAGTAACCATACAGGTAAAACAGCTGCAAAAAAGCCATAAACAGGAATTAATACTGAAAGCTCTTTTTTACTGAATGTAAAATAAGGTGCAAGGGCTGATTCTTTAATGACAGGACCAAGAACAACGGCAAGAATAATAAGTGCTACACCAATAATACTACCTTCAACAATTTTACCAGGTCTTAACCATTTAAGATAAGCTCCTATGAAAATCGCTATTGGTATCGTTACACCAACCGTAAAAGCTCCCCATGGACTGTTAAAAAGTGCATTTACAACAGCAATAGAAGCGCCAGCAAGAACAATAATCAACAAAAACAAAGTTGCTACAAGAACAAGCCAGTAAGACACAGGTCCTATCTGAGCCTTGGCAACTTCAGCAAGAGATTTACCATTATGTCTTACAGATGCAAATAGAACAACCATATCATGTACAGCACCAGCAAGAACTCCTCCAATCAAAATCCATAGAAAACCAGGGAGATAACCAAACTGAGCTGCAAGGACAGGTCCTATTAACGGTCCTGCACCGGCTATTGCTGCAAAATGATGCCCAAAAATAAGCCATTTATTAGTTGGAACATAGTCTCGTCCATCATTAAGTCTCACTGCAGGAGTTGGACGATTAGGATCAAGGGCAAGAACTTTTGCAGCAATAAAGGCGCTGTAAAACCTGTAGGCAAGCACAAAAACGCACGCTGCTATGATTACCAGCACCAATGCATGCATAAAAATACACCTCCTTTTTTATTTTTGAGACTGTTCAAAAACTTGTAACCTATTGAAATTCAATAAATTACAAGCCCTAAAATTTTTCAATTACCTCCATCTGTCATTCCGAGGAGCGTTAGCGACGAGGAATCTCCTCTTTCCGATTTAAGGAGGAGACCCTTCGCTTACGCTCAGGGTGACCCTAAGGGTCAGATTCCTCGCACCCATTGAGGGTGCTCGGAATGACCTTCAGTAATTGAACAGCCTCTATTTTTATGAAATAATTCTATAGGCAAATGAAGCTATCAACAATAAAAAATTGATGAATAGAAATAATTTCGGGATGAACTGAATATATTTAGGTTGAATAGAAATTAACTGCTAAATTTTATTCCAAGAACTTCTTTGAGTTCTTTAATAATTGATTTGCTTACAGGGAGTTGGATTTTTTTGCCTTCAATCACAAGCCAGTATGTCCCTTTAAACCATGGTAATACTGCCTCAATTCTTTTTAAATTTACAATATAGCTTTTATGCACTCTCATAAATCCCTCTTCTTTGAGCCTCATTTCAAGCTCTGAAAGAGTTCCATCAAAATAATACTCATCTTTTAATGTAAAAATTTTTACTCCTCCTTCGTATGCCTCACAGTAAAGAATGTCCACATAAGGAATGAAACTGATAACACCTGCCTTTTGTTGAACAGGAAGTTTTTTAAAAACTTTTTTCTTTCCAAGAAACTGAGAAAGCTTATTTACAGCGTTATTCCATTCAGTCTGATTATTTTTAAGATTTTCTATTCTCATAATTGTTTTAGCAATTCTTTTTTCTTCAAAGGGTTTGAGAATATAATCAATTGCTCCAAGTTCAAAAGCTTCTATGGCATAATCATCATAAGCTGTTGCAAATACAATCAAAGGAGGTTCATTAAAAGTTGAAAGCATGTTTGCAATTTCAAGTCCTGACATATCAGGCATTTCAATATCAAGAAAAACTACATCTGATTTAACCTTTGAATATAAAAATATACAATCTTTTGCGCTACCAGCCTCTCCAATTATCTGGCATGTAGGAAAATGGGAAAGAATATATATTAATTCTTCCCTTGCATATGGTTCGTCATCAACTACTATGGCTGAAAACAACATCTTTTAGAATAGATTTTTTAGGGATTTTAAATGTCACCTTTGTGCCTAAATTGGGATAACTTTCTATATGAAGCATGCTTTCTTCTCCATAAAACTTTTTAAGTCTCTCATTTACAAGATATAATCCTAATCCAGAATCTTTTTTATCTGGCATTCTATTTGGATGAGTATTTATTCCTATACCATTGTCTTCAACTGAAATTACTGTGCTATCCTCATCATCCAGAATATTAATTAAAATCTCACCACCTTCAAGTTTGGGTTTTAATCCATGCTTTATAGCATTTTCCACAAGGGGTTGAATTGTAAATGGTGGTAAGGTTACATTAAGATCTACTGTGGGTTCTATATAATAATTAACTGTCAATTTATCCCTGTAACGAGCCTGTTCTATTGCAAGATATGATTCTACGTATGAAAGTTCCTCTCTCAACGGAATTTCTTTTTCTTTTTTTAAACTATATCTTAAAAATGTCGCCAAATTAAGAAGTAAATCCTTAGCTTTCAGAGAGTCAATTCTTATAAGAGATATAATTGTATTCAAAGCATTAAATATAAAATGTGGATGAATTTGTGCCTGAAGTGATTTCAACTCTGCCTCTGTCTTAAGTCTTGCAAGGGTTTCAAGTTCAACTATTTCAAGCTGAGTTGAAAATATATGAGCAAGTCCTCTCGCTACCTCAAGATTAACAGTGGTGATACTGTTTTCTCTGTCATGATAAAGTTTTAATGTGCCTATAACTTCGTCCCTTCTTTTCAGAGGAACAATAACAGCGGAGCTTAATTTACATTTGGAATTTCTACAGCCAATTTCTTCTTTTTTATTTGCAATCTGTATTTCCCCTAAACTAATCGCATTCAATGTTGCTTTAGTAAGTAAAGGAGTTCCGGCATGATGATGGTCACTACCTATTCCAACATGGGCAAGTATTTTTTTCTTGTCAGTTATTGCCACAGCTACTACACCAAGACTGTCCATTATAATTGTTGCAATCTTGTTTGCAGAGTATTCATTCAATCCTTGTCTTAAATGTGGTAAGATAAGATTGGTAATATTCAAAGTAGCTCTTGCCTGATTTGCTGCCACTCTTTCCTGATGTTCAACAGCGGATTTTATGATTAGCATAAATATTCCCACTCCTATAGAGTTGACTGTAATCATAGGTAAAGCTATAATTTTTACAAGCTCTAAAGCTTCTGAAAAAGGTTTTGAAAAAGTAAGAATAATAAGCATTTGAACAATTTCACCCACAAAACCTGCTAACCATGCAACATGCCATGGAATCAAACCTTTTTTCCAGTATCTGTAAACAACTCCTCCTAAAAAACCTTCAACAACCGCTGCTAAACCACAGGAAAAAGCTGTAAATCCTCCTATAAAATATCTGTGAATACCTGCTATCAATCCAGCTCCAGCACCTACAACAGGACCACCAAGCAGCCCTCCTACCATAACACCAACAACTCTTGAATTAGCAAGTGCTCCATGAATCTCCACTGCTCCAAAAGTTCCAAGAATGCCAAGACCGCCACAAACAAATGTAAGAATGAATTTATCTTTAATGGTAGGTTTTCTTGATAAAACTCTTCCAAATACAGGCATTCTTGAAACAATAAAAGCCACTGTAGCTATAATGCCAAGCCTTTGTGACAAAATTAACGTTAACTCAAGAATATCCATTTTTTTAAGTATAAAATAAATCTGAAATTGACAGCCACTGTTTCATTCATTATATTTTTTCATTAAAATTGAACCAATAAGAAAAAAGCAAAAACAGTAAAACACTATAACAAACAAGGAAACTATTGCCTCCATATCCAAAAAATTTTTCCTTATTAGAATGTTTGTATGTGTTAAAGGCATTACATAAATAATTGGTTTAAATATCATCGGAATTCTATCAATAGAAAAAAAAGTTCCGCTGAAAAAAGCCATTGGCATTATAAAAAAATTAGAATAGGTAGCAGTATCTTCATGTGATTTTGTTATCATTCCTGTTATCACACCAAGACTGGCAAACATAAAACAGTTTAAAAGTAAAGTTATGACAAAAATCAGAGTTATTGCAAAACTTGATGGAACTACGAAACCTACAGCAATTATAAGCAAAGATGCAAAAAGTCCCTTTACCATACCAGCCATAACCTCTCCTATCATTATTGAAGAAGGTTTTATCGGTGACTGAATATAAACCTGAAATGTCTTAAAATAGAGCCTGCTAAGATTGAGCGAGCTTGCAACCCAAGAATATGAATTATTCATTGAACTCATAGCAACAAGCCCTGGCAGAAGAAATGTTAAATAATCAATCCCTTCACTCAATCTTACTGTTCTTCCTAAACCAAGTCCGAATGTAACAAGATAAATAATCGGTGACATCATTGCTGAGAAAATATATCCTAATCTCAGCAGTTTTCGTTTAAACTGAAGCATCTCTTTGAGGAAAACAGGATACCAGTTTATCATTGTTCTTCCTTAATCTCCTTAATCCTTTCTCCTGTTAGCTTCACAAACACATCTTCAAGATTGGATTTTCTAATCATCACTCCATCACTTCTCTGTCTTGCAATCTCATATGCCTGTTCTCTACTATGACATATTTCACTAATTAGCCTTCCTTCTTTATCAATAAACTCTACAACATATTCGCCAACATCTTTTTTAAGTTCTGCAGGGGTCCCGAGAGCAATTAATTTTCCGTGCGACAGAATCCCTACTCTATCGCACAGTGCTTCTGCTTCTTCAATGTAGTGTGTTGTAAGAAGCACTGTTCTGCCTTCAGTTTTTATTTTTCTTATGATCTGCCAGAGTTCCCTTCTTATATGAGGGTCAAGTCCTATAGATGGCTCATCAAGAAACAATACCTTTGGTTCAGGCAATAAAGCTCTTGCAAGAAGAGTTCTTCTTTGAAGTCCTCCTGAAAGAGTTGATACCACAGAGTACTTTTTCTCTGTAAGTTCCATAATCTTAAGTATTTCATCTATTTTCCTTTTCAAATCCCTGACTTTGTGAAGCATTCCGTAAATTAAAAGATTTTCATAGACCGTAAGTTCCCTTTCAAGATTGTTTTCCTGTGGCACAACCCCTATGATTTTTTTTATCTCAAAAGGGTTATTGATAACATCTACCTCATCAATAAAGCATGTTCCTTTATCAGGCTTTGTAAGAGTGGTGAGAATTTTTACAGTAGTAGTCTTACCTGCACCATTGGGTCCGAGAAGTCCAAATATTTCACCTCTTTTTATATCAAAACTCAGTAAATCCAGTGCCTTTACTTTTCCATAACTTTTTGAGATACTGTCAATCTTTATCATACTGCATCATGAAGTTTTGTTATTCTTGGTGCTCTTCCTTTAACTTCGCAGCATTCTGCAAGATGAGCATCGCTTATTTTAAGAAGTGTTCCCCTTTTTGAGCCATATCTGAATATCGTAATTCCTTTAAGCCCCTTTTTATAGGCAAGAATAAATATTCTTGCGACATCTTCTTTTCTTGTTCTTTGAGAAAGATTGATTGTTTTTGATACGGCATTATCTGTATATTTCTGAAATGATGCTTGCATCTGAATATGCTCTTCAGGAGTGATTTCAAGGGCTGTTTTAAAAAGTCTTTTTATTCTTAAAGGAACTTCTTTCATACCTCTAAGAGTTCCTTTTTGTCTGAGTTGATTTATAAAATCTTCACTGTAAAAGCCTTGTTTTTGTGCAATCTCTATAAGATATTTATTTATTATCTCAAACTCTGTATCAAGTATTCTCTGTTTGTAAGCAAGTAAAAAATATGGTTCTATTCCGCTTGAACAGTCTGCAATTATTGATATTGTTCCTGTTGGAGCAATCGTTGTTGTGGTAGCATTTCTCATTGGGATACCTTTTTTCTCCCATACAGAACCCTTAAAATTAGGAAAAACACCTCTTTCTTGAGCAAGTTCCTGAGATGCTTTGTGAGACTTTTCACTGATAAATTGCATTACTTGTTCAGCTAAGGCAAGGGCTTTTTTATGATTATATGGGATTCCAAGCTCAACAAGGCAATCTGCCCAACCCATTATTCCAAGCCCTATTTTTCTGTTTCCTTTGTGCATTTTTTCAACTTCAGGTACAGGATAATGAGTAACATCAATTGCGTCATCAAGAAATCTCGTAGCTGTTTTTACATCATGCTCAAGCCTTTCAAAATCAATCTTACCTTCTTTAACATACTTTGATAAATTAAGTGAACCAAGAATGCATGCCTCATAGGGAAGTAGAGGCTGCTCTCCACAAGGATTTGTGCTATCTATCTGACCAATATGCGGAGTTGGATTAGACCTGTTTATGGTATCTATAAAAATAACTCCTGGGTCCCCTGTTTCCCATGCAGACTCAACAATTTCATCAAAAATATCTTTTGCTTTCACCTTTCTTACAACTTCTTTAGTTCGTGGATTTATCAACGGAAAATAATCATTTTTAAACAAAGCTTCCATAAATGAATCTGTAACAGCAACAGATATATTAAAGTTGCTAAGACTTTCTATCCTTTTAATTCTTATAAATTCAAAAATATCAGGGTGGTCAACTCTTAAAACTCCCATATTTGCTCCTCTTCTTGCTCCACCCTGCTTTATTATGTCTGAAGCCTTATCAAATATCTTCATAAATGAAACAGGACCGCTTGCAACTCCACCTGTGGAACGAACAACATCACCCTTAGGCCTTAAACTGGAAAAATTAAATCCTGTTCCACCACCGCTTTGAAGAATTAATGCAGCATCCTTAAGTGTCTTAAAAATGGACTCTATTGAATCTTCTATGGGAAGGACAAAGCATGCAGCAAGCTGAGCTTTTGGTTTGCCTGCATTCATTAATGCAGGAGAATTAGGCAAAAATCTCAAGGAACTTATAAGTTCATGAAACTTTTCTTCCCACTCAAAAGAATTTTTTTTATAAATCTTTTCTGCCTGAGCAATATAACTTGAGACTCTCTGAAAAAGTTGTTCAGGATTTTCAATAGGTTCTCCTTTTTCATTTTTTAAGAGATACCTGATTTCAAGAACTGTTTTTGCTCTATCTGTAAAAATCATTTATTATAGTCTATCATATTAAGTTGCAACTTTAGGATATGAAAAATTAAAATTAAACATGAAAATTAAATGTCCTGTATGTGGAAAAGCTGTAGAATATGAAAACAATCCATGGAGACCTTTCTGTTCAAAAAATTGTAAAATTATTGACTTATGGAATTGGTTTCATGAGCACTATTCAATAAAAGTTGAGGAAGTTGATGAAAAAATAAATACAGAGGAGGAAAAAGATGATAAAAATAGCAGTATGTGGCGCAGCAGGAAGAATGGGCAGTAGAATAGTTGCCCTTTCAAGGGATTACCCTGAATTAAAACTCACTGGAGCTATAGAATCAAAAACAAATCCCAAGATAGGCACAGACGCCGGAATAATAGCTGGAATAGGAGAAATAGGTGTAAAAATAGATGATAGATTAGAAAAAGCTATTGACAATGCCGATGTAGTTATTAATTTCACATCTCCTGAAGCTACATTAGAGCATCTGGAAATAGTTAAAAAATTCAAAAAATCAATGGTCATAGGAACAACTGGTTTTAGCAATGAACAGCTTTCTATTATTCAGAAAGCATCAAAGAAAATTCCTATAGTCTTATCTCCTAATATGAGCATAGGAGTGAATCTTTTATTCAAAATCCTAAAAGATGTGGCAAAAGTTCTCGGAGACGACTATGATATTGAAATTGTTGAAGCGCATCACAGAATGAAAAAAGATGCACCAAGTGGAACTGCTATAAAAATGGCAAAAGTTATTGCTGAAGCATTGAATAGAAATTTTGATGAGGTGGCTGTATATGCAAGGAAAGGAATTATCGGAGAAAGAACAAAAAAAGAAATTGGAATCCAGACAGTCAGAGCAGGAGATATTGTTGGTGAACATACAGTTATTTTTGGAGGATTAGGAGAAAGAATTGAGATAATTCATAAAGCATCCAGCAGAGATACTTTCGCAAGAGGTGCTTTAAGAGCCGTTATATGGCTTTATGGAAAACCTGCAGGGTTTTATGACATGGGAGATGTTCTGGGAATTAAATAAAAGGGAGGGTTGTCCCCTCCCAAATTTAGCCTTCAACAATTGAAAACTCTTTCCACATGAACCAATTGCCTGTATCCTTAAGGAAATTGTAGGTTTCAGAAAAAATCTTGTGATGTTGTTCTTCCTCAAAAATTAATCTTTCAAAAAGCTTTTTTTCTTTTTCCGTATTAACTTCCTTCTGAACTTTTTTATAAAACTCTATCCCTTCCTTTTCCATCTCCATTGCAATTTTGAATGCTTCAAGGTCATCGCTCTGAGCTTTAATTCTTTCCATCATTTTGTCTTTCATATCTTCAAATATTGTTTTGACTGTTTTTATTGGATTAGCCTCTTTTATCGTAAGATCAAGTCCTTTAATAACTTCTTCAATCATTTTTATATGATTCTTCTCATCCTCTGCGATTGTAAGAAACATTTTTTTGCCAACAGGATGGGAAACTTTTTCAGATGCCTCTGTATAAAATTTTACGGCGTCTGTTTCCATCTTTAAGGCAATTTCAATGGATTTCATGATATCCTCCTAAATTATTCCTCTGGCTCAAACATATCTTTGGTAGCTCCACAAACTGGACAACTCCATGTATCTGGTAAATTTTCAAAAGCTGTTCCCGGAGCCACTCCATTGTCAGGATCACCCTGAGCCGGGTCATAAACATAACCACATACACTACATTTGTACTTTTTCATAATATCCTCCCTCTTTAATTAAAATTAAATTAGAATTATTATAAATTATTTCGCATCAATTTATCAAAAACTTCATCATGTTATAATATAATTTATGAAACTTAAGATAATCATAATTACCGTAATTGTAATGATTGCTTTTCTTGCGGGTGCAGGTTTTGCATTATTCAGAGATATTCCTTCAATAAAAGATTTTGATAAAGTAAAAACTCCTCATGGAACAAAGGTTTATGCTGAAGATGGAACTTTAATTGGAGAGTTTAAAATTCAAAAAGGCATTTATATTCCCATAAAACAAATACCAAAACATTTAATAGATGCGGTTATAGCAGTAGAAGACTCACGTTTTTGGAAACACAAAGGAATTGACTACATCGGAATAGGCAGAGCTCTAATTACTGATGTTCTTCATATGCAACTTAAAGAAGGAGGAAGCACTATTACTCAGCAGCTTGCTAAAATAATGTTCCTCACTCCAGAGAAAACTATTTCAAGGAAAATTAAAGAAGCCTATTTAGCAATGAAAATAGAAAAAGAGCTTAGCAAAGAAAAAATACTTGAACTTTATCTTAATAACGTTTATTTTGGGCATGGAGCTTACGGAGTTGAAATGGCATCAAGAATTTATTTTGGTAAATCTATAACTCATATAACTCTTCCAGAGGCAGCTTTACTTGCAGGTTTAATAAGAGCTCCTAATTCATACTCTCCTTATAATGATTTAGTTAAAGCAAAACAGAGACAGGAAATTGTTCTTGAAAGAATGGAAAAAGAAGAATTAATTACTCCTCAGGAAAGAAAAAGAGCTTCCTTACAAGCAATTCATTTAAGTTCGTTAAGGATTTCAACTGAAAACTATAACTACTTCCTTGAATATGTAAGAAAACAGCTTGAAGAAACCTTTGACATAGAAAAAATTTATAAAGGCAACTTAAGAGTTTACACTACTCTTGATACCCATGCTCAGGTATCTGCACAAAGAGCATTACAGGAAGGGCTTAGAGATGTTGATAAAAGAAATGGGTGGAGAGGTCCTGTTGGGAAAATATCAATCAAAAATGAAGAAAAAGAAGAAAAAGTATCCTTTACTCCATCACAAGGAGATATTGCAAAAGGTGTGGTTTTATCGGTAACACCTAATCAAGCAATTATTAAGGCAAGAGGGTTAAAAGGTAAATTAAACTTACAAGATGCTCAATGGGCAAATAAGGTAGTTGATTCTTCAGGTAAAATTAAAACATTCAAAAATTTTAAGCTTTCTGATATTCTGTCACCCGGTGATGTAATAATGGTCAGATTTAAATCTGTTGGTAAAGAAATCTTATTTTCTCTTGAACAGGAGCCCGAAATAGAAGGAGCATTGGTTGCAGTAGATCCTCAAACAGGTTATATAAGAGCAATGGTTGGTGGATATAGTTTTCAAAGAGGAGAGTTCAACAGAGCAATTTATGCTAAAAGACAACCCGGAAGTTCTTTTAAACCTTTTGTATATGCCACAGCCATTGAAAAAGGATTTAAACCAGAGGATACTATAGTTGATGAGCCAATTAGTTATAAAACAGGACTTAAAGAATGGTCACCATCAAACTACGATGGAGAATTCTGGGGAGAAATAACTTTAAGAAGAGCATTAGCTTTCTCAAGAAATGTTCCTACTGTAAGATTAGCTGAAATGATAGGAGTTGATTCAATAATAAATCTTGCCAAAAGAGCAGGGATAACATCAGAAATGCCAGCAGACCTAACTATAGCGCTTGGTAGTCTAAGTGTATCACCATTGGAACTAACCTCGGCATTTGCCATATTCGCAAATGGAGGCAAAAAAATAAAACCTATAGCAATAAAATATGTAACTGATGCTTCAGGAAAGATTTTGCTTCAAAATGAACCTGAACTTCAGGATGTAATTTCACCTGAGGTTTCTTATACAGTCACTGATATGCTTAAAGATGTTATTAGTTACGGTACAGGAGCAAGAGCAAACATCGGAAGACCTGTAGCGGGAAAAACTGGAACGAGCAATGATTTTAAAGATGCATGGTTTATTGGTTATACTCCTCAACTTGTCGCAGGAGTCTGGGTTGGCTATGATGATATGAGAAAAAGTCTCGGACATGGAGAAGCAGGGGGAAGAGTATCTGCGCCAATATGGGCACAGTTTATGAAAGAAGCTCTCTCAAACAAAGAACCTCAGAATTTTACTTTATCGCCAGGCTCTGAAGAACCAAAAAATAATTTAAAAACTCCTGAATCATCTAAAAATCCTTCTAATCAAACGATTAATCCTATTGATAAAAGGAATTGAATATGAAAATACTGATTTTTGGATTGGGTGCATTAGGAACAGTTTTTGCCACTTCACTAAAGGCATCAGGCGAAACTGTTTTTGGAATAACAAAAGATAAATACATCGGAAAAATTAACAATAAAACATTAGAAATAAAAGGACTCTTCGGAGAAAAAAGAGCACAACTGGATAATATTTTTACAAGCTCTGAACAAATTCAAGATAGAGATTTAGACCTCATCATTGTTTCAGTTAAAGCCTACGATACTGAGACTGTTATAAATCAAATTAAACACTTACTTGGGCAAAATACTCTTGTTTTACTTGCACAGAATGGGTATGGAAATTATGAAATAGCAAGCTCAGTTATAGGTAAAGAAAGAGTTATACTTTCAAGAATAATATTCGGTGCAAAAATAGTTGAACCTGCAATAGCTGAAGTAACTGTTTTTGCTGATGATATTGTCATTGGACAACCTGACAATATGATTTCAGAAAAAAAATTAAATGAAATTGCTGATATCTTCAATAAAGCAGGACTTCCTACAAGGGTATCTAAGGAGGTTTATGCAATACTTTGGGATAAAATTCTCTATAATTCAGCATTAAATCCCTTAGGAGCAATTCTTGAATGCAATTATGGTACACTTGCCAAACATGAAGAGACAAGAAAAATAATGAATAAAATAGTTGAAGAAATTTTCAATGTTGCAAAATTTAAGAAAATAAAACTTAACTGGGCAGATTATAAAGAATATCTTAATTACTTCTATGAGAAACTTGTTCCCCCAACAGCAAAACATTTTCCTTCAATGTATTATGATATAAAAAACGGTAAAAAAACAGAGATAGATGCATTCAACGGAGCAATTGTAAAACTTGCAAAACAATGCAATTTATCCGTGCCTGTAAATGAAACAATTACAAACCTTGTAAAGGTAAAAGAAAATCTTATATAAAAATAAATAAATTTTCTTTCCATCAAACCTTTTTTTGTGATAGATTATTATATGATTGATTTTATTTTTAATCCATCCTCCATTGCTGTAGTTGGCGCTTCACAAGAAGAAAAAAAAGTGGGCAATGCTGTCCTTAAAAATCTTATTAATGGTTATACAGGCAAAATATATCCTGTAAATCCTGGAAGAACTGAAATACTTTCTCTACCCTGCTACCCTTCTGTATCAGCAATCCCTGACAGAGTAGACCTCGCTATAATAGTAATTCCAGCTAAAGCTGTTGCAGACTCTTTAAAAGATTGTGCAAAAGCAGGAGTAAAAGGTGTTGTTGTTATTACAGCAGGTTTCAAAGAAGTCGGTGGAGACGGAGTTGCAAGAGAAAAAGAAATTGTAGAGATTGTAAGAAGTGCAGGAATAAAAATGGTTGGACCAAACTGTCTTGGTGTTATGAATACAAAAAACAAGATGAATGCTTCTTTTGCTGCTGAGTTACCTCCTGAAGGGAGAGTTGCTTTCTTTTCTCAATCAGGAGCTTTAGGTGTTGCAATCATAGACTGGGCAATAGAGAACAACTTTGGTTTTTCAAAATTTGTAAGCTTCGGAAATAAAGCTGACTTAAATGAAACAGATTTCCTTGAATACTTTGCAAAAGACCCAGACACTGATGTAATTCTGGGATATATTGAAGATGTTATAGATGGCAAAAGATTTATTGAAATAGCTAAAGAAGTTACAAAAATAAAACCTGTAATATTAATCAAATCTGGTGCAACAGAAGCAGGTGCAAGAGCTGCCTCTTCACATACAGGCGCGCTTGCAGGGTCTGATAGAGCTTTTACAGAAGCTTTTAGAAAAACAGGAATAATCAGAACTTCAGGTATTCAAGAACTATTTGATACAGCAGAAATGTTTATTTCAAGAAAAACCCCAAAGGGCAGAAAACTTCTCATTATTACAAATGCTGGTGGTCCTGGAATTATTGCAGCGGATACAGCAGATAGACTCGGGATAAAACTTGATCCAATGACCAGAACATCAATAGATACAATAGCTGAAAAACTTCCTTCAACTGCTTCTCTTTATAATCCTGTTGATATAATTGGAGATGCTACCTCAGAAAGATATAAAATTGTTCTTGATCAAGCTATAAAAGATAATTCTGTAGAAGGAATCTGTGTAATTCTTACTCCTCAGGCAGTAACAGATGTTGATAATATTGCAGATGTTGTAATTTCTTCAGCAAATAATACAGATAAACCCGTTTTTGCAACCTTTATTGGTGGTCAGAGAGTAAGAAATGCGATAAACAAACTTAAAGGGTTTAGAATTCCATGTTTTACTGACCCTTCTATTGCAATTCATGCCTATAGAAAACTTGTTGATTTTGTCCAACTTAAAAGCAAAGAAATATCTGACGAACTTCAGATAAAAATACCTGAACAAAATATTGAAGAAGTGAAAAAGATTATTCAAAGTTTGCAATCCCAGGGAGTTTCTGAAATTGGTGGAGAAGAGGCAATGCAAATACTCTCTCTTTATGGTTTTTCTTTCCCAGAAAGAGCATTGGCAAAAACACCAATGGAAGCTGTGGCAATTGCAGAAAGAATTGGCTATCCAGTAGTCATGAAGGTTTCATCACCTCATATTCTTCATAAAACAGATGTTGGTGGAGTTAAGCTTAATCTTAACAACGATAAAGCTGTTTACAATGCTTTTGTAGAAATAACAACAAATGTCAAAAGAGTTATGCCAGATGCATACATAGAAGGTATAATGATTTATGAAATGGTTACAGGTGGCAAAGAAGTTATTTTTGGAGTAAGTTATGATAGAACATTTGGACACATGATTATGTTTGGACTTGGAGGAATTTATGTGGAAGTTCTGAAAGATGTTTCTTTCAGAATAGTTCCTGTATCAGAACAGGAAGCACTTGAAATGATAACTGAAATTAAAGGTAGCAAAATACTTGATGGAGTAAGAGGTGAAAAACCTTACGATAAAACTGATATAGCTAACTGTATAAGAAAACTTTCCAAGTTGGTTATGGATTTCCCTATAATTAAAGAGATTGATATTAATCCTTATATGGTATTCAATAATGGTGGGATAGGACTTGATGCAAGAATAATAATTTAGTAGCAAAAACAGGGAGGACAAACATGATACCCATTTTTATAATATCAAATCGAGCCTTTACAGGAAAAAACTTTTTTGCTTTAGGACTATCTCTCACTCTTCAAGAACGAGGTTATAAAACAGGTTATATAAGACCACTCGGAAGAATTCCTTTAAAAAAAGGTGAAGAAATATTTGATGAAGAAGCTGTTTTTATAAAGGAGTTATTAGGACTTGAAGAACCATTAAGTGTAATATCTCCTTTCGTTTTTACTTATGAAACACAGTATAAACTTCTTGAAGGCACTGATTTAAAAATAAAAGAAAAAGTTATTAACTCCTTTTCACAGCAAAGTAATAAAGATTTTGTAATAGTTGTCGGACCTAACAACATATTTGAAGGATTTACACTTGGAATTGATGTTATAAGCTTACTACAGGAGACAAATGGAAAGGTTATAGCTATTCAACACTGGGATAGCGAACTTGCAATGGATGACATATTCGGTATAAGACAGTTAAGCAGTGAAAAATTTATAGGTGCAGTTATAAATAAAGTTCCTCCTGAACAGTTTCATTATGTAAAAGAAAAGGTAGTTCCATTTATTGAAGGAAGGGGAATAAAAGTCTTGGGAGTTTTCAAAAAAGATAAATTTCTGGAAGCTGTTACAGTAAGAAGGCTTATGGAAGCAGTAAATGGTGGGCTTGTCTGCTGTGAAGACAAACTTGATGAATTTGTTGATAATCTATCCATCGGAGCAATGGATCCTGAAACAGCACTTTCCTATTTCTTAAGAATTCCGAACAAAGCGGTTATAACAGGCATTCACAGAACAGATATCCAGATAGTTGCAATGGAAACTTCCACAAAGTGTTTAATACTTACTGGCGGAATGCATGTTAATGAAACTGTAACAGGAATTGCTAAAGCAAAAGGTATTCCAATTATTGTTACTGGTATGGATACATTTACAGCAGTTGATAAAATGGAAAAACTTATGGGCAAGGCTGTCATAAGAGAAAAGGATAAAGCATTAAAAGCAAAAGAAGTTGTTAGCACTGCATTTGATATAGAAGAGTTTCTGAGAAGAACTAAATGAATGAAATAGAACAAACACTTCTTGAAAAGGCAAATATCCTTGTTGAAGCACTTCCGTATATAAGAAAATTCTATGGAAAAACCTTTGTAATAAAGTATGGAGGCGCCGCTCAAAAAGACCCTTCTCTTAAAGATGCCTTCGCTCAGGATATTGTTTTGCTCAATTTTATAGGCATAAAACCTATTGTTGTACATGGAGGAGGACCAAAAATTACAGAATTTATGAAAAAACTTGATAAAGAGCCTCAGTTTATTCATGGGCACAGGGTAACTGATAAAGAAACAATGGAGATTGTTGAGATGGTTCTTGGTGGAGTAATAAACAAAGAAATTGTTCAACTTATTAATTCTCATGGTGGAAAAGCTGTTGGACTTACAGGAAAAGATGGAAATCTCCTGAAAACAAAAAAGAAATATTTAAAAATCAATAATGAAGAAACAGATATCGGATTTGTTGGTGAAATAGAAGAAGTCTGTGTAGATGTGTTGGAGAGTTTGCAGGATAAAGGCTTTATTCCTGTTGTTGCACCCATAGGATTTGACAAAAAAGGTCAAAGTTATAACATAAATGCTGATACAGTAGCCTCTGCAATTGCTGTAGCAGTAAAAGCTGAAAAACTTATACTTCTTACTGATGTTAAAGGAATAACCGATGAAAACAACAATCATATTCCTACTCTTAAAAATGAGGAAGCTTTAAAATTGATAGAACAACAAATTATTAGCGGAGGGATGATTCCGAAGGTTTATGCCTGCCTTAATGCACTTAAAGGAGAGGTCAGAAAAACTCACATAATAGATGGAAGGATTCCTCATAGTTTACTTCTTGAAATTTTCACTCAAAAAGGTATTGGCACTGAACTAATTTTCTAATGAGTCAAATAAGACTTTGTGTTCAACACTGTGAATTTTTTCCAGGGAAAATTTTAGAACTTTCAAATGAAGACAGAAAATATCTTTTCAATGTTTTAAGATGCCATCCAGGAGATACTCTCTCAATTTTTAATGGTAAAGGAAAAAGCTTTCATGCAAAAATAATTGACTTAAAAACTATAGAGATTCTTCAGGAAGAAGAACTTCATACAGAAGATGTATTTTCAATAACTTTATGTCAAGCTCTACTTAAAGGTGAAAAAATGGATATGATTATACAAAAAGCAACAGAGCTTGGTGTAAAAAAAATTATCCCATTTGTTAGTGACAGATGTATTGTAAGACATACTCGTAAAATTGGAAGATGGGAAAAGATTGCTAAAGAAGCTTCAGAACAATCACATAGAAGCATCGTTCCTGAGATAAGCAATGTGATTAATTTCTCTGAATTGATTAAAAACATAGACAATGGAATTCTTTTCTGGGAAAAGGCTACATCACCTTTAATTCAAACAATATCTGAAGTAAATCATGATAAAAACATATTTTTATTGATAGGACCCGAAGGAGGATTCAGTCAGGAAGAAGTAAGCCAAGCAGAGAAAATGAATATAAAAACAGCTTCCTTAGGCAAAAGAATTTTAAAAGCTGAAACAGCTTCTATAGTCTCAGTTGCATTAGTGAGTTTTTTGCTTCAATGGAAATTGTAATTTTTGAAATTCAATAAATTATGATATAATTAAAACAATGGATTCAAAAGAAAAGGCTTTAAAAACAGCAGAATTCCTTCATGACAAAAAAGCGCAGGATATAAAAATTCTTGAGCTGAAAGAGCTTACCATAATAACTGATTACTTTGTAATCTGTTCTGCTGAAAGCACAACCCAAGTGAAAGCACTGGCAGAATATTTACAAGAAACAATGCAACAGGAAGGGTATAAGCTTTACGGAATAGAAGGTTTTTCACATGCTCACTGGGTTTTAATGGATTATGGTGATGTGATTGTTCATATATTTCTTGAAGAAACAAGACGTTACTATGACCTTGAAAGATTATGGCTTGATGCACCAAGAATTCAAATTGAAAAGATTACCTCAGATAAAAGCCGTGCAGTGTATAGATAAAATGTCCTGTTATTGTAAGAGTATTTTTCTGCCAGTCATCAGGTAATGGCCAGAATGGTTCAGCATCTTTCAGTGCTTTAATTGCTGCATCATCAAGCATTCTATAGCCGGATGTTCTCAAAAGTTCTACAGAAACGAGTTTGCCTTTTTTATCAATTGTAAATCTCAAATAAAGGTCACCATATATACCTCTCTGAGCAGCCTGAGGAGGATACTGCCAGACTCTTTCTATTTTCTCCTTAAGTCTTTCAAGGTATCCCCAATCATTGAATTCTTTTGCAGAAAAACTTAAACCGCGTGATGTTTCTAACTCTTGCTTCTCCTTTGATTTTCTTGAAAGTCGGGCAATTACATCTTTATCAAAAATATTAGGAGACTGCTTAGGAGTTAATTCTGTAAAATGTTTCTCTGTTTTTAAATTCCCTGTGGAAGCAGTTTCTTTCTGTTTATCTTCTTTCTGCCCTTGATTTCCTTTTGGAATAGCACTTAAATATTTTGGTTGTTTTGATTCTCTTATAGGAGGAAGTTTTTCTAATGTCTTAGGTGGAAGAGCTTTTACAGAAGGTGGCATTTTAGGCATCTGCGGAGCTATAGGTACAATTATAATTGAAACAGGCTCTGAAGGTTGTTGAGACTTAAAATAATCCTGTAAAAGCAGCATAAAAATAAATAGTAAAATATGGAAAATACAAGAATAAATTAAAGCTTTTTTCACAATTTTATTTTATCTTAAATGTAGCGATTCTTGAAATAAGACTTCCAAAAGCTTTTAAATAAAGAGGAATAAGTTTACTACCATGTTCTTTCCTCAGCCATAAAGCCATCGCAAGTTCCTGAATAGCAGGATTTCTGTGAATATTAAGCCAGTTGTCTATTCTTTCATCATTGCCAAACATGTAATCCTGAAATTTTTTCATTATGCTAAATTGCTTTAGAAAATTTTCATCCCATAATTTTTTGTAAAGATTTAAATCTTTTTGCACTATTGCTTCAGAGGCAAATTGAGCAGATTTCATAGAATAATATATCCCTTCAAATGAAATAGGCATCACCGTTCCAAGAGTATCACCACAAAAAATAACATTTTCTTTAAAAAAACTTCTTCTTCCCCATTTTGGTATTTTATAAGCTCTTAGCTTGAAAGAATTAATATTTAACTTACCTGCAAACCTTTTTTCAACAAAGTTATCAATAAGAGTTTTTAGTTTTTTAATATCTTCTGCTCCTGTTCCCACTGAAAAATAGTCTACACCGGGGAAAACCCATGAATAAAAAAATGAAGCATGAGAATTACCAAACCAGAATTCGCATGTATCTTTTGTATCTATAAAGTTTTCAAGGACATGTAGACTAACTGTCCAGTAGTATTCAGGTTTTGACCACCCTTTAATAGAGCATACTCTTGAGTTAACTCCATCAGCAGCAATGATATATTTAGAATAAATTTCCAGAACTTCACCAGTTTTTTTTCTAACTGTTAATTTACTATTTTCTATATTTATTAGTTCTGCCTCAATAATTTTTACTCCACTTTTCTCAGCTAACTTTCTCATAAATGAATCAAAGCTCTGGCGATTAAAAATCAGTATTTCTCCACCTTGTAGTGAAACCTCTATTGGTTCTGAAAAAGGAGGGAATATTTTCACCTTTGTTACTATGTTAAAAGGTATCTGATTTTGAAGTTTATTTAAAATATTAAATTCTTTCAGCCCCGCAGACGGAATCCCTCCTCCACAGGGCTTGTTAAATGTAAGGTCTTTTTCAATTAAAACTGTTTCTATTCCCTTTTCTGCAAGTAATCTTGCAGCAGTGCTACCAGCAGGTCCACCACCAACAACTAAAACTTCACACTGCATTCTTACTATTTTTTAGTTACAACAAGAACAGGACAAGGAGCATTTCTTATAACTCTTTGTGTTGTACTTCCAACAAAAAATCTTTCTACTCCACTTCTTGGAAGTGTTCCAATAATAATCAAATCAATACTATTTTCTTTAGCAAACTTTATAATTTCCTCATAAGGAATTCCTCTTAAAACAGCTGTTTCAACATTTTTGAAATCTTCACGAATATCAATACCAAAAGAATCAAGATTTCTTTTGGCATGAGATTCTAAGTCCTTATAAAGTTCGGTTATTGACGGATGAGGAATATGAAGATTTGATGCTTTTTCAATATCATAGATAACATGAAGAAGATATAATTTTGCATTAAACATTTTCGCAAAATCTACAGCATAAGAAAGAGCGTACAAAGACTCATCTGAAAAATCTGTTGGTAAAAGAATCTTCTGAAATTTCATAACACCCTCCTAATTTTTAATGTTTTTTAAGTATATCAATCTCATACCCTCAATTACAAGATATTTATTCAATAAATGTTTTTTATGCATGTATTTTGATAATAACTTAGAATATCCACCCGTTAAAAGAATTATAAGGTCACGGTTTATTTTTTTCTCAATTTCGCTTATTATTCCTTCAACTGCATAAATTGTTCCTAAAACTATTCCACTTAGAATTGCTGAATGAGTATCTTTGCCAAGTACTTCAACATCCTTATTTAAATCAATCAGTGGCAAACTTGATGTTTTTTCATTAAGAGCATAATTCATTGTGCCTATTCCTGGCATTATTGCTCCACCAACAATCTCTTTTTCACTGGTAACGACTGTGATTGTAGTAGCTGTTCCAGCATCTACAACCGCGATATTTTCTTTGAATAATTCATAGGCAGCCACAGAAGCAACAAGTCTGTCAACTCCAAAACTTTCTGGTTTATTAAGATTAAGCTTTAATCCTGAAGGAGTTTTGTAATCTATAACAATTGTTCTATGAGAGATATTTGTAAAAAAATCCAGAAATTTCTCTGTAATTTCAGGTACAACAGAACATATTATACAGTCAAAATTATAATTATCACTGAGAAATGGACAATTAAGGAGTTTCTGATTATCAGTCCAGCTTGATACTTCCTGTGTATCAAATGAAACAATTCTAAAATCAGATTGATAGGGATCTTTGAAAAAAGCAAGATTAATAGTGGAATTTCCTATTTTAACAGCAACAAGCATTATTTTGCTCGGAGTAAAGTAACATCCCCTGCGCAGATTTTTTCATATGTTCCGTCAGTTAGCTTTACAATTAGCCTACCTTCCTCATCTATAGCTTCAGCTGTAGCAATAAGCTCTCTGTCAGATAAAACAATTTTAACTTGCCTTCCTATGGTGCCACTCAACTGCATCCATCGGTCAATAATTGTTTTTCTCTGCCTCTTTTCAAGTAATTGATACCACTTATCAAATTCTTTGATTATTTCCACAGCAAGAAGACTTCTTGAAAAATCTTCTCCTTTACATATCTTAAGAGAAGAGGCTATTTCTTTAATCTCTTCTGGCATATCTTCTTCTGTCATATTTACATTAATACCAATGCCTACTACAGCAGACTTTATTTTTTCTCCTTCAATCTTCATTTCTGTAAGAATTCCACCAACTTTTTTATCATCCACAAGCATATCATTAGGCCATTTAATCAATACAGGCACATCTGCATATCTTCTCAAAGCTGTTGTGCATGCTACAACACTGGTTAAAGTAAGTAATGTAGCATATTTTGGAGGAATAGTCGGTTTTATACCAATGCTCATGTAAAGATTTTTCCCTGAAGGCGAAATCCATTTTCTGCCCAATCTGCCTTTGCCTTTTATTTGTCTATCTGCTACAACAACTGTTCCTGAGGGATATCCCTGTTTTAAAAGTTCATTTGCCTTGCTGTTAGTTGATTCAACCTCATCATAAACTACAATTTCTTTACCAATTTCCTGAATTTTTGAAGACAATAACTTTTTTAACTCTTCTCCTGTAAATTCCATAGTTTACCTCTCTGGTTGAAGTATTATAACATCTATTTTGCCCTTGAGTTTTTCAGCAAAATACTGAGCATCCTTTTCAGAACCAACAATGCTTCCATAATGCATTGGAATTGCTATCTTAGGATTAATATCCAACGCAGCCTGAACTGCTTCTTCAGCAGTCATTACATAAGTTCCTGAAACTGGAAGCAAAGCAATATCAATATCTTTAAAAGACTTCATTTCTGGAATATAATCAGTGTCTCCTGCAATATAAATTCTTTTCCCCATTACTTTGAAAATATATCCAACCCAACCTTTCTCCTTTGGATGAAACTTTTTGTTCAAATTATAAGATGGAACAACCTCTATCTCCACACCTTCTATATTAATTTTATCTCCTGGTTTAACAATAACTTCTTTTGCCTTAATCTTGCCTGAACAATCCTTTGGAAGAGCAATAACTGTGTGAGGAGCTAAAAGTTTTTTTATATCATCAGGACTGAAATGGTCATAATGCTCATGAGTAACAAGAATAATATCAGCCTTATCAGGCTTTTTAATTTGAAAGGGATCCGTATAGATAACTTTTTCTCCTGTAATTTTAAAGCTGTCATGCCCAAACCATTTAATATTTTCTAACATAATACACCTCCGGAAAGGTATTTGATATATAATACTAAATTTTAAGCACAGATAACAATTTGACTTTTTTCAAGGATTTCTATTAGATTAAAATTTATCGGGGCGTAGCGCAGCTTGGATAGCGCACCTGCCTTGGGAGCAGGGGGTCGGTGGTTCAAATCCACTCGCCCCGATAAGTATTTTCAAGGGGTTACAGAGTTTCACTCCTGTGTAAGAGTCTCCAACGATAATAAGTGGACTAATTTTGTGCTATCTGCAAATGTCAGCTACAGATTTACCGCATTTAATTCCTTCCAAAACTATTGCCACTTTTTCTTCTGCGGTCTGTTTGATACTTTCGGACATCCTCCCCAGGAAAATGCTTTGCATTGTTTTGTTTTATTTATACTGCCCCTATAAAATTTTTTCTTCCTGCTTATGCAGAAAGTTTAACCTCTACTAATTGACCGTGTCCACTCTCTATTGAATAAGGTTTATTCTTTTATTTTTTCAACTTTCAATTGAAAAAATTTATGTTAATCATTATACTTGAGGGAAAAGGAGAAACTTGAGGTTAAAGTGATAGAAAGGAAAATTTTTTTATTTTCAACTCTTTTCTTTTTACTAATCGCTTTTTATTGCAACTCGTCAGCTCAATCACCCATTGAAGAAAAAAACAAATTTAATCTTTTCGCTCAAGAAACAATAGATTTTAATGAACTCATGCAAAAATATAAGGAATCTATAATTACTATTGATGAAGCTAATATAAAAACTGAAGAAATTTTAGGAATTCCCGTTATTACATCAAGACCTGCCGACACCCCGGAGAAGGAAATTAAGAGGCGGAGAGATATATTAAATATGCAGTATGGACAGGCAAAACAAAGGTTTGAAGATTTAGAAAACCAGGAAGAAGAACCTCAAATCGTAGAAGCTATTCCAGTTGAAGGTTATATAGTAATTAACGGAGGAGAAAAAAGGTTTTATGACAGTAGTCATATAGAAAAAGAACTATTTTACCGAATTAAAGAGACCTTTGTAGGTAATATATTAGTTGTTCGCAAATATAATACTTATAAAAAAGAGTTTGAGAAAAATAAAGAATATGAACTTGATAGCCTTTCAACAAACATAAAAGTGGAGAATTTTTATGGAAAAACCTGTATAAAATGGAGTTATTTTGTGCCAAAATTTTGCACAAGATATGCAAATTTTATTCACTACGAAATCAATAAAGGAGAAATTTATCCTAATTTCTACTCGGGAGTGGTGGACATAGATCAATTAGAGAAAGACCAATTAGAGATAGTAGCCAATACTCCAGAAATAATATTCTATACAAAAGATGGACTTCATTATTCAGACTCTACCAAAGTAGGTTGCACAAGTGGAAGGTGGAAATTAACTAATCATGAACTTGAAAAATTATTAAACATAGGTAGCTTTAAAATAACTAAAAATATCGGAAATGTTGACAAATCGTCAAGCTGCATAACTGGTTCCACCATCACTCTGTATCTCAAAGTCAAAAAGGATGAACCTGAAAAATGCAAAGAACCCAAAAGCGTTAATATAGAAATATTATCCCCTTCAGAGGGAGAAAGGTATATTTTTACAGAACAAAATCCAGGAACTCTTACCCTTGAACTTAGAGCAAAAACTACTCCTGTTAAATATGAAGAATCAATAGAGTGGGAAATTCCTGAGATGGAAGGCTCACATAAGGTATTTCAACCATCTTCGGGTTTGTCCAAACCAAAAGGTCCGACTGTAAAGGTAACATATAACGGATTACCAACACACAGTGAATCCTTCGGTAAACAGAAAGTTAAAGCTCGTCTGAATATTGACGGATGCTCACTTGAGAAGACAAGGGAGATTCTAATTTTTTATCCTCGTGACGAAAAAAACAATCCTCAAGGCAGATATCCCAACTGGTTTTATTACTGGAAGCAGACTCCTGCAGCAATGCCCTTTGGACAAAATGTGAGATTGGCATTTCATTGTGATAGTATTCCAATTGATAAATGCGTTTGTTTGCATGGAGGAGTGGTAGGACAATATAATCCCTATTACTCTGAGCATAAAACAATAAATGTCTGCGATTTAAATAAAAATCTTGAACCTCAAGACAGGCAGAATTTTACTATTAGACTACCAGCGATAAAACTCTCAATTCCATCAACATTAACCAGTAGAAATTTTCTCACATATACGCACATAGATACCTTTGCAGTGATAATCATGCATGAGTTTACCCATTTCAACAATGCACTAACTTTCTGGACAGATGGATACAATCCCGAAAAGGACAAAGATGGAGATACTCTACCTGATCATATTGAAGCTGAACTGGGACTTAATCCTGAGGAGAAACTTTCTCATTGGAAAGATACTCTCCAAGGAACTGACGATGAAGAACTTTTAACTCTTGAAGCCACCTATGACTATCCTTCTGGTAAGTTTGATAAATATGACTGGGGAAAACCAGGAAAAAACTGGAAATAAAATGCCCTCGTTTCCTTTTTTGAATCACAAGCCTGATTTTCAGACCAAAATCCCTGACAGACTAATGCCTACTTTTTTGTTGATTCAAAGCAGCAATTTATACACAAAAAAGTGATATAATATGTGTATAAAAGAGGCTGTTCAATTACTGAAGGTCATCGTATATTAAATAATGGAGGTTAAAGATCGTGGTGATGGTTTACAATTATAGAGGAGGAGTAAAAGTGAAGGAGAGGAAGAGCGAGTTGTCATTGGTCATGCAAGACCGTTCGGAATGTTGCTCCCTCTCCTTGCGCTTCCTGAACCTGAACGGGAACATCAGGTCTGGAACCTGTATTACTTACCACGATGATAGGTTAAAGGAAGTCCTCCGAAAAAATCAATATACTAATAAGGAGGGGTTTATAATGAGCACTTACAAAGTTTTCATAGGTATTGATGTATCAAAGAAGTATCTTAATGCAGCGATACTCAATGGAGACACTACAGTAACGTTTAAGAGCTTATATTGTCCAGAGGAATTTGAGAAGGAATTGAATAGGCATTTGAAAGAGATAGAAAAATCGGAGTTACTAATTGTTATGGAGCATACAGGGGTCTATCATCTAAGATTGGCTCATTATCTGTATGAGAGCGGATATAATGTAGGAGTGATTAATCCTTATTCAATGAGGAAATTTTTTGAGGCAAAGGGCAAGAGAGCAAAGACAGACAAAGTAGACTCCATAGTGATAGCTGAGTATGGGAGGCAATTTTTTGATGGGAAGCTATATAGACCTAAGACAGAGGCTCAGAAGCAAATAGAAACCCGGTTGAGGTTACTTGATGATTTTCAGAGGCAGATAAACATGGTTAAGAACCAGAGGGAAGCATTGAGCCATGTTCCTATGGAAGGCATCAAGAAAGTGCTAAGGTATTATGATGGGATAATAAAGGCACTGAGCAGTAGCATGAAAAAGGTAGAGAAAGAAATACAGAAGCTTTGCAGGGAAAAATTTAAGAAGCAGAGGGAATTACTTGAGAGCATACCTGGGATAAGTGACAGAGCGATAAGTGTAGTAGTATCAATGCTTAGGGGATTTGAGGGGTTTAGCAGAGCGAAGGAAGTAGGGAGTTTTGTAGGGATATGTCCCTCGCCGTATGAGAGTGGAGATACAGTGAGGGGGAGGGGAAGCATAATGAAGAGGGGCAACAGTTATGTGAGGAAGGTTTTTTATATGTGTACACTGTCAGCGATAAGGGTGAATGTATATTGCAAGGGATTATATGAGAGATTATTGAAAAAAGGGAAGTCAAAGAAGTTGGCATTGGTGGCAGTGGGGCATAAGTTGCTCAGGCAGTGTTTTGGAGTATTGAGAAGTGGGAAAGAATTCAATCCCAGTTTGGTAAAAAGCACTTGACAAAAGAACACGGAACATTCCGAGTACCCTCAATGGGTGTGAGGAATCTGACCCTTAGGGTCACCCTGAGCGTAAGCGAAGGGTCTCCTCCTTAAATCGGAAAGAGGAGATTCCTCGTCGCTAACGCTCCTCGGAATGACAGATGGAGGTAATTGAAAAATTTTAGGGCTTGTAATTTATTGAATTTCAATAGGTTACAAGTTTTTGAACAGTCTCTATAAAATTAAAGGAGGTTTAATTATGCGTAGAACCAATATTGAATTAGACGAAAAAATTTTAAAAGAAGCAATGGAATTAACAAAGATGAAAACTAAAAAAGATGTGATTAATTTTGCAATCAGTGAACTTGTTAAAAAGCTTAAGAGAAAAAAAATACTTGAACTTGAAGGTAAAGTCCAATGGGAAGGGAATCTTGATGAAATGAGAGAGGGGAGATTTTGCTAATTGTAGATACAAGTGTCTGGATTGATTTTCTTCGTGGAGAAAAAACAAAAGCCTGTGAAACCCTGCGTGAACTTATTAATTCTGAAGAAGAGATTTATATTACAGAAATAATACTGACTGAAATTCTTCAGGGCATTAAAGATGATAAACTTCATCATATTACAAAAGAATATCTCCTTTATTTTCAAATACTGAGACCGAAAGGAATAGAAACTTATATTAGAGCATCAGAGATTTTTAGAAATTGTAAGAAAAAGGGTAAAACAGTAAGAAAAACCATAGATTGCATTATTGCCTCTATAGCTATTGAAAATAGAGCTACAATTATTCATAAAGATCATGATTATGAAACAATTAGAGAATTCTCTGAACTTAAAACTATAAATATGGGAAATTTTTGTTAAACATCGCTGTAAAAAATGTTAAATCAAAGTTCCGCCGTCTTGAACTTTAAAAAATTTTTTGATATTATTTTATATGTTTCACATTACTAAATCCGATCCAATTCGGGATTCAAATAAAAATCTATTACCCCCCCCCCCCCCCCGAAAAAATCTAAATAAATCAAATAGTTATATTCATGATGTTTTTATATTTACCATTGCTATACGTTTTTTCATAGTTGTTCAATTATTAACTATCATTCCAAAGGGTCTTAACAACTCCGAAAAATCTACCCTGCGAGAATTACTAAAGCAAAGCCGAAAGGTTTCCTGCTCATCATTAAAGGATGAGATTCCTCACTTTGTTTGGAATGACAAAAAAAGGTGTAAGAATAACAGAAAGAGAGGTTGGAATGACAGTCCTATTATGTCAATCTGAGCTTAAGGAAGAGTCTCCTCCTTTTAGCGGAGGAGATTCCTTGTTTGCGGCTTGCAATAACAGAAAAAAGGCGAACAATGGCAAATGAAGGTAAATGAAAAATATTCTGAGTTGTAATTCTTTGATTTATAAGAAATTACAAGTTTTTGAACAGGCTCAAATCAGATTTTGTCAACTATTTTTAAAAAGTGATATAATCAAATCAATCAAATCTCCGGAGGTTAAGTATGGTTATTTTGGGCGTAAATGTTGACCATATTGCAACTGTAAGACAAGCAAGAAAAACTTTTGAACCAGACCCTGTAATGGCAGCAACACTGGCAATTCTTGGTGGTGCTGATGGCATAACCATCCATTTGAGAGAAGACAGAAGACATATACAAGACAGAGACTTAAAAATTCTTAGAGAAGTAGTTCCCTGTGAGCTAAATTTAGAGATGGCTGCAACAGAAGAGATGATTAATATTGCTTTAAATATTAAACCTGATATGGTCACAATTGTTCCTGAAAAAAGACAAGAGCTTACCACTGAAGGAGGACTCAATGTAATTGAACTTAAGGATTCTCTCAAAGAAGCAATAAAAAAAATAAAGGACGCTGGAATTCCTGTGAGTCTTTTTATAAATCCAGAGCGTAATGACATAGAGTGTTCAAAGGATATCGGAGCAGATATGGTTGAGATTCACACAGGATATTACTCTGAATCCAGAGGAGATGTTCAACTTAAAGAACTTGAAAGGATTAAAGACGCAGTAGCTTACTCCATAAGTCTTGGACTCAAAACAAATGCAGGACATGGATTAAACTATTACAATGTAAAATCTATAGCAGCAATAAAAGGACTAAGAGGACTTTATATTGGTCACAGTATAATTGCAAGAGCTGTTCTTGTAGGAATTGAGAAAGCTGTAAGAGAGATGAAAAATCTCATCAAAGAGGCATGTATTAATGCTTAAAACAGATGTAATTTATCAAACTCTTTCCCAGTATTTAACCGAAATCAAAGAACTTATTCAGGAAGTTTCTGATTATCAGTGGATTATTGCTGAGATAGCAAAAATAGATTGTGATAAAAATGGACATTACTGGATTGAACTTGTTGAAAAAAAAGACAATGAAATTATTGCCCAATGTGGTGCGGTTATATGGCGTGGTAATGTTGAAACAATCTCTAACTTTTACCTTAAAACAGGAATTGAAATCCAAAAGGGTATAAAAATTCTTTTCATTGGAAAAGCTACATTTCATGAGAAATATGGTTTTAAACTAAATATTCTTCAAATTGACCCGTCCTTTACCATTGGAGAAATGGCTCTAAAGAAAAAAGAAACAATTGAAAGACTCACCAAAGAAGGACTTATTGATAAAAATAAGTTTATTAAGATTCCACTTATTATTCAAAAAATTGCAATTGTATCAAGTAAATCTGCGGCTGGATACGAAGATTTTTTAAAGATTTTAAAAGAAAATAAATACGGATTTAAATTTTATACTAAACTCTTTGATGCTTTTGTTCAGGGAGAAACTGCCGTGAATTCCTTAATAAATGCTTTTCAGAGATGTAGTCTTGAATTTAAAGATTTTGATGCTATTATTTTAATTCGTGGTGGAGGCTCTGTTGCTGACCTTGCAATTTTTAATGATTATGAACTTGCAAAAACAATGGCTTTAATGCCTATACCAGTGTTTACAGGGATAGGACATACAAGAGATGAAACTGTTGCAGACTGTGTTGCTTCAATGTCTTTTAAAACACCCTCTGAGGTAGCAAAATTTATTCTTGACAGAGCATTAGATTTTGACTCAAAAATTGACAATCTCAAACAGAGAATTCTTCATAAAGTTGAGGCTTTTTTAAATACTGAAATTTCAAAAAATCAGAGTCTTCAGGAAAGATTTAAACTGGCAGTGAAAAACTCAGGAGAAAAACTGTCTCAAAAGATGAACTTGATTGTAAGCGAGATTCATAATGGTATCTTGAAAAAAGTTCACAGCGAAAAGGAGTTCTTATTCTCACTTAAACAGAATCTTCATAAAAAGACAAATTATATACTAAAAACAAAAGAAGTTGAAATCACAAATCTCAGTAACAGAGTAAAAATGAAAATGAGAGAGAATATTACACGAGGAAATTTCACGATAAAATCTTACAAAGAAAAGCTTTTTACAAAATTAAAAAATACTCTTGCATTAAAAAATATTGAGATAGAAAGACTACGGGAAAAACTTCATCTTCTAAGCCCAGAAAATATTTTAAAAAGAGGTTACAGCATAACTTATTTGAATGGAAAGGTTTTGAAAAACTCTCAAGAAGCTTCCATTGGCGTAAAAGTTCAGATTCAACTTTATAAAGGGAAAATATATGGACAAGTAATAAATAAGGAGGAAGATTATGGAGAACCTAAGCTATTCTAAGGCTATTGAAGAAATAGAAGAAATTTTAAAGTACATAGAGTCTCAAGAAGTTGATGTAGATGTGCTTGTTGAAAAAGTAAAAAGAGCAACTGAGCTTATTCGTTTTTGTAAAAGCAAACTTAAAACTGCTGAAGAGGAACTTCACAAAACTCTTATTGAGCTTGAAGGTTCTAATCTGACGGAGGAAGAACCATTTTAAATGCCTACCCTAAATCATTCCTGGAAAGAAAATGTTTATTTTGTTTTAGTTGAACCAAAGGAATCAGGAAATATTGGCGCTTCTGCAAGAGCAATAAAAAATATGGGTTTCACAAATCTTACACTTATCAATCCTGTCCCACTTCAGGATGAAGCATACTGGATGGCATGGGCAAGCAAAGACGTTCTTGAGAAAGCTCAGATTTTTAGAGAACTTGATGAATCATTAAAAGATAAAGCATTAATCATTGGAACAACTCGTAGAAGAGGAGCAAAAAGAGGAGCAATTATTGATGTAAAAGATGGCGTAAAAAGAGTTTATGAAGTAGCTCAGAATAATAAAGTTGCTATACTTTTTGGGAGAGAAGACAAAGGGCTTTTCAATGAAGAAGTTGAAAAATGTGGATATCTTATAACTATTCCTACATCGCTGTTACAACCCTCTTTAAATCTTGCACAGGCAGTTTTAATTGTTGCATATGAACTTATGAGGTGCGAGGAGTTGAAAGATTTTCATATGAACCGTCAGTTTTATGTAAGTCAAACAGAGCTTGATAAACTTTATGAAAGGCTCTTTAAGCTTTTGAAAAAAATTGACTACATACCTGATAACCCTGACATTGAAAAAAGAATAATAAATAATTTTAGGCATTTTTTCGGACGAACTGGACTTACATTCTGGGAACTTAAACTCCTTCACGGACTTTGTACTCATATAGAAGAATTAATAGCTAAATGTCAAACCAACCCAAAAGCCTGAAATTTGCAACTTCTTGAAAGTTAAGACTGTAGAGTCAGTAAAGTTTGATTTTTTTATAAAAGAAAGGTTTAAGAGTTTTCAAAGCTAAGATTGATAAACAAGGTTTTAAAAGCCACGAAAGTAATGATTTACTTCCAATGCATCTTTTGCAGTAAGGATGAATAACTTTGAATTTTTTAAATCCTTCAACTATTTCTCTTAAGTAATCGGATGAGAGAATTTCTTTTAATGACGATTCTTTAACATTCCCGATTTTTGTGTTTCCATCAAAATCTACACAACACAGGGTAACATCACCATTGTAAAGAATACTGAAATGATCTCTCATACCAAAACAGTATCCTGCCCATGCTTTGTATATTTTGCCATCATAAAAAGCATTTCCCCAGTCTTCAAGTATATAGGTTTCAAAAAAAACATTTGAATAAACCTCTACAACATTCCATTTATAAGAGACCAGTTTATCTATTTTTTTGTATGCATTTTCTATTAAGCTTGTATTAACATTCAAAGCTTCATAAATCTTTCCTGCCCAGTATTTAAAAGTATTTCTCAGTTCATCTGTAGATGAAATAACTCTTATTGGTCCTATTTTTCTTTCCATATCCTTTTTCCGAAAGCTTGTATTTAAAAAACGAAACTTAAAAATAGTATCACTATGCTTTGAGTAATATGCTGTGAAAAAATTAAAAATTCCTTTTAAATAATCATCAAATGTAAGGTGAGCCTTTCTTAAATTAAAGGATTTTGCATCCGGTGTTTGAAGTGAAATATCTATCTGATAAAGCGGATAATCAAGAAGCTTTTCACCGACTTCTCCTCCGAGACCTGCTCCATTAGTTGTAAGCCCTACTTTTATTCCTGTTTTATCTGAATACGATAAAATCTCAAAAAAATCTGGATGGAGTGTAGGCTCGCCCATTACATGGAATGTTATTTTGTCACAGATATTATTTTCATGAATCTCTGAAATTAATTGTATTGCAAGTTTTTTATCCATATATCCCCGATTTCTCTTCATAACAGATTTTGGACAAAAAATACAGTTAAAATCGCATATATTTGTAAGTTCAATATGTACTCTTTGAAGAGGAATATCTATATGCCCAAATTTTTGTTTTCCAAAATTGTTCATGCTTTAAACTATCAAAACCACATCTTTAATGTCAAAAATTATAAGTTAAGACAAGACATTTCAAAAGCCTATTATTTATTGAACAGCCTAATTTTATGGTAAGATATTTTTGTTTCATATGAAATCAACAATACAAATTCAAAAAATAATATCTGACCTACAGGATTTTTATATTCTCTGTGTAAATTCAATAATTAGACTTTTTAGGAAACCTCTTTACTTTGATGATATTGTAGAACAAATGGAATATGCGGGTTCTTCTTCAGTTTTTATTGTTTCTTTAGTATGCCTTTTTGTCGGGATGGCTCTTTCTCTTCAACTAAGCGCTGAACTCAGTGGACTCGGATTAAAAATGTATACAGGCAAAATTGTCGGGATTGCAGTAATCAGAGAAATAGGTCCTCTTGTGACAGCACTTGTTTTCATTGGACGAGTCGGAGCTGGACAGACTGCAGAAATTGGCTCAATGATACTGGGACATCAGATAGATACACTAAGAGTATATGGGATTGATCCGATAAAAAAAGTGGTAGTTCCAAGAGTAGTTGCTTCTGTTGTTATGTTGCCATGTCTTACAATTATAGGTGACTTAGTATGTCTTTTTGGTGGTTATTATATAGCAGTATTTGTAAGTAATCAAAGTGGCTCTTTTTACTGGTCAAGCATAATCAAGGAACTTACATTTCAAAATGTGCTCTCAGGCTCAATAAAGCCTTTTATTTTTGGATATTTAATTTCATGCATAAGTTGCTTTTACGGACTTACAACACGAGGAGGAGCAAAGGGTTTGAGAACATCCACAACCAAGGCAGTGGTTACATCAATTGTGGTTGTTATTGCAATGGATTTTGTGCTTACACGAATTCTGCTTTATGCATTGGGATTTAGCGTATGATAGTGTTTGACAATGTTTGGTTCTCATATGGTGATAGAGAAGTCCTAAAAGGAGTTAGTTTTTCCGCTAAATTTAATGAACGTATAGCAGTTCTTGGAGAAAGCGGAGAGGGAAAAACAACCATTTTAAAACTTATCTTAGGCTTAATTTCTCCAGACAGAGGGAAAATTTTTATTGATGGAGTAGATATAACCAAATTAAACGAGGAAGAATTAATTCCGATAAGAAGAAAATTCAGTATAGTCTTTCAGGAAGGAGCACTGTTTGACTCATTGCCTGTTAAGGAAAATGTAGCTTTTTTCATGAGAGAGATTTTAAAGCTTCCTGATGAGCAAATTTATAAACGGGTAAGAGAACTACTTAATAGAGTTGGGGTAACAGATGCAGAGGAACTTATGCCAGAAGAGCTAAGTGGGGGAATGCACAGAAGAGTGGCAATTGCAAGAGCTCTGGCTATAGGAAAAACAAAGATGTTTTTATATGATGAGCCAACCGCAGGTCTTGATCCCATAAATTCAGAAAGGATAATGGCATTAATAAAAGACCTTGCAGACAAAGAAAACATAGGATTTATGATAATAACCCATGTTGTATATGTGGCATGGCAACTCTGTAATAGATTCATCTTCATCAAAGATGGGACTATTTTATTTGATGGTAACAGACAAGAGTTAATTTTAACAGACATTCCTGCAGTGAAAGATTTCATAAAGGAATTGTTTTTCAAGGTCAATAGATAATTTAATTCAAAAACAATAGCCATATTTCACCTTTTTGATTTAAAATAAAAAATTAATTTTTAAAATCGGAGGTGGGAAATGAAATATGTAAAGGGACTTAAATGCAGGGAGTGTGGAAGAGAATACCCTGTTGAGCCCATATACGTATGTGAATTCTGTTTCGGACCCCTTGAGGCAGTCTATGATTATCCAAAAATAAAGAGAGCTTTATCAAGAAAAGTTATAGAAAAAAGACCAAAAACACTCTGGAGATATAAAGAACTTCTACCCATAGATGGAGAACCACAAGCGGGGCTTAATTCAGGATTTACACCTCTTGTTAAAGCTGAAAATCTTGCAAAATTTCTTGGTGTAAAGGAACTTTATATAAAGGATGACACAGTTGCCCATCCAACCCTTTCTTTCAAAGACAGGGTTGTTGCAGTTGCTCTCACCAAGGCAAAGGAGTTCGGTTTTGATACTGTTGCCTGTGCTTCAACAGGTAATCTTGCCCATGCTGTATCTGCGCATGGTGCAAAATCAGGTTTTCATAGATTTATTTTTATTCCTGCTACCCTTGAACAGAGCAAAATTCTTGCATCCATTGTTTATGAGCCAAATTTAGTTGCTGTAGACGGAAACTATGATGATGTAAACAGACTATGTAGTGAAATTGCGAATAAATACAGATGGGCATTTGTAAATATAAATATTCGTCCTTTTTATGCGGAAGGGTCAAAAACTATAGGATTTGAAATAGTTGAACAACTTGGATGGGACACACCTGATAGCATTGTTGTTCCCTGTGCAAGTGGTTCACTTCTTACAAAAGTATGGAAAGCTCTTAAGGAATTTAAAGAAATTGGCATTATTAAGGATGTAGACACAAAAATATACGGTGCTCAAGCAACTGGATGTTCACCTATATCAACAGCCTTCAAGCAGGGTACAGACGTAATAAGACCTGTAAAACCAAATACAGTAGCCAAGTCTCTTGCTATTGGTAATCCCGCAGATGGATACTATGCTTTACAGGCTGTGAGAGAAAGCGGAGGAGCAATGGAAGATGTATCTGATGATGAAATAATTGAAGCAATCAAAATACTTTCCAGAACTGAGGGAATTTTTGCAGAAACTGCAGGAGGAGTAACACTTGCAACATATATTAAACTTTTGAAGGAAGGCAAAATTGATAAAAAGGATTGCACGGTGCTCTGTATCACTGGCAATGGACTTAAAACAGCTGAGGTTTTAAATGGTAAAACAGCTGAGGTTTATCAGATTAAACCAAATCTTGCTTCCTTTGAAGAAGCCTTAAAGAGAATCAAACAAAAGGAGGAGAAATAAAAATGGCAGTAAAAGTTTTGATACCAACACCACTTCAAAAAATCACTGGTGGCAAGGATGTTGTTGAAACACAACCGGGTAAAATAATAGATATAATCAATGCTCTTGATAAAAGTTTTCCCGGACTTGCAGAGCGACTCTGTCAGGATGGTAAGATAAGAAGGTTTATCAATGTTTATGTAAATGAGGAAGATGTAAGATTTCTTCAGGGAGAAGAAACTATAGTTAAAGACGGCGATGAAGTTTCAATTGTTCCTGCAATAGCAGGAGGCAGACTCTAAAGGAGGACATCATGTCTGAAGTCAAAAAATTAAGAGTAAGGCTCACATTTCCACAAGAATTAATCAAAGAGCCTGTGCTTTTCAGAATGGCAAAAAAATATGATGTTATGCCAAATATTCGCAGAGCAAGGGTAACAGATACATTTGGAGAGATGATTCTTGAACTTGAAGGACTTGAAGAAAATCTTGAAAAAGGAATTAACTCCCTCAGAGAGCAGGGAGTTGTTGTTGAATTAATAGAAGGAGATATTATTGAATAGCCATGAATACCAAATCACATTGGAAAGGAATAATTAGTGAGTATTTTGAGCATTTCCCAGTAAACGAAAAAACTCCTATAGTTACTCTTTTGGAGGGCAATACTCCTCTTGTAAAAGTAAACAATCTCACAAAGAAACTCAATATAGATTTGGAATTATATCTTAAATTTGATGGTGCTAATCCTACAGGCTCATTTAAAGACAGAGGTATGACTTTAGCAATCTCTAAGGCAGTTGAAGAAGGCTCAAAGGCAGTTATATGTGCTTCTACAGGAAATACCTCTGCCAGTGCTTCTGCTTATGCAGCAAGGGCAGGAATTAAAGCAATAGTGCTTATTCCAGAAGGTAAAATTGCAACAGGAAAGCTTGTTCAAGCAATGATTCATGGTGCTAAGGTTATTCAGATAAAGGGAAACTTTGACCAGGCATTAAACATTGTAAGAGCTATAGTTAATGAATATCCAATCACTCTTGTTAATTCCATAAATCCATACAGAATTGAAGGGCAAAAATCAGCAGCATTTGAAGTATGTGACCAGTTAGGAAGAGTTCCTGATTATCATGCTTTACCTGTAGGAAATGCAGGCAACATATCTGCCTATTGGAAGGGATATAAAGAATACAGAGAAAAGGGAAAAATAAACAGCTTGCCAAAGATGCTCGGGTTTCAGGCATCGGGTGCAGCTCCAATTGTGCTTGGTCATCCTGTTGAAAAGCCTGAAACAGTAGCAACAGCTATAAGGATTGGTAATCCAGCAAGTTGGAAAACAGCAGTAGCAGCAAGGGATGAATCAGGTGGAACAATAGATATGGTTACAGACGAAGAGATTCTTTATGCTTATAAAATGATTGCTTCTTGTGAAGGAATCTTTTGTGAACCTGCCTCTGCTGCTTCCGTAGCTGGTGTAATAAAACTATATAAACAAGGATATTTCAAAAAGCAAAGCACAGTAGTATGCACTCTTACAGGTAATGGACTAAAAGATCCAGACATTGTTTTTAAAGTTGCTGATGAGCCTCTTGTATTGCCTGCTGATTTAGAAAGTGTTAAAGCCTTTGTGGAGAAAATTTTATGAAATATATTGTAATAATCCCCGATGGTGCAGCAGATTATCCAATTGATGAACTTGGAGGAAAAACTCCCCTTCAGGTTGCCCATACACCTAATATGGATTTTCTTGCTTCAAAGGGCATAGTGGGAACAGTAAGAAACATTCCTCAAGGATTTTCTCCCGGCAGTGATGTTGCCAATCTTAGCATTCTTGGCTATGACCCGAGAGTCTACTATACTGGCAGAGCACCATTAGAAGCTGTTAGCATGGGACTTACACTTTCTAAGGATGATATAGCTTATAGATGCAATCTTGTTACTTTAAAATTCTCTGACAAAAAGCAGATTATTATGGATGATTACTCAGCAGGACATATAACAAGTGATGAGGCAAAAATTTTAATAGAAGAAATTGATAAAAAGCTTGGAAATGATTTATTGAGATTTTATCCTGGTGTAAGCTACAGGCATATCATGATTTGGAAAGGAGGCACAGAGGATGTGGAATGCACTCCACCACATGATATTACTGGCAAAGAGATTTCAAGATATCTTCCTATTGGGAAAAATGCTAATTTTCTCAAGGAGCTTATTTTTAAATCCGTAGAAATATTGAAAGACCACCCTATAAATAAGAAAAGAATTGCTGAAGGGAAAAAATCTGCAAACAGTATATGGTTATGGGGACAGGGAAGAACTCCAAATCTGCCAACCTATCAGGATAAATATAAGCTCAGTGGTGCATTAATTTCAGCAGTTGATCTTACCAAAGGGCTGGGAATTCTTGCAGGTTTTCATATAATAAATGTTCCAGGGGCAACTGGCTGGATTGACACCAATTATGAAGGTAAAGCAGAATATGCACTTAATGCTCTTGAGCGTGTTGATTTTGTTTATCTTCATATAGAAGCTCCTGATGAAGCAGGGCATCAGGGAGATTATAAACTCAAAATTAAAGCTATTGAGGATATTGATAAAATTGTAGTAGGTAAAATTCTAAGACAAGCTCCTGAGAGATTTAAAGAATTCAAAATATTACTTCTTCCTGACCATCCTACACCGATAAAACTAAAAACTCATACCTCTGATCCTGTGCCTTTTGTCATTTATGATGGAAAAAAGGAAGTTACAGATATAAAAAGAGGTTTTTCAGAAGAGATTCTAAACTCTCCAGATATAAAAATAGAAGAAGGGTTTAAGCTTATGGATTTTTTCCTTAAAGGCAATGTCTGATTTAATAGATATTCTCCTTCATATTGATATTTACCTTGAGGCTTTATTTTCCCAGATTGGTATTTGGATATATGTGGTGCTTTTTTTCATTATTTTTTCAGAAACAGGATTCGTAATAACACCATTTCTTCCGGGAGACTCTCTTTTGTTTGCCGTAGGAGCACTTTCATCAAGAGAGTTTATTTGTCCATGGAGTTCCTTTATTCTTATAAGTATTGCTGCTGTCTTAGGAAATACTCTAAATTATCACATTGGCAAGTTTATAGGACCGAAAATATTTCATAAAGAAAACTCCCTTTTATTCAATAAAAAACATCTGCAAACAACTGCGCTTTTTTATGAAAAGCATGGAGCAAAGACAATAATAATTGCAAGATTTTTGCCTATTCTAAGAACCTTTGCACCTTTTGTAGCAGGTATAGGAAAAATGAGATATCCAAAATTTCAGATATACAATATTTTTAGCAGCATGCTTTGGAGTGGTTCATTTATCTTTGCAGGATACTTTTTTGGAAATCTTCCCTTTGTAAAGCAAAATTTCTCAATGTTCATACTTGGTATAATTATAATCTCAGTTATACCAACTATCTGGAAAGCTTTGATGATTAAAAGGAGTGAAAAAACATGATACCAATAAGAGACTGTCTTCCAAGAAGATATACTCCTTATATGACATGGCTAATTATATCTTTAAACTGCTTTGTTTTCCTTTTTGAGCTCATGTTCAGCAAAGAAGATTTAGACTATCTTTTCCATATATTCGGTGTAATTCCAGCAAGATATATGCTAATAGATACTCTGCCTATTGATCCCCTTTACTATCTTCCTTTTCTAACAAGTATGTTTTTGCATGGTGGGTGGTTCCATCTTATAAGTAATATGTGGATTATGTGGATTTTTGCTGACAATGTGGAAGATAAAATGGGTTCTTTTAGATTTTTAATATTTTATCTCCTATGTGGATTTGGAGCTGGATGGATTCACTGTCTTACTAATCCTGCATCAACTATACCAACAGTTGGTGCTTCTGGCGCCATATCTGGTGTCTTAGGTGCCTATATGATAATGTTCCCTTATGCAAAAGTTATAACTCTATTCCCAATTTTATTTTTTCCCTTCTTTTTTGCACTTCCTGCAATTTTTTATATACTTATGTGGTTTTTCATTCAACTTTTTTCAGGACTCGGTTCATTGCTTAGCCCAACTGATGTTGGTGGAGTTGCTTGGTGGGCTCATGTAGGTGGCTTCATTTTTGGTATAGTCCTTCATAGGCTATTTGTTATTAAAAAGAGACTTCATATGTATGATGACCATTTTGACTACTACTGTGCATGGGGAAGATGGTAGAAGATAGGGGGACGATTTATGTCACCCCTATCCTTCAGAATTATAGAATTGGGAGATATCTTTCTAATTCATAGGGGAAAATTCTTATACGATAATCATCCCATTCTTTCTTTTTACTTTCAATTAGGTTTGTAAAAATATGTTCTCCGAGTGTCTCTTTTAAAATTGTACTCTTTTCAGCATACTCAATAGCTTCAATAAGGCTACCAGGAAGGCTATCAATACCGAGAGACTTTCTTTCTTCAGGAGCAAGATGATAAACATCTTTTTCAATAGGTTCAGGTAACTTATATTTCTTCTCAACACCAGTTAATCCAGCATTAAGCATACATGCAAAAGCAAGGTAGGGATTACATGCTGGGTCAGGACTTCTTAATTCAATCCTTGTTGCTTTTTCTTTTCCGGGCTTGTAAAGAGGCACTCTTATAAGAGCTGATCTATTTCTTCTTGCCCAGCAAATATAAACTGGAGCTTCATATCCTGGAACAAGTCTCTTATAGGAATTAACCCATTGATTAAGCACTAGCGTAATTTCTTTAATATGTGTTAGGACACCTGCTATATAACTCTTGGCTATATCTGAAAGATAATATGGATCCTTTGGATTGAAGAAAGCATTTTTATCACCTTTAAAAAGTGACTGATGAGTATGCATTCCGCTTCCATTCTCACCAAAAAGAGGCTTTGGCATGAATGTGGCATAGACACCGTGTCTTTTTGCTATTTCCTTAACAACTACTCTGTAAGTCATCACTATATCTGCCATATTCAAAGCTTCAGCGTATCTAAGGTCAATCTCATGCTGAGAGGGTGCAACTTCATGGTGTGAGTATTCTACCTTAATTCCCATCTGCTCAAGTGCTAAGATAGTATCTCTTCTAAGATCCTCAGCTGCATCTAAGGGATAATCAAAATAACCCCCTTCATCTAAAATTTCTGGGTCCTTATCGGTTTTAAAATAGAAAAATTCAAGTTCTGGACCAAGATAGAAAGTAAAGCCTTTCTTCGCTGCTTTTTCAAGATTTGTCTTGAGAATATATCTTGGATCACCTTTATATGGTGTTCCATCTGGTTCATAGATGTCGCAGAACATTCTTGCAACAGGACTTTCTTTTGGTCTCCATGGCAAAACTGCAAAAGTTGTCGGATCAGGTCTTGCAATCATATCAGACTCATCAATTCTTGCAAATCCATGAATTGATGAACCATCAAATCCCATCCCCTCAGAGAAAGCAACCTCAAGCTCTTCCACTGGAACTGCAAAACTTTTAAGCTGGCCAAGAATATCTGTAAACCAGAGCCTGACAAATTTAACATTCATTTCTTTGACCAGTTTCATAACATCTTTTTCATCTCTTGGCTTTGAATAAGTCATAACATCCTCCATTTTTTTATTTTCTATGAGGCAAAGCCTCTTTAAGATTAACCCCAAAAATTAAACTAAATATACTTTAACAAACTTTTCTAAATATCTTCTATTCAATCTATCATTTTTTAATTTAACGGCTAACGGTTGCCATATAGCATATCATAGCAATAATAAAAATTTTTGTCAACAATTTTGTAGGAAAAAATATCATTTTTAATCTGTCCACATATTATTTTAATTTTTTATACTTCTTATTTTTTCACCTTTTTATGTCTTGAAAATCAAGACATGACAAAGAGGTTAAATTTTCACTTGCCTCAATCCTTTATTCTAAGCTAAGCAATGCAAATCCTGAGCTTATGGGCGAAGACAGCGAAGAATCTCTTTCCTTTTCTCTCCATAACAGAAAAGGACCTTCACCTTCGGCTCAAAGTGACAGAATAGGACTGTATTCAGAGGCATTTCTTTATCTGCCATTTCAGTCATACTTTCTGCCATTCCGAACGAAGTGAGGAATCTCCTAATAAATAAGCTTACTACATAAAAATTTGACTTTAGTAAAATTAAAACATAAAAATTGACAAAAATGTATTGCTTTATATATTCTAAATTAGAAGGCAACCTTTTGCCGATGAATATAATTAGTTTTGGAGATTTTGAATGTGTAGATTAGCAGCTATAACTTCATCCAAATATTTTTCTCCGATGGAGAATATACTTGCTCTTGAAACAATGAAAGAAGGGCATGATGGCTCTGGGCTTGGGCTTACTCTTAAAGATCTCGGAGGAGAGTTTAAAGACCTGAAGGAATACCCTATCCTTTCAGGAATATGTTCAAGAAAGGGCAGAGAAATTCTTGATGCCTATATGGAAGAGGCAGGCTTTAAACTCATCCATAAATGGAAACCCAAAATTAAGCCTGTGAAAGGAATTATAAAAAGAGATTATTATTTTGCAGCAGTGTATGACTATCCTGATGAATGGAAGGACAAATCGTTTAGGGAAAAAGAAAACCTTCTTATGAACACGAGATTAACTCTTAGGAAAATGGGAGAAGCTGATGAATCTATTTTCGTTTTTTCTTTTTATCCTGATGTGATCACACTTAAAGAAGTGGGAGACCCCCTTGAAATTGGCGAGTTTTTTGGACTTGACAAAGACATTCTTAAAGCAAAGGTTATTTTTGCACAGGGCAGACAAAACACCAACTACCAAATTTATCTTTATGCCTGTCATCCCTTTTTCTTACAGGGTTACTGCACAATGACAAATGGTGAAAATACAGCCTTTGTTCCCATAAGAGAATTCTTAATGAGTAGAGGTTTCCCGGGCTATATGGGATATAATTCAGACAGTGAAGTTTTCTGCCACATACTTCACTACACTAATAAGAGGCTCGGTTTCCCGCTTACATATTATAAAGACGTTATCACCCCCCTCAAATGGCAGGAAATTGAACAAAGACCTGATAGAGAAGCACTATCACTAATAAAGCAATCACTTAGACCTTTATGTATCGATGGACCTAACATGGTTATAGGATTTATCCCTGATGGAACATGCTTTATGGTGCAGGATGCAAAGAAGCTGAGACCCGGTGTTGTCGGAGGAGTAAAGGGCAAATATGCCCTAATGTCAGAACTCTGTGGTCTTGATAAAGTTATTCCTGAAAGAGACAAATCAAAGGATATATTTCCAATGAAGTATGACATGGTGATTGTATCACCTGATGCAAAGGAGGTAAAGGTATGGAACCAGCTACAGGCTTAAAGCTTGACTATAACCATAAATTAACTATAAAAGAGTTTCCTTACATTGTTAGATGGAGAGAAGACCGTTGCAAACGTTGCGGTCAATGCACAGCAGTATGTCCAAATGGTGCAATAAAGCCTGCTGTTAAATACACAAGGGTTATTGAATCAGGGGGAGACACACCTAAGCCAAGACCTGTAAGAAGAATCATTCATGTGATTGAACAGGTTAACAACATGGAAAACTATTGCACAGGCTGTGCCATGTGTGCCCTTGTATGTCCCAATAATGCCATTGAACCTGAATACAATCCTCAAAATAAATTTCTCTTTTACAAAAACCGTGGCGGTGAAGGATACAAAAGGGGTGGAAGAAGAAATGACCCTGGAGTTTCCACTCTTGACAGAATTAAATTTACAAGAATATCCATGCTGACTGACCCTGCCTTAGATGCAGGAAGGCATGAATTTAGAGTCCGCTCATACATTGGAAGAATCTTACCACCAGAAGAGTTACCTCTCAAAGTTAAAGATGGTAAACTTGTTGTTGATAAATCTTCAGGTAAGTTCATTCCACCTGTTAGAGAAATATTCCCCATAATGATTGGTAGCATGTCCATTGGAGCTCTCTCACCTCACATGTGGGAAGGGCTTGCCATGGGTGTAGCTTATCTGAATGAAGTTGAAGGAATTCCAGTAGTTATGTGCTCTGGTGAAGGAGGATTCCCTCCAAGACTTCTTAAATCAAGATATGTGAAATATTTTGTCCTTCAGATTGCTTCAGGTTATTTTGGATGGGATAGCATAATTCATACATTGCCTTACATGACAGAAGACCCAGCAGCAATAGAGATAAAGTACGGTCAAGGTGCAAAACCAGGTGATGGTGGACTTCTTATGGCACCGAAAGTAATTAAGCTTATTGCCGAAATAAGAGGTGTTCCCAAATATGTTGACCTTCCCTCTCCTCCAACACATCAGACAAAGTATTCTATTGAAGAGGCAGTTATGAAGATGATTCAGTCCATGTCTATGGCTTTTGGATTCAGAATCCCAGTATATCCAAAAATTTCAGGAACAAAAACAGCAAAAGCTGTATTAAACAACTTAGCCCGTAATCCTTATGCTGCTGCATTATGCATAGATGGAGAAGACGGTGGAACTGGTGCAGCATACAATGTCTCCCTTGATAAAATGGGACATCCTATCGCATCAAACATTAGAGAATGCTACCTTGACCTTGTAAAGCAGGGTAAACAGAATGAACTTCCTTTGATTGCTGCAGGAGGCATTGGTAAAAAAGGTAATCTTGCAGCAAATGCTGCAGCACTTATAATGCTTGGTGCATCAGCTGTTGCAATAGGAAAATACATAATGCAGGCAACAGCTGATTGTCTTGGAGATGAGTATAATAGATGCAATCTATGCAACACTGGTAAATGTCCGAGAGGGATAACAACTCAAGACCCTAAGCTTTACAGACGTCTTGACCCAGATAAAGTAGCAGAAAGAGTGGTGGAGATATTCAAAGCTGCGGATGTAGAGCTTCGTAAAATTTTTGCACCTATGGGAAGAAGCACAGAGCTTCCAATTGGAATGTCTGATGGTTTAAGTATAGATGATAAAGCAATGGCAGAAAGGTTGGAGATAAGCTATGCCTGCTAAGAAAAAAGAACAAAAAGAAATGCCAAAAGTTGGCTTACACGAATCAGTGATTTCCTATCAAGATGCTGTGAGATGGATTGATGACAGAACTGTCACCATATACGGCAATATTAACGGAAAAAGAGTTCCCTCACGAATTCTTGAGGAGTTTATTCAGGAATCAGTAAGGGATGGGGCAAGAAATCTTCATATATATGCAGACGGACAGCACGGAATTGGCGGAAGAATATATCCTCAGGGTGAGCCAATAAAGATTACAATTGAAGGTCCTGTTGGGCAGAGATGCGGCTCAATGGGGATGTTTGGAACAGAGATAGTTGTAAAGGGTGGTGTCTCCGATGACGTGGGATGGCTTAACTGTGGAGCTAAGATAACAGTGCTTGGTGATGCTACAAACGGAGCATGGAATGCTGCTGCACAGGGAATTCTATATGTTCAGGGAAGTGGTGGTGCCCGCTGTGACACAATGACAAAACACAATCCCCGTTTTGACCCACCGCAGTCATGGTATCTAAGAGATGTGGGAGACTCTTTCGCTGAGTTTAAGGCAGGAGGAATAGCTGTAGTGTGCGGCGTAAATCCCCGTAATTCAAGAAGTGTTCTCGGATACAGACCCTGTGTTGGAATGGTTGGTGGTGTTATTTATTTCCGCGGGAGAATAGACGGGTATTCTGAAAGAGATGTGAAACTTCTTGAGATAACTGAGCAGGACTGGCAGTGGCTCTGTGAACATTTAAAGCCCTATCTTACAGCAATTGAGAGAGTAGAACTCTATGATGAACTTACAAAAAGCCCGAATGAATGGCACAAGCTTATTCCCTATACTCCTCAGGAAAGAAGACAGAGACGGTGGTTTAAAGTCTCAATGGAAGAATTCAGAAAAAACTACTGGGAAAAGGAAGTAGGCAAAGGAGGAATTTTTGCCGAATACATTGACCATGAACCAACGATAATCCCATACATTGTAACAGGCGAATATCGTAGATATAAACCAGTTTGGGCAAATGAAAAGTATGCACCACCCTGTGCATACAGTTGTCCAACCCATATACCAACTCATAAAAGAACCGCACTTATAAGGCTTGGAAAAGTAAAAGAAGCCATTGAGATGGTTCTTGAATATAGCCCCTTACCTGCAACTGTCTGCGGAATGATATGTCCTAATCTATGCATGCAGGCATGCACTCGTGGCATAATTGACATGCCAATATCGGTCAAAGAGTTCGGTAAAGCTTCACTGGAGCTTCCAGCACCTAAGAAGCCAAAACCTACAGGTCATAAAGTAGCAGTAATTGGTGCAGGACCTGCTGGAATGTCTGTGGCATGGCAACTAAGCCTTAAGGGACATGAGGTTACCATATATGAGGCAACAGATAAAATTGGAGGTAAAATAGAACTTTGCATACCAGAGCATAGACTTAATAAAGAAATTCTTCATAAAGAAATAGAGAGATTCAAAGAAGTTGTTCCTGATATAAGGCTTAACACAAAAGTGACAAAAGAGCTTTTTGAAGAAATTTTAAAGGAATATGAGTTTGTAGTAATTGCCGTTGGAGCTCACAAACCAAGAAAAATACCTTTCCCCGGCTCAGAGCACACAGTTTCTGCCTATGAGTTCATGAGAGATATAAACAGAGGAAAGACCTATGACCTGAAGGGGAAAAAAGTAGTTATAATTGGTGCTGGAAATGTGGGAATGGACACAGGAGTTGAAGCATTTCTTTGTGGTGCATCATCAGTGGTAGCTGTTGATATACAAAAACCAGCTGCCTTTGGTGCTGAGTTTCAATATGCAAAGCAAAGGGGAGTAGAGATTATATGGCCTAAGGTGACAGAAAAATATGTTCCCGAGGAAAAGAAAATCTATTTTACTGATGGAACAAGCTTAGATGCAGATTTCGTTATAGTTGCAATAGGTGATATGCCTGACTTAGACTTTGTTCCTCATCAGATTCATACTGAGAGAGGCTGGGTTGTGATAAATGAGTTTTTCCAGACATCAAATCCAAAAGTATTTGCCATAGGAGATGTAACAGGACTTGGACTTGTAACCCATGCAATAGGACATGGAAGGCTTCTTGCAGAATATCTCCATGGAGAACTCATGCATGCACCAATAACAAGAGATTTAAGACCAAGAATACCCTATGAAAAAGTTAAAATTGACTATTATGAAAGATGTCGTGCTGTAACAAGCCTTGAACAAGAAGCAGAAAGATGTCTATCCTGTGGTTCCTGTAGAGACTGCCACATGTGTGAGATGACATGCTATTGGGGTGCTATAAGCAGAGTAGAAAAGCCCGATGGCAGATATGAATACGTAGTAGATGAAAATAAATGCATTGCCTGCGGCTTCTGCGTAGGAATCTGCCCCTGCGGCGTCTGGGAGATGGTAGAGAATATTTAAAAATACTATCTGTTTTCTAATTCCTCATAGATACTGCTGAACTGCTCAAGGGCGGATTGAAGATTTTCTGTTATCTCCCTTGCGAGTATATCTGGCGAAGGAAGGTTTTCTGAGTCTTCAAGGCTTTCATCTTTAAGCCAAAAAATGTCAAGACTCACCTTATCCCTTTGAATTAATTCCTCATAGGTAAATGCCCTAAATCTTTCTGTCTCCTCTCTGTTTCTTCTATTTTCAGGATTATAGCACCTTATGAAATCCTCAAGATGTTCATATCTCAATGGATTTGTCTTTAGTGTAAAATGCATATTTGTTCTCAGGTCATAAATCCAGAGTTTCTCTGTCCAGGGCTTTTCACTGGCAGGTTTTCTGTCAAAGAAAAGAACATTTGCTTTTACTCCTTGCGCATAAAATATTCCTGTTGGAAGCCTCAAAAGTGTATGAACATCGCATTCAGCAAGCAACTTTCTTCTAATAGTCTCTCCAGCACCTCCCTCAAAAAGCACATTGTCAGGCACAACCATGGCAACTTTTCCATTAATCTTTGTGATAGTTTTTACATGCTGAAGAAAATTCAATTGTTTATTTGATGTAGTTGCCCAAAAATCCCGCCTTTCATAAGTGAGGGATTCTCTATCAGCCTTCCCCTCTCCATTTACAATAGTAATACTGCTTTTCTTTCCAAAGGGTGGATTTGTAAGAATAATATCATAACGCTCTCCTGTATCAGAAATCAGGGAATCTCCTGTAGCAATAGGGCTTTCCTCTCCACCTATGCCATGGAGATAAAGATTCATCACACAGAGTCTAACAACACTATCAACTATATCCCTACCTGAAAAAGTGTTATATTTCAGAAATCTCTTTTGTTCCTTGTCCAGCCTATAATTCTTTGAGATGTACTCATGGGCAGCAAGCAAGAAACCGCCTGTCCCGCAGGCAGGGTCATGAATGGTCTGTCCTGGCTCAGGACTTATACATTCTACAATTGCCTTAATAAGTGGTCTCGGAGTGAAGTATTGTCCAGCACCACCCTTGACGTCTTCTGCATTCTTCTGAAGTAATCCCTCATATATCTCACCCTTTATATCAATATCAAGTCCAGTCCAAGTCTCATTATTAATAAGCTCTATGAGACGTTTTAGTTTCGCAGGGTCTTGAATCTTATTCTGAGCCTTTCTGAATATTACTCCAAGCATGCCCTTTTCTTTTCCCAAACTCTCAAGGATATGACGGTAGTGAACCTCAAGACTGTCTCCATCCCTCTCAATAAGGCTCTGCCAATCAAGCTCTTTTGGAATAATTGAAGGCTTATTAAAAGGTGGCTTTGTCTGTTCATCAGCCATTTTTAAAAAGAGTAGATAGGTAAGCTGTTCTACATAATCTCCGTAGCTTACACCATCATCTCGAAGGACATTACAGTAATTCCATAATCGTTGTACTATGGTTGAAGATTCATTGGGCATGACTTTTTTGGTCGTTTACTTTTAAATTACCTCTCCTTTTTCAGCATAATCAACAATCATTGAATCCCTACTTTCCCACTCTTCAGGTGTCATAGCTACAGCCTCAATTGGCTCAAATATCTCATAAATAGCATCGGAAAGAATCTCTATTCTTTCCCAGTAACTTTTTTCTCTAAAGTCTTCAGATATAACTACTATATCAATGTCACTCCCTTCATGATAAGTCCCAGTAGCATAGGAACCAAAAAGAATTATTCTATCCACTTTTATTCCCTTAGACTCTATGGCTTTTTTGAATCTATATATAATCTCTAAAACTGCTTTTTTTTCCATTCAAGTGCCTCAATACTTTTCTCAATTAAAGCTTTTGTAATAGGCTCGGTGAAGTGTTTTTGAAGTTTTTCTATATCCTCGGGATACCTTGTAACCACATGGGCTTCATTCAGTTTTACGAGAAATTTTCCAATTTCCTCAGGTGGTTTAACACCTATCTTGTTTAAAAGATAAACAAGATTATGAACCTTTGGAGGTATTTCTTTTAATTTTTCTTGATATAGTCCCTTTAATGCCTTCTCAATAGATAGGTGACACATGAAGACAGCATAAAAATATCTGCCTCCACTAAACATAAATTTCGCTGTATCTATGTCATACTCAGCTTGTTTTAACCACTCTGAAGCTCTTTTATTCATACATTCCTATTCTAACAGATTTAATTTTATTTTTATTTGTCTGTTTTGCTTTATCAATTTTTATCCTTTCCAGCAATTTCTCAGCAGGTTCGTCATTAGGGTCTTGTGGCACAAGCTTGCCCTCAAAGGCTTTCTTTAGGATGCTCTGCCTGAGCCTCTCTGCCTGCTTAAGACTCTGGTCAACAATCCCTTCTATCTGCTCAACCACAGAAAATCGCCTCTCTATCTCTGAAACAATCTGCTGCTGCTCTGGAAGAGGGGGAGGGGGATAAATAGATTTGAGATTTGAGATTTGAGATTTGGGATTTGGAGATTGCTGAAAATGTGCTCCCTGTTCCAATCTTACTAATTTCTCTTTCAACATTTCGCAGATAATAAAAAAGGAATTTATAAAGCCCTCCAAATCTAATTGCGGCTAATCCACGGCCTATGCATGAAGTTTCAAAACAGATATTTGTCGGACCAACTGGTGCTCTGATAGATAGTAAGATATCATTTTTCTCAGCAATCTTTTTGGGCTTTGAGCACCATTTTGATGGAATTGGATAGATAAGACCAAATTCGGCTTTCCCTTGATAAAATGGCAATCCAATTCTAACAGTATTGTATGTTTTGGAAGGAGGGGATTGTCCCATGATAATTTCTGCTGCCTCCCCCAACTTTACCCATCTCCACCCCTCAGGCAATTCAGGAAGGTCATTGTTAGCAACTGAAGGTTGCGTGACAATCTCTGAGATTCCTTCGCCACTTCTTTGCTCGGAATGACAGGATGAAGAATTAGTCAACTTGCCCTCAAAGGCATACTTTAAGACAGCCTGGCGATAACGCCTAATCTGAGCCTTTACCTTTTTCAAAGCCTCAACTCCAGCCTCAAGCCTCGTAAACAACTCCTCAATCTTCGCAACAATCCGCTTTTGCTCATTGAGAGGAGGGAGAGGGATAGGTATTTGTTGCATTGATGATTGATTTAATTTAAGCCTTGTTGTACCAGTAACATATCCATGATAATCAAAAATATTTAGGTAATGACATATAAAAGAATTCAAAATAACTCCATTAATTCCTCTTAAAACATGTGCATGGTTATTTACCCAACTTTTTCCTCTGATGATATATGCTTTGTTTTTTGTAGGCTCAAAAAAAGGAGCTCCATCTTCCCCTAATAAAACAAGTTCTTCATCAAATATATAATCATCAATCCAACCAACTTGTCCTGTAGCACCATAGTAAGGTATTAATTCTGACGGAGATTTACCAGAAATTCTTTTTTCTCTCTCATCCGTATTAACAGGTATCCTCTTATTATCTAAGATTTCTACAACCTCCCCCAACCTCGTCCACACCCAGCCATTTGGAAGAGTTTTAGAAACTTCATCATGCAAATCCATATTTCTGTTCTCTTTTCTCGAAAGCATCCTTCCCACCTTCTAATATTTCACAGACATGCTCTCTAATACCCTGTTTCTCTAATAGAAGATTTGATGCATCATCTTTAAATGTATTTTCAAGAGAACCACTGACATAGGAAACTCTTGATTCCTGACTTTCTAAACCTCTATCAAAATTAGCCACGATAACTTGTTCTGAGTCTGTATTCACAACAAGATTGGGATTATGTGTGGCAATAATTACCTGTCTTCTTTTCTTGGCATTCCTGAAATATCTAACGAGCGTATGATAAACAGACCTATTATCAAGATTCTCCTCCGGCTGATCTATTAGAATAGGTCTTTTATCTTCCTGATCAAGTTCTAAAAATAAGATAATAAGTGCTAATCCTTTTAAGCCCGGCGATAAATGATTAAGCTCAATATCATTAAACTTAATTGAATAACTAATATTGTAGTATTTTGTTGAATAGAGCCAATTATAAAAATCTAGTTCAATATATCTTCTTTTTTTTAATTGAGAGGCAAGGGTTCTATCATTTTTAGTAAATAACTCCTCAACCTCTTTTAAAAATCTTCTGATAGATTCCTTATTGCTATCCGATATTTTTTCACCTTCTAAATCTAAATTAAACTTCAACTCTTCTAATCTTTCTTTAAGCGCCTCAGGTCTTGATTGGCGAAACACCCCATCTGCCCTTAAATCAATCAATTCATGCCCATCACTTGACATAGAGTTTAAGTCAAAATCAAATTTAACTGTAAAATCAAATAATTTTTCGTTTATTTCTCCGCTTGCCTTTAAGACTTTCTCTAACGGCGAATAAATATTTTTAAGAACATCTTTTTCCTCAAATAATAGTTCAAAGAACTTTATAAAAATATTTTCTCTTTCCTTTAATAATTGTGGCAAAAGATGTTCAGCAGTTTCTATTTTTTGTATATCAGAAATTAAAGATTCTCTCTTTTTTTTCAGTTCTGATAAAGACTTATTTATTTCTTCAATTTTATTCTGCTTTGATTTCTCAAGTGCTAATTTATCTTTTTCTTTTTCAAAATTAGTGTTAACTACTTTTAATTCTTCTTTTTTTTCTTCTATATCATTTTCAAGAAGTTTTTTCCTGGCAATCAGTATCTGCTCTAAATCTTCAGGATATAAAACAATCTTTATTTCATCAATTTGATCTTTAGTAACTCCTACAGCCGAAAAGTCAAGTTTCAATTCATTTAAGAATTTTTTAGAATCCTCATGGAAGTTAGATACCTTATTATTTATCTCCTTTATTTTTAATAGCTTACTTTCAATTTCTGAGATTGTCTTCTCAAGGTTTGACTTTTGTTCTGTAAGAGATTGAATTTTTTGGAGAATTTGTTTTTGTTCATCAGAATCTTTTATAGCATCAGATATTTTCTTAATTTCATTCTCTAAGTTTTCTATTTCTTCTTTAGCTTTTCTAATATTTTCCTCTTTGGAAGGCTTAGAGTTAATTAAATCATTATAGTTATATATTTGCACATTTATGCTCTGTATCTGTTTAGTGACTCTTTCTTTATTGCTATGAATAATCTTCAATTGAGCATCTTTATAACTTTTGAAATTTACGTATGTTGCCTTAAGTTCCGATGGTATATTCTGAAAAATTACATCTTCAATTTGCCTTTCAAGTTCATTTTTACCAACTTCTGAACATAGTTGCTCAACATAATCTTGTGGCAAATATCTTACTTTGCCTTCTTTATCGAATTCTTCCAATTTGTCTTTAATCTCTTCTTCAACAGAACTTCCATCATCCCACTCGAGTTTTATTTTCGTTCCTTTTAAATCTCTAAATGCTCTTTTCAAAAATGACTTAGATTTATTCTCATCTTTCTCATAACACTTGTAACTTCCTGCTGCGTACGCAATTAAATCTAAAATAGCGGTTTTACCGGTTCCCTTTCCTCCAATGATACTGACTAAACCATCATTTAATAAAATAGGTTTGCTGTCAAACCACTTATTCGAATTAGAAATAGTAATTGATTTAATTATTTTATTCCTTTCTATTTTTTGTGGAGACTCCTCGCCTATGTAAACCCTCTCCTCAGGCTCATAAATTATCTGTTTTAAACCTTCAAATGTAGGATCAGCCTTAATCCAGCAATATCTTAATAAACAATTCGATTGATTGTTGCAATTATGACCAGGTTCACTTCTCTTTATACAAGGATAGCATATTTCAATGATTTTGTGAGCATCTGATCCATGAATACATGGTTTCAATCTACCATATTTTCTAGTTATCACGTCTGAATTATCACTTTTTTTCCCTAAAAAATAGTCCCTATCATTTGGATTAGATGAAAAAATACAGTCAGCAAATCTGTATATATTCTCTCTTGTAGCAGCAAGGCTTGAATGTTGAATTCCCGATGCACCATCTCCACTTCTGTTTGATACAACAATTATTGAATTATCACGCAACGCCTTATCTTTCTTTATTATATCTTCTACTTTCTCAAAAGAAACCTTAAATTGTTCAATTCCAATCTTATATGCAATATTTTCCTGAAGACTGTTGTCATTTCTATATTTTCTTCCAAGTTTTATTAGATCGTTTCGGATACACTTATAGACCTCATTTTGATAGTTAAATTCAAGGCTTGAAAAAAATTTACTGTCAAGATCATCAACAATTTCTGGCGAAAAAATTATATGCAAATTGATTGGAGAATCAGTAGAGGTTACAGGAATGATTCTAATTTCTACATTAGGCAGTAAACACTCAATATTATTCAAATTGCCTGCATCTTTATATTCCTTTACTTTTTTGTATCCTTCTATGGAAAAATAATCAGTTAATCCTATTACAGAAATATCTGTAAGAGATTCTAATTTTTCCAAATACTTTTCCCACTTTTCGTCATCATTTATACCGTCAAATTGGTTGTTTAATACAGATGCTGGAGTATGTACATGCAAATCCCACTTACGCCATTCAGAGCCCTTGGGATATCTAAAAAATGACATATTACTCCCCCCTCACCCCAAGATTTCCATCTCCCTCCTTATATAATCCACCCCATTTTTCTCAAACTCTGTGAATTCTGGGAAAACTTTATCAACAGCAGTCATTAGTCTTTTCTGGTCATTCCTGCTAAGACAATCAAGGCTTTCCAAAACAGTAACACTTCTGAACTTTAACTTTTCTATAATAAATTTCTGACAGGAGATTATTGTTAACCTCGCTGTTGATGAATTATTCACACCAAAAAGATAAACTGGAACTCTACTGTGGTTAAAACAATAATTTACTTCATACTCAGGCATATCAGGTAAAGGATGAAAGTTTTTTTTCGGTTCATATTGAGCAAGATTTGTAAAAACAAAATCATCAAGCATCTCAAAAAAGAGGCTCTGGATAACCTCTCTTTTATAAAGTTTCATATTACTTACTTTTAATATAACGCCTATAAATTGCATTAATGCAGGATAAAGATGTTCTAATTCTGTATCAAGAAATAAAATTCCTCTCTCGTTCTGTATATTATATGATGAAATTATTGAGTTAAATATACGTTCTTTATTCGGTGTATCAATGTCATATGAATATGATAATCTCATTAATGTTAAACCATAATCTGATATCCTAAAGAGGTTATTTCCAAGTGGAGTAATAAAGACCTCAACCATATCTCCATCTTCATGATAAAAAGGTATCAAAACCTGCCAGACATTAGGTCTTTTTTCTCTTAAACCAATCTTCTGACTACATTGTTTCTGAAGTATCTCCAGTATTTCTCTCATAAGTCACCAAATAAACTCTTTTGAAAATCAAAATAATCATTAGCGTTTATAATATTTGTCCTTTTAATAAAATAATCAAGAGCCTCTTTATAAGAATTATATCTATCAGTTATCTCAGCAAAAGAGAGTTTACGAATATCCTTTTCAATATCGTCATTTTTTATCATATGAATGTGATAATCATAATGAGGAGAAGGTTTTAAGATGTCTTCGGTCACATAATGAGGTCCATTACACCTAATTAAAGGCATTCCTTTATCAGGAGAGGGAAGAAGATCAAGTCCTATGGAAAAATTTTCCTGAAATTCCTTGTGTTTTCTTATGAACATCCTGAATTTATAATTTCCATCAATAGATTGGAGTTTAAAATCCCTTCTGAAGTGTTGATATTCTTCACTAAACTCCTTTGAAGAGCTCTCAATAATTCTTTTGGGCATTATTATTAATCTCTCAATTTCTCTTTCTATCATATACTTTCATCCCACCAATACCTCATTTAATTCCTCTAAAATTATATCAGATTCTGTCCCAAAGAGGTAGTGGAATCTCATGAGTCCGCCCTTTTCGTAAAAGGGGGCGTAATCAAAGTCTTCTAATTCTATGGAGCATGAGGTGGCTATATGGTCTTTTATCATTGTGAGCCATTCAAGTTGTTCAGGTGTAAAGGTTTTGCCAGAGCGTTGCTGTTCTCTTAGCCAATCGCTAAATCTCTCCTCAACTATCTCTGGAAAGGGCTCAAGAAACTCGGTGCTGCCGAGAGTAAAGCGGAGGAGGGAGATTATATCTGTAAGCAGTCTCTGAGGACCTGCCTTTTTGACCTTTGACCTTTCAAGTTGCTCATAGGCTTTCCATACAAGCTCTGTTGTAAGGTAATAGGGTGGTTTCTGAATTGCATCGGCAAGCCTCTTTATCTCTTCATAGGTTATGTGCCTTCTACCATAGGGCTTTTTGTAAAGAAGTTCAATAGCAATAAGCTCGTCTTTGTTTTCTTCAATAAATCTCTTGAATGTATCTATGATTGTCTTTGCCTTCTCCTTAGCAGAATCATCAAATCCAGCAAGTATGACCCTGTCTTTACTTATTGTATCAATAATCTGTTCATTCCTCTTTTTTATTGTAATGAGTATCTCTCTTAGGTCAGGGTTATCAAAGGGCTTGCATGCCTCATCAACAAGATTCTCTAAGGCATTCTTTATTTGCTCATTAGAGGGATTATCCGTATTAAATATCTCCTTTGCCTTTTCAATCTTTTTGTCAGGGTCTATGGCATCAATAAGCCTGTTAATAATCTCTTTTATTTTTCTTCCACCTGCTAAAGCTTCAATCTCCCTTCTGTCCTTTTCATTAAGTTCTCTGTCAAGCTTGCTCAAACGGGCTACAAGCGAGCTGAGGGTATCTTCATCCCTGTTTCCGAGAGCTACTGAATGAATCAGCTTATCAAAGGGAATACTTCTTTTTCTCTCAAGGGGGCGGGAGTCTGTCTTATCATTCTCACATACACCAACGGCATCTACAATAATAAAATGTGTTTTATGAAGGGCATCGGGTGTAACAGCCTGAAGGTCATCAGGGGAAATAACCCTCGTACCCCTTCCCTTCATCTGTTCAAAATAAACACGTGATTTTACATCCCTCATGAAAATGAGGCATTCAAGGGGTCTTATGTCTGTGCCAGTGGAAATCATGTCAACTGTCACAGCAATCCTTGGATTATAGGAGTTCCTGAAGCTTACTATAAGGTCTTCGGGTTTTTCTCCTGTTGTCCTGTAGGTAATCTTTTTACAGAAGTCATTTCCCTTTCCAAACTCCTCTCTCACAATATGAACAATGTCTTCTGCATGGGAATCATCTTTTGCAAAGATAAGGGTCTTTGGGACTTCTGTCCTTCCAGGAAAAAGTTCTGTAAATAATTTCTCCTTGAAGGTTTTTATAATTGTCCTTATCTGGTCTGGTGCAACAATATCTCTGTCTAATTGGGAGGGAGTGTATTCAAGGTCTTCATCAAGCTGTTCCCATCTAAGCTGCCTTGTTAATTTATCTCTTTTGTCAACATAAAAGCCCGCTTCAACTTTACTCCCCTTCTCTGTAATCTCTGTCTTTATGCGATAAACGTCATATCCCACATTCACTCCATCGGCAACTGCTCTTTCATGGCTGTATTCCATAACAAGATTCTGATTAAAAAATCCGAGCGTCTGTTTTGAGGGCGTTGCTGTAAGTCCAATGATATAGGCATCAAAATACTCAAGAACCTGTCGCCATATATGGTAAATTGACCTATGGCATTCATCTGTAACAATAAAATCAAAGGTCTCTATAGGAATCTGAGGGTTGTAGGATATCTCCTTTGGTTCATCTGCTGAAGGATATTCAAAACCTGAAAATTCTTCAAGTTCAGGGGAAAACTCTGTCTCTCCCTTGAGCATTGAATAGAGTCTCTGAATGGTAGTGATGCATACACGGCTTACAGGGTCAATGGTGTTTGAGGTAAGATGCTGAATATTGTAGAGTTCTGTAAATTTTCGTCCATCATCAGGTGTTATGTATTGCTGAAACTCATTTCTTGTCTGTCTGCCAAGATTGCTTCTGTCAACAAGGAAAAGAACTCTTCTCGCGTTTGCAAACTTGATAAGTCTATAGATGAAGCTCACGGCTGTAAAGGTTTTCCCTCCACCTGATGCCATCTGTATAAGTGCCCTTGGTCTGTCTTCTGAAAGAGACTTCTCAAGATTTTTGATTGCTTCAATCTGACACTCTCTCAGTCCTTGAGTGTATAGTGGCGGCATCTTTTTCAGTCTGCCTCTTAAGGTATCTTTTTCATTAAACCATTCAAGCAATGTTTTTGGTTGATGAAAGGCAAATACTCTTCTTGAGCGTGGTTCAGGGTCTTTTAAATTCCTGAAAAATGTCTCTGTACCTGTGCTTTCGTAAGCAAAGGGCAGGGTTTCTAATATTATCGGAAGATTGTTGGTAGGGTTTAATATGTATTTCGCAGTTTGTTCTGCAACTCCGCTTAGGGTTGTCCCTTCAGGCTTTGCCTCAATGACACCAACAGGAACCCTATTTACAAAGAGTAGATAATCAGCGATGCCCTCACTCAAGGGAAATTCACGAACAGCAACACCTAAGGAATCGCTAAGATTTACTCTACGATAATCCTGAACAACCCAACCAGCTTTTTCAAGAAGATTATCAATCCTTTCTCTTGCCTGTTGTTCTGGCGTCATAACATTCCCTTAAAGTTTCATATGAACATTATAACAGAACATTTAGTTAACTAATAAGTGTTCTAATTTAATTTCATGCTAAAAAGTGTATAATTAATCATAGATTCCATCATTCAGGAGGCTAAGATGAAGGGAAAAAACTTTACAAGGAGGGAATTTATAAAGGCTGCTGGAGCTGGTGCCACTCTTTTGCTTGCTAACAAATTTGGAATTCATTCTTTAGCATGGGCTGATAGTAAAAAGAAAACTTTAAAAATGGTGCTTGTTGACTATACTAAATGCACTGGATGTAGAACCTGTGAGGCAGTCTGCTCAGCCTATCACAATCCTGTTATAGTTAATGGTAAAAGTCTTCCAGGGCTTGGAAACCCTGTGTATTCAAGAATACGTGTGCATAGCTTTAATCCAGACGTGGACATCCCCAATGTGTGCAACATGTGTCCTGATGCACCCTGCGTTAAAGCCTGTCCTGTTGAGCCAGAGCCAAAGACAGGGCGGAGAGCCATTTATAGGGATGAGAAAACTCAAACCATTCAGAATGACCCCAAACGCTGTATTGCCTGCGGAAGCTGTGCAAAAGCCTGTGCTGAGCAAAGAACTGGTGTTATTGAGCTTGACCCTCAGACAGGAAAACCTCGCCCCACATGTAACCTCTGTGGAGGAGAGCCTCAATGTGTAAAACACTGTCCCTTCAATGCTCTTTCTGTTGTTGAGGTTAAAACCAGTAGCAAATTTTACGGTAAATCACCCAAAAAGATTGCCACTGAGCTTTCAAAACAGTGGTATGGCAAAGTAATTTAGGAGGCGTAAAATGAGTTCAATTAAGGGATATTATGGTAAATTGCTTTACATAAACCTTACGACCGGCAAGATTGAAAAAAGGGAAATCCCTGAGGAAGACCTTGCCAAATTTATCGGAGGACGGGGTTTAGGAGTAAAAATTTTATGGAATCATCTGCAAAAACCCGGAGTTGACCCACTTTCCCCTGAAAATCCTCTCATTTTCATGACAGGTCCCTTTTCTGGATTTCCTGTTCCTTCTTCATCAAGAACCTGTGTGGTTACAAAATCACCTATAACATCTCCTGTGCATTCTCCCTATCCACATGCATCAACTCTCACATACTCAAATATTGGTGGATTCTTCGGTCCTGAGCTTAGGTTTGCAGGTTATGATGGAATTGTAATTACTGGTAAAGCAAACTCTCTCTGCTACATTGTGATAGATGACGATAAGGTAGAAATTCGTGATGCTAAGAAATTTAAAGGCATGCGGACAGATGCCTTTGACAAGGCAATTTTGGAAGAACTCAAAGATAGAAGATATAAAACAGTATACATTGGACCAGCTGGTGAAAATCTTGTCCGATATGCCTCCATACTTCACACTTCTACCCGTGCAGCAGGTCGTGGCGGGGTGGGATGTGTTATGGGTTCAAAAAATTTAAAAGCTATTGCAGTAAAGGGAAGTAAGCAGCCCGATGTTGCTCATCATAAAAAATTTATTGAAATTCTTGAAAAAGCCAGATTAGTGTTAAACAACTCTCCTAATACAAAAAACTGGAGATCCTATGGAACAGCTGGCTATATTGTAAAAAGTAGTGATCAAGGCACAGAAACAGTGCGTAACTTCAGAGAAGGCACTTTCCCGGAAGCATATAAAATTGGTGCAGAGGCAGCAAGAAGGGATGTCTGGGTAAGGGATATTGCCTGTATGTATTGCCCACTTGCCTGCAAAAAGAGCGGCCGCACAAAGGGTAAATATGGTGGTATTGTTCATGATGGGCCAGAGTATGAAACCGGAACAATGCTTGGCTCTAATCTTTTAATATCAGACATGGCTGGTTTACTCAAGATAATCTATAATGTTGATGACCTTGGTTTAGACGCAATTTCAACTGGAGCAGTTATCGGATTTCTAATGGAAGCCTATGAAAAGGGAATGATTAATAGAAAATTCCTTGACGGAATTGAGCTTAAATGGGGAAGCGTTGATGCAACCCTTGCCATAGTACAAAAAATTGCATACAGAGACGGGATCGGAGACCTTGCCTCAAAGGGTGTAAAGGCATTATTTCAAAAAATTGGTCAGGGTAGTGAAAAGTTTGCCATACATGTAAAAGGACTTGAGCTTGCTGCCCACAACATTCAAGCAAATCCGCCAAGAGCACTCTGCTATGCTACTGCAAACAGGGGTGGATGTCACTTAAATGGTGACAGTGTTGAAGCGCAGAATTTTAGGGCTATGATTGACTCAACAGGAGTATGTTTATTCGCTGCCATGGATAAAGTCTATGAAGAACCAATAATTTCCATGCTCAGTGCAATAACAGGAGTTGAATATGACAGAGCACAGTTTCTTAAGGCAGGAGAGAGAGTCTTTAACTTAGAAAAGCTCTTCAACTACTGTGAGGGCTTCCGAAGAGAAGATGATTGGTTACCTGACCGCTTTTTTGAAGATGCCTTCACAATAGGACCGAAAAAAGGTGCTGTACTTGATAGGGCTAAGTTCCGTGACATGCTAACTCAATATTACAAAGAAAGAGGTTGGGATCCTGAAACCACCAAACCTACGGAGGCTAAATTAAAGGAACTTGAGCTGGATAAAATTATTAGTTAGTAGATTATTTTATTTCTTTTTTTATTTCAGAAGTTCTTTAGGCTCGGGCTGGCATTAAAGTTTTATCTTGCCATTCCAAAAATAAATATAGTATATTTATTAATAAAACTTTTATGGAGGTGTTAATTTGTTAATAGTGGAAGAAAAAAAAGAGTTTACGTTGCGGGGAAAAAAAATAACTATATGTAAAGATGATGTTTTAAAAATTTTATCAAAATACAAAGAAGAATCTTATCCGCAAAAAGGGCAAACTTCCAATTATTATCTTGTTTTAGAAGGAAAACTTATTCCTATTAAAAAAGCTTTGTTATTTGTTTTAGAAGATTTAGGACATGATTTTACTATACTTGATTTTGTTACACATGATGCTGTTCGTATTTTTCGCGCCTTAGGGTTTCCGATAGTTGTTGGTAAAGGCAACAAAAATCTTTTAAAATCCTTTATCGGTAGCCTCAGTCTTCAAGGGAATGCGATAGAGGACAAGAAAAATATATATGAATGAAAATTTCTATCTTCTTGATACCTCTTTTATTGTTGCTTTTCTGTCTTCAAAAGATGTTCACCATAAAAGAGCTTTAGAACTTTTTGTGCAAACTGAAGGTATATTTGCTTCTAATTTCTTAGTTTTTCAAGAAACAGTAACTGTTATATGCAGAAGAGCAAGAGAACAAAATATGCTCTCATCAAATTTATTCAGAATAATTAATGATTTTTTCAATACAATAATGATAATTAATGAAATACCACCTAGGGAAGAAATATTAAAAATCATGGAAAATTCTCAATTTCTTTTAAGTTTTACAGATGCTTCATTAATTTATTATTCTGGCAAACTTAAAGCAGAAATTCTCACATTTGACAATAACCTGCTTTCAATCAAATAAAATTTATTCGCCCCAGAAAGCTTTATAAAAATTCTTTGCTCGCTGAGAGTATTCGGAGAGCATTTTTTCTGCTTCAGTAAGAATCTGCTCTTTTAAAGGATGGTCTTCAAACCATTCAATTAGCATCTCTTTTGTTACTTCAATATGAAACTGCAAAGCATAGACATTATCTTTGTATCTAAATGCCTGATTTTCATAGACTGAAGACTTTGCAAGATGCACTGCCCCAATAGGCAAATCAAAGGTATCTCCGTGCCAGTGAAATACTTTAAATTTTCTCCATACATCACCAACAGAAGGATGCTTTGCAAGAGAAATCATTACAGGGTCCCTTAAACCATCACCGGTAAGTTCTATATCATGCCAGCCTATTTCTTCGCCATGTCCTTTATATACCTTTGCACCGAGTGTATAGGCAATGAGCTGAGCGCCAAGACATATTCCAAGCACCTTTAGATTTCTATTTATTGCCTCTCTTATAAGCCTTGAAACCACCTTAAGATGGGGATATTTATCCATCTCATAAACCCCCATAGGTCCACCCATTACTATTAAACCGCTATAGCCCTCAAGAGTTGAGGGTGTATCGCCATCTTCTGATTCAAAAATTTTATAAGGCGTGGAATTCTCAACTAAATAATTCTCTATACTGCCAGGACCTTCTGTCTTTATATTCTTAATTATCGCTATCATGTAAATTTACTCCCTTTTTTATAATAATTCCGTATTTTTTTATTCTATAATTAAGCTGCCTTTCAGTAAGACCCAAAGCCTGTGCGGTTTTTCTTATATTGAAATTAAATTTTGGCAGCGTATCCATTATTCTAATTCTTTCAAGTTCCTCAACCTCTGTGGGAAGCTTTAAATCTCCTAAGGAATAGGGCTTTAATTTAAAAACCCCTCTAACAGTATCAGGAAGGTCGTAGACCTTTATTTTACTACTCTCTGTCATGACAACAAGCCTTTCTATAGTGTTTGCAAGTTCTCTTACATTTCCGGGCCAATCATAGGAAACAAGCACTTTTAAGGCTTCTTCATCAATTGAAACAGATTTTCTATAAATATTGCAGAAACTCTTAAGATAGTACTCCACAAGCAGAGGAATATCCTCTTTTCTTTCTCTTAGAGGTGGAATATAAATTGGAATAACATTAAGCCTCCAGAATAGGTCTTCCCTGAAGTTTCCCTTTCTTATTTCCTCTGAGAGGTCTTTGTTTGTAGCTGATATGAGTCTTACATCTACCCTAATAGTTTTTGATGAACCAAGAGGCTCAACTGTTCTTTCCTGAAGCACCCTCAGTAGCTTTGGCTGAAGTGAGAGTGGTAACTCTGCTATTTCATCAAGAAAAATAGTGCCTCCATTTGCCTGTTCAAATTTACCAATTCTTTTTACAGCACCTGTGAATGCACCTTTTTCTGAACCAAAAAGTTCTGCCTCAAGAAGATTTTCTGGAATTGCTGCACAGTTTATTGCAACAAAGGGTCCCTTTGCTCTTTTACTTTGAAAATGAATTGTCTTTGCTATAAGCTCCTTACCTGTGCCAGATTCTCCAAACAGTAGCACTGTGGCATCTGTTGAAGCAACTTTCATTACTGTTTTAAGAACTGCCTGAAAAGAAGGTGACTGTCCAACAAGATTGGGAAAATTGTATCTGTCCTTAAGCTGAGCTCTCAGAATAATATTTTCATCTTCCATGATTTTATAGCTTTCCCATAATTTGATAAACTGTCCAATTAAAGAGGCAACCACAGAAAGCACTCTTAAGTCATCATCCACATCTCCTTGCTCTTCAGCATAAATTCTGTCAGCAGATATAACACCAAGTATTTCATCCTCTATTCTTATAGGAACACAAAGAAAAGAAATGCCTTTTTTATTAGGTCTACTTCCTGTTTTATTAAGAAACTGAGGTTCTTTCTCTATATCTGGAATAAACATCGGCAACCCTGTCTCTATAACTTTGCCTACAATACCTTCACCAATTCTATATCTTCCTCTGCTCATCTCTTCTTGAGTTAATCCATAGGCAGCAACAATACTGATTTCTTCTGTCTTTTTATCAAAGATAAAAATACTACCTCTTCTCATATCAAGCTCTTTTGATAAAATTTCAAGGACAGAATATAGATTTTGCGCAAGGTCAAAGGAAGACGTTAAAACTCTGCTTACCTCAAAAAGTGCCTTCAATTCTATGTTTTTATGTCTGGTCATACATTGGACGGCAAACAATTGCCGATAAACTATTATAACATTTGCGGTTAAGAAATGGAAGAGACAATAGATATAGGAGTCAATTTACCATCTATTTAATATTCATCCAAAGCCTCTTCAAAATATTTATCAAATAAATATTTAACATCTGGATACTTCCTTAAAATCTGCATTTCGTAATTTTCTTTGAATTGGTCTGAAATCTTATAGATACACTCACCTTCAATTGCTTCCATTTGTAGTAAGCTATGGCATTCCTAAAGAAAAACTAAATCTAATGTATAAGGCTTAAAAAATTCAGATAGTTCATTATATAAATCTGAATAAAGTATTTATAGCCCTTTTCTTTTGAGAACCAAACACATAGGCAAGGGCTACGTTATATTTTCTAAAAAGTCCTGAGAGTTTTTTAATTTTCTCCATACTATAAAATTATAGCACAATAAAAAATTGTAAGCAGAAAGCAATAAAAAAGGCAGGCATGGTAGAGCCTGCCTTGTAATGCAAAGACCGAATATCAAACTGCCTGTTCACCCTTTTCCTTTGTTCTGATTCTTACTGCATCTTCAACAGGAATAATAAATATCTTACCATCACCCACATTGCCAGTGTATGCTTTTTCCTGTATGACTTTAACTACCTTTTCTACAAGGCTATCTGGCACAACAACCTCAATCTTTATCTTGGGTATAAATAAAACCTCAAGTTCACTACCTCTATAAATCTCTACATGTCCTTTCTGCCTACCAAAACCCTTTACATCTGTAACTGTCATTCCCTGAATACCTGCGAGAACAAGGGCTTCTTTTACTTCTTCAAATTTAAAGGGTTTAATTATTGCCTCAATCTTTTTCATCGTATTCCTCCTTTTTATAGGTTATACGCCCTTTCACTATGCTGAGATGAATCAAGTCCTATAATTTCCTCTTCCTCAGTAACTCTAATCTTCATGAATATTCTAATCACTAAGAATATTAACGCAGTCATTATTGCTGTGTAAACTATTGTTACTAACACTGCAATTGTCTGTGTCCATAGCTGTTCTGGATTTCCGTAAAGAAGTCCTTTACCAGCCTCATTAATTGCAGGGTCTGCAAAAACTCCTGTTAAAATTGCACCAATTATTCCTGCAACACCGTGAATTCCAAATACATCAAGGGCATCGTCATAACCAAGCTTTGGTTTCATTGCTGTTACGCTGAAGTAGCATATAAATCCTGCCAGAGCTCCAATTATTATTGAACCAATGATATTTACAAAGCCTGCAGCAGGAGTAATTGCAACAAGACCTGCTATCATACCTGATGCAAGTCCAAGCACAGTAGGTTTCTTTGTCACTGCCCACTCTGTAAACATCCAAGCAAGTGCTGCTACTGCTGTAGCTGTATTTGTGTTTATGAATGCCTGTGCAGCAAGCCCGTTTGATGCAGCTGCACTTCCCGCGTTAAATCCAAACCATCCAAACCAAAGAAGCGCAGCACCAATTGCAACCAGAGTAAGGTTATTTGGAACAAGCAGAGTATTTTTTCTTTTACCAAGTATGAGAACTCCAACTAAAGCAGCGACCCCTGCATTAATATGAACAACTGTTCCACCAGCAAAATCAAGAGCTCCCATCTTTGCAAGAAATCCTCCACCCCATACCCAGTGAGCAATAGGAACATAGACAAGGCTCATCCAAAGAATTGTAAAGAGCACCCATGCTGAAAACTTCATTCTTTCAATGTAGGCTCCACTAATCAAAGCTACTGTAATTGCAGCAAAGGTAAGCTGAAATATTGAGAACAAAACCTCTGGTATAGTTCCCTGCAATGAATCAATCTTTACCTCGCTCAAAAAAGCTTTATTAAACTGTCCAATTATTCCACCAATATCACCTGAGAAAGCTAAGCTGTATCCATAGGCTATCCATAGGAAACTTGCCAAGCAATAGGCTACAAAGCTCATAGCAATAGTGTTAAGCACATCCTTTCTTTTAGCCAAACCACCGTAAAACAGTGCAAGTCCTGGCACTGTCATCAGCATAACAAGAGCTGTTGCTACAATCATCCATGCAGTATCACCTGTATCAAGCTTTGGCTGAGGCTGTGCTGTCTGCCCTGTTAGCCCAGGTTGGGCTTGCGGCTGAGGAATATCTCCTTCAGCAAATATTATGTTTGTTGATAACGCTAATACCATCAAAATAAGTAAAAATATTGTAATCAATCGTTTCATTTTTTCCCTCCTTTAAAAGCTAAAAGTAATACCTACGCCTGCTACCCATGTGTCATCAAGATGTCCATTGTGATTATAAGAACTGCCATCAACAACTCTTTTTGCCTTGTTTGAAAGAGGAAACCAGTATTGAACCACTGGCTGAACAGTTACATTTTTCATAACTGGTATTGTAAAGCCTGCCTGAAGCTTTCCATCGTGAAAAGCACTGTATTTTTTGCCTGTGTATTCTCCTGTGCTACTGTCATAGGTTCTCCAGTAAGAATCATCGCCCTTGAAATAGCCAAAGGATGCTGCAAGGTCAAGGGTTATGTCTTTGTAAACCTCAAAAGAATGAGAAAAGGACAGATTCACATAGGTGCCTGGATATGCAGAGATGTCACGGTAAATTGTAAGTGTAGGTTTTGAAATAATATCATAACTTGCACTTAAAAAAACTTCCTCTGTTTCATCAGTATATTTTGTTCCATAGTAGATATAACCACCTGTCAAAGAAAGTTTATCAATTGGATAAGTATAACTCAGTGTAAGGTCAGACTCATTAAAGCTTTTTCTGCTTGGTCTGTCTGGAACAAAACTCTGGGTTTGTCTTTCATTTGTATCAATGTTTCCCCAGTAATTCACAGAAAAACCCTTGTAAGAAACTGTAACAGATGGTTGAATTACAACGCTACCTGAACTAAGTTCATAACCACGAAATATGTACCTGCTGTAAATTCCTGCAGAAACACTACCCGTTACTTTGTCCTCCTGTTTTGGTTCTTCTTTTTTAACTTCCTCTGCCATTGCCAAGGAAAAAGAAAAGAAAATAACCAAGACTACCGATACTAAATACTTAAAATGTCTCATAACAGCACCTCCATTGAGTTTTTTTATTTATAAAAGCTAAATTCGTGCCAGATAAAACTCTTTGAAATTTAAAGATTTTTTAAAACAAAAGAAATTACAATTATGTAGAACTTTACAATTTTGTAAATATCTTCATAGAGGCTATTCAATTATATTAACTATTCCATTTCGTCCCCCTTGATGAATACGAAAACTTGTCCTGAAAGAGTCATACTGAGGTAAAGCGAAAGGTCTTTTCCCTTGGACGTGAAGAGATTCTTCACTTCGTTCAGAATGACAAAGGGAAGATAAATGAAAAAATATTGAAGATTCAGGCGCTTTTCATAATAATAGAGAAAGCATTCTTTTATTAAACTATTCTCTGATTTCCAAACTCAATTATTTTTCTTAAATCAACATCTGCTCCTAAAACTCCTATAAACTCTCCTTTTTCATTAAATATGGGAGAAGAGACTGTAAAGCAGTAAGAATTTGTAGCAACTGAAATATAAATATCGGAAATATAAGTTGAAAGCCTTTTTTTTGCCTCTATAAACCATTTTCTATTTGACCAGTCTTCACCATATCCTGTAGAACCATATTGGGCTTTGAACTCTCCTCTTGACACATTTTCAGTTATTTGAACACCTTTTTCATCTGTGACATAGAGAAGTTCAAAAATATCATATTGATAAATTAATTCTCTAAGATATTGCTCCATAGTGAAATGAAACATTGATTTAAGCTCCCTTGAAAGAGTTGCGTTTTCTACAATCTCTCTGGCATATTTATGAATTCTGCTTCTTACTTTTCCTATATCTAAAATCTGTTCTTCCGATAATGTATGGAGTTTATTTGCAAATCCTTTTAGATTATTTGAGGAAAGCACGGCATTTTTTACGAAATTCGACAATACATATAACGATTGTTCCACATTGTCAACTGTATTTTTTAAATTATCTGACACATTTTCTAATTTTTCAGCATTTCGGACAAGCTCTTCAAGAGGAGTATCTATGGATTCAAATTTCTTTCTATTTTCAGTAACCTTAACATAGGTTTTCTGCACCTGTTTTTCAATAATATTAGTTTCAATCTTTATTTTTTCAATAAGAGAGAATATATTTTTGGTTTTTGATGAAACATCTTTTGTTGCTGACATAGTTGCATGGGCGAGTTTTCCTACTTCCTCTGCTACGATTGCAAAGCCTCTACCATGTTCGCCAGCACGAGCAGCTTCTATAGATGCATTAAGGGATAATAGTTCGGTTTTATCTGCGATTTCCTTTATTGTTGTGGCAAGAGATGAAATCATTTTAATAGCATCGTATACACTCAATGTAGTAGATACCAGAGTTTCAACAGCCTGTTTAATTGAAAGCATGCTTGTTTCTGTTTCCTTAAAACTCTCCTTAGTAAGGGTTATATTTTCACTTACCCTGAATACTCTTTTTAAATTTTCGGTAGCAGAAATGGAAACTTCCTCTAATACTGTCCTGACTGCATCCATCTCCTTTGAAACAAGATTAACTACTCCATCAATTTTTTCTGTGCCTGATTTTAAAACCTCTGCTTCTTTTTCAATTAGAGGAGAAAGATCAACAAGTTCAATAGATTTACTTAAAATTTTTTCCATTAATTCATTATTATTTCCTTGTTGATTTTGATAGCTTTTTCCATTTCTTTTATTCATTAATTTTGATAAAGTTCCAAACATTTTAGCCCTCCTTTAAAATTTCATACATTTTAAAAACTTCAAATATTTCTTTTTTTTATTTCAATTGTTATGCCATATAAAAAATTAAGAAATTCAAGAAGATTAGTAGTGAAAAATTCTACATTTTTGTATGAATTTGCATTTTTGTAAAATTAAATACCTGGCATAAAGGATAAAAGATTGGAGGGAAGAGGTTTTAAAATTTATCCTTTTATGCCTGGTAAAATACTAAACTGATTCACAGTAGTCAAAAGCTAAAGCATTATTTATTAATTCAAGCTCAATATCTTTATCTTCTTCAAGACTACCAAAAGCATCTGCTCTGCATTGCCTGCAGTGTCTGATCTGTCTTATATGTTTTTCGCAAACCTTTCTAATATCTTCTAATACCTGACAGGATGGCTTTTGTAAATTAATCATTTTCCCGTTTGGTATAAGAGGAATGATGTTCATCACTTTAGCTTTAAGCCTTCTTGCTCTTTCGGCAATATTTTCAATCTCTCTCTCATTTACTCCTGGAATTAACACAGAATTTACCTTTACACAGAAACCTCTGTCCGTAAGCATTTCCAAGCCATTCCATTGGTTCTCAAGAAGATATTCAGAAGCTTCTCTGCCCTTCATTAACTTCCCATCGTACAAAATCCAAGCATAAATCTTTTCTGCAGTAGAAGGATTAATGGCATTAATTGTCACTGTAACCGTAAAAATTCCTAAATCCTGTAAAACTTCTACTTTCTTAGGTAAAAGAAGTCCATTGGTTGAAAGACAGAGAAAAATATTAGGAAACTCTTTCCTTACAAGTTTAAAAAAATTAAAAGTTGACTCATTAGCAAGAGGATCCCCTGGACCTGCTACTCCAATAACAGAGATTCTATCTCTCTCAGTTGCTACTAACACTCTTTTTAAAGCTTCCAATGGTGTAATAATTCTACTTGATACTCCAGGTCTTGATTCATTTACGCAATCATAATTTCTATTACAGTAATTGCAACTTATGTTACAGACTGGTGCTACAGGAAGATGCAATCTTCCATATCTTTCATGACCTCTCTCTGAAAAGCAGGGATGTGTATTGATTACTCCTTCCTCAAGAGATTGCTTTTTCATTTTCCTCCCCTGTTCTTATTCTAACTGTCTTTTGTATTGGACATATAAATATTTTTCCATCTCCGTGCTTTCCTGTTCTATTAACTTCAATTATTTTCTTTATGATTAGTTCCACAACTTCATCTGGAGCAATTATTGTAAGCATTCTCTTAGGCACAAAAAGGGCTACCTTAGGAAGACTGTGTTCAAGGGCATAGGTTGAGGGAGTTGGTTTCAGTTTCACAGCAGTGCAGTAGCTTTCAGGCAAATCAGAGTCAAGCTCTTCTATGCAGGCATCACCTTTCTGTTTTCCTCTACCTTCAACACCTTGAAGAGTAAGAGATGGAAAGCCAAGTTCCTCCAGTGCCTTCTTTGTTACAGGTGTTTTATCTCTTCTTATTATTGCCACAATCTCTTTCATAGTCCCTCCTTTCCTGTTCTTATTGTAAAGGCTTTTTCAACAGGGCTTATAAAAATCTTTCCATCACCAATGAATCCTGTGCGAGCCTTATCTTCAATAATTTTTACTACTTTATCGACATCCTCATCGTCTACAACCATCATTAGAAGCGTTTTTGGAAGTTCATCGTAATGAACTGGTCCAACCTGCAGTCCCTTCTGCTTACCTCTTCCAAAGACTGGCATCTTTGTTAGAGATGGATATCCTGCGCCTTCAAGGGCAAGGACTACTTCCTGCTCTTTCTCTGGTCTTATGAATGCTCTAATCATTTTCATAGTTATTCCTCCTTTTTATTGAGTAATTTTTTTAGCCATGGTGGCGGCGATGTTTTTATTGTTTCGTAAAGTTTTTCAAGGCATTCTTCAATTGAGCTTCCCTCCTTTACTTTAAGGGGCATAATTCCCTTCTGAGAGAGCCTTGCAGCAGAAGGCGGTCCTATCTCAGTCATGTAAATGATTTTACAGTCCGATAGAGCCTTCACTTTATCCCATACAAGGTCATTG